>PKUA01000013.1 GCA_002868905.1 Desulfuromonas sp.
CTGGGAGGTGACGTTGTTGAGAACGGCGAAGAGGCTGAGGTCAGCGGTGCCGTCATAGGCGACTGTACCAACAGTGCTCATCAGGTCTTCGGAGACGTTCAGGCCAACACGACGTGCCGGAGCGTAAGCTGCGAAAGCGGTCGCATCGTAGCTGTTGTAAGTCTGGAAGGCATCCTGGATCTGGATGGAATCATCAACGGCCCAGGACGGACCGGCAACGTCAGCATCAAAGAAAGTGTTGCCTTCGTACAGGTCCCAGATCACGATCGGCTCGTCAAGGTACGGAGCGGCGTTCGGATTCGGGTTGCCGGTCAGAGGATCAGACCCGCTGTAGGGAACATCCAGCTGACGACCGAGCATACGCGGGGTGACCGGGTAGAGCAGGGAAGCAATGGTGCCACCCAGACCTTCGTCGGCCAGTTCAGCACCGGAACCGTACTGGTTCAGGGCAGCAACGCCGCCTTCGGTGTTGCAGACGCCGTAAGCGGTCTGCGGGATGATGGTCGGCTCAGCGCAGTCGGCGAGGACCGTGGCATCGGAAGCTTCGCCGAAGTAGCCGAAGTCGTCAACCGGGTAGATCATGACGGAGTCGCCAACGTTGATGTTGGAAAGGCCAAAGCTGGCGTCCTTGCTGGTGTCGCCAACAAAGATGATGGTGTAATTGGTAACTTCAGAGGCGCAACCTTCTTCGCCGAAGGAACCAGTACAGGTCGGAGTACAGACGTTATCGTTGCTGTTACAGGAAGTCAGGACATTGGCGCCGGTATCACTGGTGTTAACGACGACAGCGTAGGTGTCGATGTCGTTAGCGGCATCCGGGGTGAAAGCAACCCAAGCGTAGTCAGTGTCCATATTGGTGGTCAGGCCGAGGGTCTCGGTCAGCCACTCAAGGGCGATCTCAACGTCATCCTCATTCACATCGCCGCCCTTGCCGTTCAGCTGCTGGAAGCCAGCGACGTTGCTGCAGCAATCGATGAAGACGGAAGGAGCATAGGTGTTCAGGGTCGCCATGGCACCGGAGTAGATGCCGGTGTCGCAAACCTGGACCGGAGCACCGATTTCGCCGGTGGCGAGGTTCGGGGCTTCGTAGGTGATGACGCAAATTTTGATGTAGCCGGCGCACTCACCTTCCACGCGGTCAGAACAAGCACCGGAAGTGGAGAAGTAGTAGTCGTAGCCGGTTTCGTTGTTGCAGTCGCCGGAGTCCTTCAGGATGTTGCCGCCGGTGTCGACCACGTCGTTACGCGGGATGATGATGTCGAGCTTGGTCCCTTCCGGGAGGCCTGCAGGCAGAGTCACGACCATCGACTTGCTGTCAGCACCAACAACAATGGTGTAGCCTTCGAGGTAGGTGTTGGTCTCGAGGTTCCGGATCATGATGTCTGAAGCGTCGGCCACAACCCGCTCGGAGAGCGAGATGGTGAACTCGGTTGCGTTCTTCGCGATTACGGCACGGTAGTTGTCGCCGTTGGTGTTGGTGTTCGGATCGCAATCGAGGCAGATGTACTGGCTGTAGATCGGAGCGATGCCGGTCACGTACGGAGCAATGGCGTCACTCGAGGTCACCGGGCAGACATAGATGTCTTCGGAACCCGGGGTGCAGGCCGGGCAGTCATTGTTCGGACCACCGGCGGCGAGGTCGCCAGCCATGGTCACGGTCAGGCCGCCACCGAGGGTAGCAATATTAGCGGTGAAGATGTCGTAGCCCGGGTTGGCAACATTGATGGTCATGTTGGCATACTCAGGAAGACCGTTCACGGTGAAACGACCGGAACCGTCGGTCTCGGCTACGAAGTTCTTGCTCGACCATGCGCCAGCATAGTCAAACTGCTGCAGCGGGTTGGTCGGCAGCATAAAGAAAGCGGTGTTGAAACCCTGGAAGTTGGAGCCGAGGGCCAGAGTCTGGCCGGCCAGGGCTTCGCCGGTGCGGCAGTCGCGCAGCACGCCGGTCACGGTTTCGGTCAGGGCCGGCAGAGCAGCCGGGGTCGCCTGAACGTTGAAGCCGTCGACGAAAGTCACGACTTTGTTGTTGCCTTCGGCGTCAACCAGGCCACTGCCCAGGTTGCTGCCGGTGTCGTCGTTGCTGCCGTCGAACTGGGCAGCCGGGTCAACGGTCACGATAGCGCCGAGGTAGTCGTCGTTGCCAGCGATGGTGATGAGAAGCTGGTTGACAACGTCAGTGCCGGTCTGGTCGGCGCCGACAGCCTTAACAACGGCAACGTTGGCAAGAGTATACTGGCCGCCGGCGTTGGTGGTGGCAGTCTTGCCACCGCCGTAAACCTGGATACCCTCCAGCGGCATTCCGCTGACATCGGTAACCAGACCCTGAACGGTACCGGTCGGTCCGCTAACGGTGTCGAGATTCTGCGCGGTCGAGGACTTGGAGCTATCCCCTTCACAACCCGCCAGAAGCATCGTCATGGTGACGGCCAGCAACAGAGCCAGAACCGTCGTAAACTTGATGCGATTAAACATGGTTTTGTTTCTCCCTTCGTTTCGACATTACATCGTCCTCCTAAANGCGCCTATCGCCGACAACCGACCAACAAACTCTGCTTACTCGATTATTCCTGAGTGAGCCATCCCTCCTTTCGAATAATTAGTTTAATGCGTTAATAACCAATATAGGCGTTTCCGCCAACTCTTCAGCGAAACGGCCGGCGCCAATGTGCACCGAAACCTTCGCTTTCCGTGGGAATACCGAAGATGATTAAAACCGGCGACCCTCCCTGGGGGGCCAAACTCTGGGCAAAACGCCCTGGAAACATTAACAAATTCCGCCACTTGCGGACACGAGAACCCGGCTCGGAGGCTACATAAAACCACACGCACCCCCTCTGAGGGTCCTCGAAATGCCTTTGAAGATACCTAATATCAACGGAGGTGTCAATGAAAAAACCACCCACAAAACAGCGGCCGGACGACACCTCAGAACCCACATTACAGCAAGTTTCACGCCTATTTCAGGGTAGCCTCTCCAACCCATCATGTTTGTGCCCGAAACAGCTGGTTGTATACACGTTGAAAAGATACTTGTTCGTCCGGTGATGTCAAGCAAGACGCCTATTTTTTCACCACAGGTGACGCGAAAACAACTCAGGTGTGGAATGGGTGCAACACCATGGTGTGACACCGAAATGTCGTAACGTTGTCTGCCGCTTCGTTTATATTGATTTGACATTCCGGCAAAACGACAAGTAGAGACGTTGCATGCAACGTCTCTAGGGCATCAATCATCGGATATCTCCCCTCGCCTCCTGCAATCGCACCAGATAGGCAAGCAACCCCTGCGGGTCAAGGTCCTCCCCCCCGGAGAACACGCAGCTCGGTAACGGCCTGGAAACCGGCTGCAGACCAGCCTCGCGCAACCAGTGCAGAAACACTTGACGCGGGTACTCCACCGCGCCGAGGGAAACAAGGTGGGGATTGGGGATCTGGCAATCGACAAAAAGCCCCCCGCGCAGGGCCATCAACCCGGTGAGGCAGAGCAGGGCGACCTTGGACGCGTCAGGACAACGGCTGAACATCGACTCCCCGAAAAAAAGAGGGCCGAGCCCCACGCCGTAGACCCCTCCCTCAAGCTCCCCCTCCCGATAGCATTCGATCGAATGTGCATAACCGAGCCGGTGCAACTTGCCGTAGGCCTGTTCCATCTCCGCCGTTATCCAGGTCCCCTCACCCTTTCCCCGCTTGATTGTCGCACAGGAGTTCACAACAGCGGCGAAATCACGGTTGACGGTGACTGAAAATGTTCCCCGACGAACCGCACGCCGGAGGCTGCGGGAGAGATGCATTTTCTCGGGAAAAAGCAGGCTGCGTGGATCGGGCGACCACCAGAGCGGTGGGTCGCCGGCGTTGAACCATGGGAAGATTCCGATGCTGTAGGCGAACAGCAGGCGTTCCGGTGAGAGATCGCCACCGACCGCAACCAGACCGTTCGGGTCGGCCAGACCGGGATCGGGAAATACGAGCTCGTCGTTGAGACGGTAGACGGACATGGTCGGTTAACGAATAGTTAATTGGTGGCAGGGTTTATTATATGTAGAGACGCCTCGGTGAGGCGTCTCCTGAATTGGGTAACGTGACCTAAACCGGAGACGTCCCGGCGGGACGTCTCTACGGTGGAAATTTTCCATAAATCCGCAATATCTGCATCAGCCAGAGACGCATTGCAACGCTTCTCTACCCCATTTTCATACAATATTCTGTAGAGACGCCTCGGTGAGGCGTCTCCTGAATTGCGTAACGCGACCTAAACCGGAGACGTCCCGGCGGAACGTCTCTACGACGATGTCACCTCTTCGGTTTCCCTGTCATAACGGAAATTCAACAGTCCGTTGCGACAGCCGATGCGCACCTTTCCGCCCTTCTTGAGCTGCCCGAACAGAACCTCGCGGGCGAGGATGTCGCCGACCTGTTGCTGAATCAGCCGCCCGAGGGGGCGGGCGCCGAACTGCGGATCGTACCCGATACGCGCCAGGTGTTTGCGGGCGGCCGGGGTCAGGGAGAGGGAAACCCCCTTCTCCCGAAGCGGCGCCTGCAACTCTTCGATCATCTTGTCGACCACCAGGACCATAACCTGCTGTTCGAGCGGGTTGAAGGTGATCTCGGCATCGAGCCGGTTCCGGAACTCGGGAGAGAACATCTTCTCGACCGCCTGGTTGGTCGAGCCGGGCGTCGAATCACCGAAGCCGATGGCCCGGGCGTTCATCTCGCGCGCGCCGACGTTACTGGTCATGATCAGTACGACATTGCGGAAGTCGGCCTTACGGCCGTTGTTGTCGGTCAGGCTGCCGTGGTCCATCACCTGCAGCAGGATATTGAAGATGTCCTGGTGAGCTTTCTCGATCTCGTCAAGCAGCAGCACGGCGAACGGGTGTTTGACCACCGCCTCGGTCAGCAACCCTCCCTGCTCGAAGCCGACATAGCCCGGCGGAGCGCCGATGAGGCGAGCCACGGCGTGTTTCTCCATGTACTCGCTCATATCGAAGCGGAGAAACTCGACCCCGAGGTTGATAGCGAGCTGCTTGGCGACCTCCGTTTTGCCGACACCGGTCGGTCCGGTGAACAGGAACGATCCGACCGGCTTTTCTGGGTGCCCGAGACCTGCCCGTGAACGGATGATGGAGCGACAGAGCGAATCGATCGCCTCGTCCTGGCCGAACACCACCCGCCGCAAGTCGCCTTCGAGATGTTGCAGGCGCTGGCCCTCCTGGCGGTTAACCGATTGCACCGGGACCCGGGCGATGCCGGCGACGATCTTTTCGACCTCGGACACGCCGATAGTACGGCGTCGCCTTTTGGCCAGGCGGGCGCTCGCCCCCGCTTCGTCGATGACGTCGATCGCCTTGTCCGGAAGATGCCGAAAATTGATGTGCCGGGCCGACAGGTCGGCGGCGGCGGAAATGGCCTCGTCCTGATAGTGGACTCCGTGATGTTCCTCGTAATACTTTTTCAACCCCTGCAGGATCTCAACCGTCTCGCTGACGCTCGGCTCCGTGACGTCAATCTTCTGGAATCGACGCGACAGGGCCCGGTCTTTGTCAAACAGGTTCTTGTACTCTTCGTAAGTGGTCGATCCGATACAGCGGATCTCTCCGCTGGCGAGGACCGGTTTGAGGATATTGGAGGCATCGAGGGATCCGCCGCTGGTCGCGCCGGCTCCGACGATGGTGTGGATTTCATCGATAAACAGGATGACCCTGTCCTGTTTCTGCAGTGCGGCGAGCACTCCCTTGAGCCGCTCCTCGAAATCACCGCGGAACTTGGTTCCGGCCAACAGGGTCCCCATGTCGAGTGTGAAGACCGGACAGTCCTGGAGGAGGTCGGGGACATCGCCTGCAGCGATGCGCAACGCCAACCCTTCGGCCAGAGCCGTTTTGCCGACCCCCGGCTCACCGACGTAAAGCGGATTGTTCTTGCGCCGCCGACAGAGCACCTGAACCGTCCGCTCAAGTTCGGCCGCGCGGCCGATCAACGGATCGATCTTCCCTGCCCTGGCCCTTTCGAGCAGGTTGACGGTGAACTGTTCCAGCGGGTCCCGCCCTGCCTGTTTCTTCTCGGTCTTCTTCGTATTCCCGTCAGGCTTATCCGCCGCAGGACCCTCTTCGGCCGGGGAGCCCTGTTCTACCTCACCGACTTTGGAGACGCCGTGGGAGATGTAGTTGAGGAGATCAAGTCGCGTCAACCCCTGTTCCCCGAGAAGGTGAGCGGCGTTGGATTTTTTCTCTTCGAGGATGGCGGCAAGCAGGTCGCCGACACTGACCTGGTGTTTCCCGGCCGACTGCATATGCAGCAGGGTCCGTTGCAGAATCCGCTGCAGGCTGACGGTCTGTTCAGGTACGTCTTCTCGCACATCGGGCAGGGGGTGAAGCTGCTCGACAAAATAACGTTCGAGGTTCTGGCGGAGGGTCCTCAGATCAACCCCGCACTGGCTCATGATCTCCTGCCCCTGCTCTTCGTGAAGCAGGGCGTACAGGACATGCTCCGAGGTGAGATATTCGTGCCGTCGGCGCTGGGCTTCGCGGACCGCAAGAGAGAATGCAATTTGGACTTCAGGACTGAACAAAACCTAGACCTCCTCGAGACTGCAACGCAGGGGGAAACCGGACTTTCTTGCCATGGAGTGCACTTTGGCGACTCGGGTCTCGGCAATTTCGTGGGGATAGACCCCACAGATCCCGGCCCCTTTATGATGCACGCTCAACATGATCTGGTGTGCCTCGACATCGGTCTTGTGGAAAACCTGAACCAGGACCTCGACCACGAACTCCATGGTGGTGTAATCGTCGTTATGCATCAGCACACGGCACATCGGCGGGTGGGCGACCCGGTCTTCTGACTGCGGCTTGACTCCTGCTGCAAAATTATCGTGACTCAATCTCTCTCCCCGGCTTCTCTGGCTCGGACTTGAATCCCGAACGGATTAAAAACAACCCGCTCCCATTCATTTCCAGCGTATCATAGTTGTGAAGATCTGGCCTGACGGATTTTGCGGAAAACCTGAAGATATCCCACCAATCCGTCAGTACGTTTTGACGAACCGATAGAATGCCAAGAGCAACCACTCATCGACAGGCCGACCAGACCTGTTTCGACCCCTTCTTAGAAATTTAAGCGCAGACGCTCTCATCATGCAAGCACGAAAATAGCATGTCAATGATCGCTTAGAATTGGCTAAGGGCCAAATAAGATTGACATTTCTGTCAATTCGAGGATAAAAGTAGGGAATTGTTTTCCTTTTTGTACCGTCAGGAGGCCCGCATGCCGATCACTGAAGATATTACCGCGATCATCACTCTGCTTGTCGGAATTGCCGCTGTACTTATCCCCATACTGCTACTTCTGATCTGGAGCAGCCAGCGCGGCGGCAGCCGGAAGCTGGACGAGATCAACCGCCGGCTCGACCAACTCGCCGAATCACTGCAGGAGATCAACCTCCAGCAGACCGCGAACCCGGCTCCTCCGCAGGGATATCAGGTTCAACCGGAACCGACCCTCGACCTGGTCACCGAACCGGTAGCTGCGTCGATGGACGAACCGTCTCCGGCCACGGAACGCGAACTGAGCGCCGAGGATTTCCCTGAAGATGACGGCGAAAGCCTTGACCTCGATTTCCCGGTCGATGCAGAGATCGCTGAAAAACCGGCCGAGGAACCAACCGACGCTCAAATCTCTTCCGAACCGGCGGAAACGGAGGGTGGCCTTGACGAGGGACTTGGCGATTTTGACCTGGGCGACGATTTCGCCGTGGAGGAGGCCGAGGCGGCAACAGAGGATACCTTCGGAGACGAAAGTGGTGAAACCGACTGGTCCTTCGAAGAGGAGGCACAGGAGGAGCAGGCGCCGCCGGCCGCGGCCGACATGGACCCGTTCACCTCTGCAGCCACGGCTGGCATTGACGAAGCCGACGAATTTTCGGCCGATTTCGAATTCCCCGATGACCAGATAGCCGAAGATTTGAGCGAGCCGGCCGCCGACATGGACGATTTCAGTTTCGAAGAGGAGAACGGCGAAGACGCGTTCGGAATGTCGACCGAAGAACCGCCGACCGAAGAACCGCCGGCCGAAGAACCGCCGGCTGAAGAACCGCCGGCTGAAGAACCGCCGGCCGAAGAACCGCCGGCCGAAGAACCGCCGGGAATTGTACCTTTACCGGCCAACCCGGACCGTCCCGGCGTGAGCATGGCGCGTTGCGCAGCCTGTGACCACAAGCTGGCATACAGAGAGACCCTCTCCGGGAAACGGGCGCGCTGCCCCTCCTGCAAGTCGGCGTTTGTCCTCCCCTGAAACACCGCACTGCAACGACAAGACATGAAGAGACGTCCCGCCGGGACGTCTCTTTTTTTGTCTAGCGCACCCCGAAAGGCGCCCACCGGGGCGCCTCTGCGGAAATGGTGCAGGCCACCAAATGTAGAGACAGATTGCAATCTGTCTCTACTTCGCCGTGAACGAAGCGTTAGCGCAAGGCCGTTGCATTCAACAACCCAATCACAAAAAACGATCTACAAAACCACCGCCATCACGCAAGCTTATACAGTTTTTCATCCCCGGATGAAATTTCCCTTGCCAAAAAGCATCCAGCCCTGCATAGTATTGGTCTGTTTTAATCTTATTCGGGGTATTGGAGAGAGACATGGAGCTGTCAATCAATTATTCCTGTCCACGTTGTAAACAGGTGATCAAGCAACGATTGCAGGACCTGGCACCCGGGCAGGGAACCTTCTGCGCCGTCTGCCAGGAACACGCCGTTCTGACGGTAACCGGCCTTGAGCAGTTCGCCGAGGAGTTGGAGGATTACTGCGCACCAGCCGACTGGTCGACGGAAGAGGATTGTGCGGACCAGCGCAATTCTTCCGTAAAGTCGCGGTTTCGCTCAGCACTTGTCCACTGCCTGACCGCCAAGGTATAAATCCGGCTCGCCCGTAACTCCAGGTCAAGTTGTCGGCGGGCAGCCAGCTGCCGGCGACTCCCTCTCCCGTAGAAACGGGACAGTTGCGCATGGACGCGCGAATAGTTCTGGACCAGGGGCACTTGTCGCTGTTTGCGTCGGCGGGAAAGAAACTTCATTCCCCTGGGGCTGACACCGAGCAGGTGCAGGTAGAGCGGTCCGTGTTCGAGGGCTTCATCCATCTCCCTATTGGTCAAATCGAGCAACAGATAGCAGAGTAATCGCTGCAACCGGGTCCGGGTGAGGTGCCGCGGTTTGGCTTCCATCAACAGCCCCTCCAGATCGGACGCAGTCTGCGCAGCCCGGCAGAGGGTTGTCTCCATCCCCGGTTCAAACTGGTAGATGTCGGGCATCCGTCCGGCTCCGAGCAGCAGGCGACCCGCAACCAGGCGAAACAGAGCATCCCCTTCCAGAACCCTCCCGGCCCGAAACTCTTTTTGCAAGAGATCGTGCACCTCCCCGGGCAAAAGCCCCGAGACCGACTCGTCATTCGCAAGACGCTGGCGGATACCGGTGGCGCTGGCAATTCCGTCAATGACCTCACTGCCGTGATAACCGGCTCCGATGCGCCGGATCGTCAAGGGGAGCATATCGGCCCCGGTTCGCAGGAGAGCACGCAGGTAGGAGAGCCCGAGAATATTGTTCGGTGTCTGCAACAGCCTGGAGAAATCGGAATCCGGCGCCCTCGCTTCAACCACCGCAGCACGAGCCGCCGGCCAGGTCAATCCCTGGCGCACTCGCGGCCTGGTATCGGCTTCGATCGCCGCTTCATTTTCGTGGAGAAACGTCGCGCAGCGCTGCAAACGATCCACATCTCCCGACTCGCTGCCAAAGCAAATGCGATCCACCCCCCCAAGCCGTTGCAAGGAGTGAATCGCCCCTTCGGCGAAATGGCTGGCGCTGTTACAAGCCCAAGGCAGTGGTAACTCGACCACCACGTCGACACCTGCCGCCAGCGCCATCTCGGTCCGGGCCCACTTATCGACCAGGGCCGCCTCCCCCCGCTGCAGGAAGTGGCCGCTCATGACCGCCACCGCGACATCGGCGTCGGCAAGCCGGAGGCTCTCCCGAAGATGATAGAGATGGCCGTTGTGAAACGGATTGTATTCGGTAATCAGACCGACAGCTCGCATGCGTGGGGATCCTCGTTGATGTTGAATCGTTATTCCTCCAGCCGGACCGGAAGGGAGCAATCGATCCCGGTCGCCTCGCGGCTCACCCGGGTCCGGTAAGCGAGCGCTTCAACCCCCAGGCCGTACGCCTCCCGCAGCAAGCTGCCGTACTCCGGATCGATGTCGTCTGCCGGGCCGAAGGAGGTCGCCTCGCTCCGCTGCACCAGGAAAAATATCACGGCGCGGTAACCGTCGCGACGAGCCTGCACCAACTCCCGCAGGTGCTTCTGGCCGCGCACGGTCACCGCATCGGGAAAAAGAGCCTGCGTCCCGCCATCGGTCAGAGTCACGTTTTTCACCTCGACCAGCACCTTCTCGTCACCGCGCTCGAGCAGAAAATCGATCCGGCTCGCCCCGAAACGAAACTCCGGTCGGACCATGTAACCGGCTAACTCGGCAATCGCCCCATTGCGCAGTCCCTCTTCGACCACCCGATTCGCTCTCTGCGTATGGGTATCGACCCAGGAACCGTTGACCTCGATCAGCTCCAGGGTGTACTTCAGCTTGCGCTTCGGATCGTCGCTGGTCGAAATCAACACCCGATGCCCAGGAACCGCGCACTGCAGCATGCTGCCGGTATTCGGGGTATGGGCGGTAACCATGGTGCCGTCGGGGAGTTCGACATCGGCCAGAAACCGCTTGTAACGGCGACGCAGAATCCCTTCGTACAAGGGGGATGGAAGTTTCATAATCTATAACAACCTTGAAACCGGGAAATGTAGAGGCGGCCCGTTGGGACGTCTCCCGGTGAAACGGCGCAACCCATGAGACGGGCCAACGACCTGTCTCTACAAAGACAAAAGGACGAGATGGCCGGAGCAATCAATTCGTAGAGACACATTGCAATGTGTCTCTACCACGCAACCTCAACAGCATCCAGATCATCATGCAGCCTTTCCGGTGCGTAGCGTCTGAACTCCTGGAGGATGCTCCGCTTGACCCTCTTCTGTCCCGCCTCGACCAAAGTCAAATCACCCTGGTCAGTCCTGATCACCAGTTTGGTCTGGAACTTCCTCGCATAGGCCATGTCGGCCCCGCCAGCAAGGGAATAGGAATCGCTCAACTCAAATCCGCGCACACTTTCCCATCCGGCAAAATCCGACGATCCGGCAACATGCACGCGAACCCCGTCGTCCCCGACTTCAACGCTCTGCCCGAATTGACCGGTGGTGAATACGGCAAACACCAGGGCAGCGGGAAGAAAACCGAGACCGCTGACGGCAACGACCGCTTCATCATCGAGAAACGGGACCATGTCGAACAGCGCCCCGAAGCCGAATTCAAGGGAACAGTAGGCGCAAAAACTCAGAAACAGGGTGAAAAGGACATCGCCGAAACGGGCCGCCCACCCGGGGTTGAGCTGCAGACCCGGTCCGGGCCGGTAAATCCCGCACATCAGCTTGAGGCCAGCCACCAGAGTGAACCCGGCCAGCAGTTAGCGAACGGCCGGAAACCAGCCGGCGAAGGTTGTCGCGTAGCCATCACGCACTTCCCCGCTGAACGGCCCCAGAGCGGCAGCGAGTGCCGTGCTCAGCAGAAGATAACCGAAGAACCTTTTCAGAAAAACCGTCATTCCCTGGAAAAAACCGGTGACAGTTACCTCATTTCAATGATCGACAACAGAATGAGGTAACTGTCACCGAAATTCCTATTCGCCGAGGATGCCGACGACACCGATCGAACAGGCGTATCCCTGGAAACTACCGACTTGTTGCTGCTGCAGTTTCTGCCCAGACTCCAGTTGCTGATCGATCATAAGAAGACCACCGGTGCCCTTATCACAGGCAACCGGCATCTCATCGGGGAACTGGTAGGCGACCAGGTCTCCCGCTTCGACCGAAACCGGCACCGGGAAATCGACCTGCTGCAGCCCCGGCTTTTTCACTTCGAGCTTTTCGGTGTTCCAGACGACGACCCACCTCTGCTTGATCGGCCGCAACACGGCGAGGCGGAGAGCGACCGGACCGGAGAACTGGCCGCGGATGCCGTAAAGGGTCCCATTGTACCCCATGGTGTTCTGGGTATCGACCAGGGAGACCGACTTCCCAGGGCTACCGGAGCGCTCGATCAACTCGCCACCGGAATAGTCGAGGAAATCCTCATTTTTGCTGAACTCGCGCAAGGAGGAGAGTTGACTCCGGACGAAACTCCGAACACCCTGCCGCAGTTGGCCGGTCTCTTCAACCCGCACCGCCTTCTCCCGCTCAAGGGTCCCGGAAATGCGGGTCAGCTGCTCGACCTGACCAGTGAGGTCGGCCTTCTGCTGTTCCAGTTCTGAGATGCTCTCTTTTGCTGCGGCCAACTCTCCCTGCAAGTTACTGTTTTGCAACTGCAGTTTCTTCATCTCCTCGGTCGGAGCCGCACATCCTCCGAGCAAAAAACCGACAACACACAGAGCCAACAACAATCTCATACCAACCTCCTCACAGTCATTGTTGCCAGGCAATAACCTCTCACCGGTGCAACAGACACGAAATCAGTCCGTGAATACAAATTCGGTGCTGTTCAGCAACTTCTCCCCTTTCTTGATCTCCACCCGGAAATGTCCGCCTTCCCAACCGACAACCGGTCGGGGCAATGAAAACCCGGCCGTTCCCTGGGAACCCGCCACCATGACCGGGACTTGCCCGAGCGGCAAGTCGAGTTCAGCATCCGCCCAAACCCCGGTCAAGACGTCCCCCGGTTCAAAGTCCCGGTAAAGGAACCAGACGTAGACCTCCCCGGTCTCACCGGGGAACTCCGACAGGCCGATCGGCTGGTTCCCGGTCGGTTTCTGATCGAGGGTGTAGACGACATCGACACGACCGACCTTCGTTGACGACCCGATGATCTCAAGCGTGGAAGAGGACGACCGATCCGCCTTCACCACCTGGACTGTCGGCTCCGGCTCACGCGGTTCAGGCTCGGTGAGCTCAAGGTCCAGCCAGGCACCTCCATCCTCCCCCATACTTTTACCGATGTTATCCGTTACCAGGCGCACCTCGTTGACACCCGACAGGTCGACTTCGAAATCCTGACCATCGTCGCCCCGACCGATCACCCCGCTGCTCCAGAGTTCCCGGTCATCCCCCATGATGATCTGCGCGACCTCACCCGAGCCGTTTAAACACGCATTGTCGCAGCCGAGAATCGCGGCTCGACCCGACAGGCGCAAAGGGGACCCGTCATGCCGGAATATCAACTCTGTCTGCTGCCAGTCGTCCGGGTAGACATGCCAGCCCTCCCCACCCTGCTGGTCCCGCCCGGGACTTTTCTGGTCCAAAGCGGCCGTATCCGCCCGATGGTTAATCGATATGGCCTGGGCCCAACCGCCTCTCACCCGGGTGTCGTCCGGCAGATAGGGATCCCGCCACGGAGCGGCGTCATCCGCACGCTCCCTTTTCGAAAGAACGGCGATCTCCTCTCCGGACAGGGCACGGTCATAAATACGCAGCCAGCGCATGTACCCCTGGAAATAGTTCTCTTTCTCCAGGGGCTCACCGCCGCCGATCAGCAACGGCCCCGTGCTGCGGCGAATACCGGCAGAAGAAAACTCGCGCGAGGCCGCCTCCATCCCATGCAGGTAGACCCGCATCGATTGCAGGTCGCTGTCGATCACCTGGGCAAAAACGGTATTCCCCATCGCGCTTCCCGTGTGGGAGTTGAGGACATCCTGCCCCCGGCCAACCTTATCCCGCGGCGTCGACGTCGCGTGGATAAAAGCGCCGACGTTCAACCAGAGGCTGAATTCCCGGTTGCTGCACCCCCGGCTGCAGTCAGGACCTTCCCCCTTCCAGACCAAAGCCTGCCAGGCCCGGTTGGCGTAGCCTGTCGGCAGGATTTCACCGATCACCGTCAACTGCCGGCCGGAATGAATCTCACTCCCCCCCTGCACTTCGACAAAGGCATCCTTGCCGTTGAAATAGAGCCCATTGCGGCCGGTCCAGTCCGTACCATGCGATCTCGCCGTGTGTGCGTTACCGGAAAGGTCCGTGATCTGGTTGTCAATCGGTGGGATGGTAAAATCGTACCAGAGCAGAAGCCCGTCGGTTGGATCAGGGGCATCCAGGTCTCCCTGGCCGACTATTTGCGAGGTGGCGGTCAAAGGGGGAACCAGCTCCTCCTCGCTGCACACAGCAGGATCAGACTTGAACAGTTCGGACGGCAGGATCCACGACTTTTGCAGGGTGGCAGAGGGCAAAGGACCCGGTGGAGGGACAACAACCCGGGCACCACAGTTGATTGGATGCAACAGGGCGATTGCAATAAGAAAAAGCAGGGTATGTGTTCTGAAAAATAACGGCATGGTTCGACTGCGTCTTTCGCTTCTCTCTTTCCGGTTAAACAGGGTAAACCGATCCGATCTGGTTCACCAAATCAAAAAGACCAACACGGTCAACATTTTTGCAAAAACCGGACCGAGTTTCAGTTCCAACCATCCGCCCATCTCCCAGGACAACGATCAATGGTAGAAAGCAGTCTGCATCAATCGTCGACCGTGAATTCGCTGCTCCCCAAAACGTTCCCGCCTCTCTTGATCTCGACCAGGTAATTCCCCTTGAACCAGCCGGAGACCGGTCGACGCAGGACAAACCCGGCCGCCCCCTTCGACTCGGCCACCACCACCGGGACGACACGCAACTCCCTTTGTCGGCCGATGTCGGTCCAGATGCCGGTCAGGACATCACCCGCCTCAAGGTCGCTGTACTGGAACCAGATGAATATCTCCTCGGTATTGCCCGGGAACTCGACCAGGGAGACCATCTGCGACCCATCAGGCTTTCGGTCCAGGGTGTAGACCGCATCGACCTGGCCCTTGCGCCCCGATGGACCGGCAATTTCGACATCGGCAGGCTGCGGCCGTGTCGGTTTTCGGACTTTGAACGTTGCCGCCGCAGAACCCGGGTCGGGCCAGGTCAGCTTCAGGTTGAGCCAGGCCGCCCAATCCTCACTGATGCCGTTCCCGCCATCGGTCGTCACCAACCGAACCTCTTTCACCCCTGTCAGGTCGATGTCGAAATCCCTTCCCGGCGACTTGTGCTTGATTTTGCCACTATTCCAAAGTTCCTTGCCATCCCCCATGATCATCATATCGACCAAGCCCGCTCCACCGGCACAACGATCAAGACAGTCGAGAATTGTGGCGTGACCGGAAAGCCTCAATGGCGTCCCGTCATGGAGGTAGACAATTTCGTTCTTCTGTCGATCGTTTGGATGAGTGAACCAGCCATCCTTAATCACTATTCCCGGTTCCATTTTACCTAGATCAAGCTTGTCAAAATAAGAGTCATCCTGAATCGGTGAGATGGATGCCCAGCCTCCTTTGACCACCGCATCGTCCAACTGGTATGGTTTCCGCCATGGTTTGACGGTTTCCGGCTTGCTGTGGCGGGCGACCGCCGCGACCTCAGCTTCGGTCAGAGGCCGGTCGTAGATCCGCAGCCAACGCATATAACCCCGGAAATACCAGTTCTTGTCAATCGGTTCGCCACCACCGATCAACAATGGGCCATCGGTTCGACGCAGACCGGATGCTGAGTAGGGTTGAGACGCTACCTGTTTGCCATTGATGAAGACTTTCATGCTCTTGTTTTCACTATCAATGACCTGTGCGAAGACGGTTTTGCCGTTAACGCTGCCACCGGGGGTACCGAAGTGGGTCTGCCCCTTGCCAACCTTGTCTTTGGAGGTTGAGGTCGCATGCAGATAGGCACCGCTGTTCAACCAGAGGGCAAACTCCCGGTTTTCACAATTTCGGGTGCAGTCCGAAGCCCCCCCCTTTCCATCCGGGATGTTCCCCTTCCAGACCAGGTTTTGCCAGGTCTTTTTGGCATAGCTGGTTGTGATGAACTCACCGATGACTGTCAGGGCCTTATCGGCATGCAGTTTCGCACCCCCTTCGACTTCGACGTGGTCAGACTGACCGTCGAAATAAAGTCCCGCCTCCCCCTTCCAGACTGGACCGTTCAACTTGCCGCTGTAGCCATTGCCGGAGAGATCTTCGACCATCTCACCAACCGGGGCGCTGGTGAAGTCGTAGGAGAGGAGAAGACCGGAGGTAATGTCTAGTTTCGACTGTTCAACGACTGGCGACAAGTTTTTTCCCGCGGTCGGTATCTTTGTCACACCGGCTAGATTCGGTTCGGATCGGCTTGCCATGGGGACTGCCGTAACGGCACCAGTGGGCAGGTCCTGAGCCATGGAAGGGGAAGTCGATGCCTGTTCAACATTACCTGCCAGTTCAGCGTGACCGGTTTGCTTTGCTATTTCACCCTGCTGAACCTGCCCAGGTTCCGGCGGCGAGGTCAACCCCATATAAAGGTCCCGGTCCTGCTGCAACTGCTGATAGCGAACCTCATCCAACGCCTGGGGGGGATTTTCGAGTTCAGCCTGCGAGGTGACCCGCCTGATCTTCCAAACCTCCCTTTCGACCAAGAAAGCGGCATTCTGTTCGACCCGCCGAAACGCCTCCCCACCCTGCTTCAACGTCACAGTGTAGGCGATCTGGAAACGCACCAGCGCCTCATCTTCGGTTTGGCCGAGGACAACCTGGGCCGGGCCGAGAACGACATCCCCCAATGTGGCCTGTTCCCAAGTCGAAGCGGTTAATAACTGCGCGGTTTTTCGTTCGGCGTCCGCCTGGAAATAACGTGTCCCCAGATACGTCCCCATGTCCTGATCAACCTGACTGATGTAATACTGTTCCAGTACCGCCATGATGTTCTCGAACTCACTGGCAACGGACAGACCCGGAGAAAAAGGGATCAGAAACAAGACCAGGACGAAGAGACGTCTCAGATTCAAGCCCGACCATCCAAGCGTCAGGGCGGTGGTCCTTCCTGCCGTTGCGAGGGGCCTGTTCGTGGAGCAAGCTTGCGATTTTGGCATCAAGAATTTCATGGCAACCTCAGCTCCCTGACGGTAATCATTCGGCCTTACTCCAGTAGGTCACGTCACACTCCACCACTTTCCTGGTCGAATAACCGAGTTCATCCTCGATCGTGATGACGATCGGCAACTGCGTCACATCCTGAACCGCATCGTTGATGTCCTCATATTTTCGATAGGCGCTGTAGATCACCTTGGCATTGGCCCACAATCCCTTGGCAACCTCAGTATAGGTATTGTGGGTGGCGAGCCCCGCCAAACCGAGAACAGTCTCCGCCATATTCAGGGCGTAATCGATCTTGGCAAAAACTTTCTCATGCTCCGGCGTACCGACCGGCGCCCCCTCCTGACGATTGATCTCGTCCACCGCCCTGTCCAGCGCGGTGATGCCGTGTTTATAGAGATTGACGATACGTTCAGCATCCCCGGCGTATTCCCCGCCAGCGAGATGAGCGATCGCCTTATTGTTGATCTTCCCCTGCAATATCTTGGTCGAATTGAAGTTCATGAACGCCTTATTGGTGGGATTGCCAATCGACAGATTTTGCGTCACCGACTGTGACGTATTCCAGGTTTTCCCCTTTTTTTGCATATTGCTAAAATCGTGGAAAATACTCCCCTGCTTGGTGTGGACCTGGTGGGCCTTGCCATCGATCCAAATGGTGGAACCTTTCTTGTTGACAGCGGGAGCTTTGAGCAGGTCGTTCTCCAGGACACTGAGCAGGACACTGCGCAATGCCTTCATGTTGGTGTCCAGCAACTCCATACCTAGCTTCGGTTGATCGTTCAGGTCGAAACCGAAAATCTTCGGCCGATAATGGAATTCGAACGGGCTCTCGACACCGCTGGCATACAGTTCCTTGCCGGTGGTGTGCTTGTAGCGGACCTTCAGATCCCCCGGAGCCTGCACAGTGGCCGTCCAGGCTCCCTGGGACGACAACTTGCTGTCCGGGTCTTCGAACCAAATACGCGAAGGCTTTATCTGCCATTGCCCTGCCTCGACACCATGCACCAAGCGGACCTTGGTGATAACCGGGACCGGGTTAAAGACCGGATAAGGCGTCATCACCTCCATGCTCGAATCCCAGTCTCCGCGCAACCGAACATAGCCACGCAGCGGGAACAACCGCCGAGAATCGGCTTCCGGCGCA
>PKUA01000038.1 GCA_002868905.1 Desulfuromonas sp.
AGAGGGTGGTCCTGAAGTGGTGACCAAGGAGGCGGCTCCTGAGCCCGAGGCAAAAACTGAGCCCGCGGAAGCACCGGAAGCACCGGAAGCACCGGAAGCACCGGAAGCACCGGCTGAGCCGTCCGATCCTGCACCCGCTTCCTAAACCGCACAATAAACAAGTCGAAAGGCGGTCGGGTAACTGGCCGCCTTTTTTCCGCAAAATTCAAAGAGATCCATGAAAGAGTGGTGGCTGGTGAACAACCGGCTGCTTAGACGAGGAGGAACCCATGGCAAGTATTACTGCAAAAATGGTCGCTGAGCTCCGCGGCAAAACCGGTGCGGGGATGATGGATTGTAAAAAAGCCCTGAATGAGACTGACGGGGATATGGAAGCCGCTATCGATTTTCTGCGCAAGAAGGGTTTGAGTGCCGCAGCCAAGAAATCGGGACGTGTTGCCGCCGAGGGCATGATCGTTGCCGCCGGCGAGGGTGCATGTGGGGCGTTGGTCGAAGTCAATGCCGAGACCGATTTCGTTGCCAAGAACGAGAGTTTCAAGGCTTTCGCCAACGGCGTAGCTGAAGCGGTCCTGAAAGAGGCGCCGAGCGATATCGAGGCCCTCAAGGGAGTTTCGTTTCCGGGGAGCAGTCGGAATGTGGCGGAGGAACTGACTCACCAGATCGCCACGATCGGCGAGAACATGAACGTGCGCCGTTTCGAGCGGTTTGAGGTCTCCAGTGGTACGGTTGCCTCTTATATTCATGCCGGTGGTAAGATCGGTGTTCTGGTTGAGCTTTCGGGTCCGTCCGATTCGGCGGAACTGCAGGGCCTGGCCAAGCAGATCGCCATGCACGTGGCGGCGGCCAACCCCCAGTACCTCAGTCGTGACGAAGTTCCTGAGGACGTGATCGCGCGTGAAAAAGAGATCATGCGTACCAAGGCGATCGAAAGCGGCAAGCCGGAGAACATTGTCGACAAGATCATCGTCGGCCAGTTGAACAAGTTCTTCGGTGAAATTTGTCTGTTGGAGCAGGTGTACGTCATCGACACCGACAAGAAGATCAACCAGGTTATTGCCGCAGTCGCCAAGGATCTCGGTGCAGAAGTGGCCTTGAGAGGATTCGTGCGCTACCAACTTGGTGAAGGGATTGAAAAGGCTGAAGACGATTTCGCTGCCGAGGTCGCCTCGATGACTAAAAACTAGTTCCCATTACAGGGAAGACAAGGGGGATCAAGTGGCTGATGAACGGCCTGTCTACCGGCGGATTCTTTTGAAACTGAGCGGCGAAGCGCTGGCCGGTTCCCAGGGGTATGGTGTCGACCCCGAAGTGATTACCGAGATAGCCCGGGCGGTCAAAGACGTAGTGGGTCTCGGCGTCCAGGTGGCACTCGTGATCGGTGGAGGGAACATTTTTCGCGGTTTGGCTGCGTCGTCACGAGGGATGGACCGTGCCAGCGCCGATTACATGGGTATGCTTGCCACCGTGATGAACAGTCTGGCAATGCAGGATGCCCTGGAAAACCAGGGGATCAAGACACGGGTCCAGTCAGCCATCGAGATGCAGGAGGTCGCCGAGCCTTACATCCGACGTCGTGCAGTCAGGCACCTGGAAAAGGGACGTGTTGTCATATTCGCAGCCGGAACCGGTAATCCTTATTTTACGACCGATACGGCGGCCAGTTTACGGGCTATGGAGATCGGTGCCGAAGTTATTTTGAAGGGGACCAAGGTTGATGGGGTTTTCAACGCTGATCCCACCACGAACCCCGACGCGGTCAAGTACGATGAGTTGACCTATATCGAGGTTTTGCAACAGGGTTTGCAGGTGATGGATGCCACGGCAACCTCACTCTGTATGGATAACAACCTGCCTATTGTCGTTTTTAATCTGACCGATACGGGGAACATCTCTAAAGTTGTCAAGGGGAGGCCGATCGGTACGCTTGTCAAAGGGGAGGAGAAGCCATGATCAACACTGTTACCGATGAAACAAAATCCGGAATGGGCAAAACGATTGAGGCACTGCGGCGCGAACTTGGCAAGGTCAGGACCGGGCGTGCATCCTTGTCCCTGCTGGACAATGTCAAGGTCGACTACTACGGGACTCCGACCCCTTTGAGTCAGGTTGGAACCTTGGCCATTCCCGAGCCGCGCCTGATTACCATTCAGCCGTGGGAGAAAAATCTCATTCCAGACATAGAAAAGGCCATTCTGAAGTCCGACCTGGGTCTGAACCCGAGTTCAGATGGACAGTTAATCAGGTTGGCGATACCGGCTCTGACCGAAGAGCGGCGCAAGGAAATGGTCAAGGTGACCAAGAGGATGGGAGAAGACTCCAAAATCGCCATCAGAAACGTTCGGCGAGATGCCAATGAAAATCTCAAGCAGTTGCAGAAAGATAAAGAGATTACAGAGGACGAGCAGAAACGTGGCGAGAAGTCGGTTCAGGACTTGACTGATGAGTTTATCCAACAGATCGACGAAATCATTACCGCCAAAGAGCAGGAAGTGATGGAGATCTGAACCTGATGCCACCCGGAACCTTGATGAAAGGAAAACAGTATGAAAATTTCCGATGATTGCATCGCCTGTGGAACCTGTGTCGATTCCTGCCCGGTAGGAGCTATTGTCGAATCGGGCGAAATTTTTCAAATCACTGAAGACTGTACCGACTGTAAAGCATGTGTCGAGAGTTGTCCGGTGAATGCGATTGTTGAATAACTGGTTTGGCCGGGCGTCGGATCGGCGCCCGGCTTTTTCATCCTCCCACCGCTATTGCCACTCCTGTGGTTTCATGTTAGCGTTACTGGCCTGAAATCAATCCCTGTTAGCCCTGTCGAGTCAGTTAGTTATGCGTATTCCGCAACATCTTGCGATTATCATGGACGGTAACGGCCGTTGGGCTGAACAGCGTCGGTTGCCTCGCATAGCTGGTCATCGACGCGGTGTCGAGGCGGTTCATGAAATTGTCACGGTGTGCCGTGAAATCGGTGTCGGCAATCTGACCCTTTACGCCTTCAGTTCCGAGAATTGGGGAAGACCCGACGACGAGGTTTCTGCTCTCATGTCCCTGTTGAGTCACTACTTGAGGGGTGAGTTGAAAACCATGCTCGATAACAGAATTCGGCTCAACGTTATCGGTCAAATCGACCGTCTCCCTGCTAACGTCGCCGCAGTCCTTCGTGAGACGATTGCCAAGACGGCTGATAACAGTGAGATGACCTTGACTCTCGCACTCTCTTACGGCGCTCGCGACGAAATCGTCCGGACCGTCAGGAAACTTGCGAACAAGGTGGCGGTTGGTGAGATTACACCTGAAGACATTGATGAAACGATGCTCTCCGCAGCACTCGACACCGGAATGTTGCCTGATCCCGATCTCTTGATCAGGACCAGCGGTGAGATGCGGATTAGTAATTTCCTGCTCTGGCAGCTTGCTTATACCGAATTGATTTTCAGTGATCTGTTCTGGCCTGATTTTGATCGGAAGGCTTTACTCGATTGCCTGAAGGAATTTTCCTGCCGGCAACGTCGTTTCGGTTTGACCGGCGCTCAGGTAAAACCAGAAAAATGATGATAAAGGACACGTTTCGTGGCGCTTAAACAACGTCTCATCACAGCTGCGGTTGCCATTCCGTTGCTTATTCTGTTTCTGCTGTTCACTGACCGGTTCTGGCTGGCTGCGGTGGTGTGTCTGGCCAACCTGATTGGATTGCATGAGTACGCTGGCATGGCTTTTCCGGTTGAAAACACCTTGGGAAAATGGATGCTGCTGGTCAGCGGCGGGCTCTTGCTGCCGCTCTGGTTAGGCTACGGGGAGCCGTGGTTGGTTGGTGGATTGATGCTGGTCGTGATCGGTCAGGCCCTGCTGGTCCTGGCCCGTCCGGGCGAACTGCCGCAAACGGTCGCTCGACTTTCTACGGCTCTTTTTGGCGTTCTTTACGTGACGGTGTTGCTCTCTTCGATCGTTTTCCTGTTTGATCAGCCGGAAGGGAGGAAGTGGCTTTTCACGGTTCTGATGGTTGTCATGGGGGCCGATTCCGCAGCATTTTTTGTCGGTAGATCTTTTGGGCGAACTCCGCTTTATGCCTTAATCAGTCCAAACAAAAGTCGTGAAGGGGCGGTCGGCGGTCTTGCCGGAAGCTTGCTGGCAGCCTGTCTGGCCAGAATTCTATTTTTCGATGAGATCGGCTGGGGTGCCTTGCTGGCCAGTGCCTTGCTGATGAGCCTGCTTGGGCAGTTGGGCGACCTGGTCGAATCAATGTTGAAGCGGAGTTTCGGCGTCAAGGATTCCGGGAATCTATTGCCAGGACATGGCGGTATCCTTGATCGCCTTGACAGCCTCTTGTTTGCTTTTCCGACGGCACTTCTTTGTGCTGTGCTCGCAGGTGCATGACATGAGTCCCCGGAAGATATCGGTCCTCGGTTCAACCGGCTCCATTGGAGTCAGCACTCTCGACGTAGTCCGCTCGCACTCCGATCGTTTTCAAATAGTCGCCATGTCGGGCGGAAGCAACCTGAGCCTTCTCGAAGAACAGGTCCGGCTTTTCAGACCGGATCGTGTGGCGGTCATCAGTGAAGAACTTGCCCGGGAACTTTCGCAGCGGATCGGCCGGGACCTGGACGTCACGATTCTGCATGGTGTCGAAGGGATGATCGCCTGCGCAACCCATCCTGATGTCGAGACAGTTGTTTCTGCCATTGTCGGAGCTGCCGGTCTCGTCCCGACCATGGCAGCCATCGAGGCAGGTAAGTCGATCGCTCTGGCCAACAAGGAGACACTTGTCGTTGCCGGTTCGCTCGTGATGGAGGCGGCACGCCGAAACGATGTCTCCATCTATCCTGTCGACAGCGAACATTCCGCCATTGAACAATCGTTGTGCGGCCATCGGAAAAACGATATCCGACGTTTACTGCTGACCGCGTCGGGTGGCCCGTTTCGGACCTTTGATGCCGATCGATTGAAAAGGGTCACTCCGGAACAGGCTCTGGCCCACCCGAACTGGGAGATGGGGGCAAAAATCACCATTGATTCAGCTACCATGATGAATAAGGGACTTGAAGTCATCGAGGCGCGATGGCTTTTCGATCTGCCTCAGGATCAGATCGAGGTTGTGATCCACCCCGAAAGCATCGTGCATTCAATGGTTGAATACGTTGACGGGTCGATAATCGCGCAAATGGGTGTCCCGGATATGCGAACTCCAATCGCCTATGCTCTCTCGTCTCCGGAGCGGTTGTCGCTCGATTTGCCACCGCTCGATCTTTGCCAACTCGGAAAGTTGACCTTCGAGGCTCCGGACCCTGAAAGATTTCCATGCCTCGGTCTGGCCTACCGAGCGCTGCAACTCGGCGGAACCGCCCCCGCAGTCCTTAACGCTGCCAACGAAATTGCCGTGGCCTCTTTTCTCGAGGGAGGGATTCCTTTTGTCGGAATACCGCAATTGGTCAGGGCGGTTCTGGAGCGTCATCAGGTTGGAAGGCTCGAACACGTTGACGATGCATTGAAGGCCGACCTCTGGGCACGGAGTGCCGCCAGAGAGATGTTAAACGATTTTTGCTTCGAGGAGTCTCAATGATTACCCTCTTTTCCGGCATTATCATGCTCGGAGTGCTGGTGTTCGTTCATGAACTCGGGCATTTCTGTGTTGCCAAGTTCTCCGGTGTCAAAGTTTTAAAGTTCTCGCTTGGTTTCGGACCCAAGCTTTTTTCCAGACAGTGGGGTGAGACCGAGTACCTCATTTGTGCCATACCGTTGGGCGGTTACGTGCAAATGCTCGGTGAAGGCGGCGGAGAACAAGGCGAATCGGCCGAGATGACCGAAGAAGAATCCAGGCGTTCCTTTGCCAATAAACCACTTTTGAACAGGACCGCCATCGTTGCTGCTGGACCTGTGATGAATCTGGCTCTGCCTTTTCTGCTGTTGCCCCTCACCTTTTTAATTGGTGTGAACCTCCCGGCCTATCTTGATCGGGAGCCATGTATTGGTCACGTGGTAGAGGAAACCCCTGGTTCCAAGGCAGGGATCCAGGCCGGTGACTGTATCATTTCGGTCAATGACGTTCCGGTTGAGACCTGGACTAAAACAAACCAGACACTGATCAGCCAGGTCGGGCAGGAAATTTTCCTCACGGTTATGCGGGACGGGAAGTCCCGACAGGTGCTGCTTGAACCGTGGGATGACGACCTGGAAAAGCTTCAGTTGCAGGAACTCGGTCTGATGCCGCATCAGGCAGCTCTGATTGGCGCCATATCAAAGGGTTTTCCAGCTGAGTCGGCCGGGATGAAGGTCGGTGACAGGATTGTCGCCATCGGCGGTCAACCGGTCACCAGCTGGTATGATCTGCGCACGTTGATCCAGGCCGGGGAGGGGACACCGCTTAGTTTTGATGTCGAAAGGGACGGGGAGCTTGTCTCACTTAGTATCAAACCGGTTCTCAACGAACAGGCGGGAGGTTACCTGGTAGGGATATCTCCCCAGCCGGAGAGTTATTTTAAGCGATTCGGCCTTAAAGATGCTGTCATTGCCGGTGCCGACCAAGCGATGGACATCATCAGCCTGACGGTAGTTTTTATCCAAAAGCTGTTTACCGGCCATGTCTCGAGCAAAAACATCGGCGGTCCGATCATGGTTTTTCAAATGGCCGGACAGGCCGCGCAAACCGATTTTGCCACGGTTTTGACCATGCTGGCCTTTTTAAGCATTCAGCTCGGAATCCTGAACCTTTTACCCATTCCGATCCTCGATGGCGGACATCTGTTCTTCTATCTGTTTGAATTCGTTTTTCGCCGTCCGCTCTCAAATCGAGCCAGGGAAATGATGCAGCAGGTCGGTTTGGCGATGATCGTCTTGCTGATGGTCCTCGCCTTTTACAACGACCTGGCACGCATTTTCTTCGGTGGTCAGTAGTGGCCCACCTCTTATTGGTCGACACGGCTACCCCGCAAGGAGGGGCCGCGCTCTATAGGGATGGGACCCTGGTTCTCTCTGCACTTTTCCCGCCGGAGGGTACCCACTCGGATCATTTGCTTCCGGCCATACTCGACATTTTGGCGGAATCCGATGAGACGCTGGATAGTCTCGATGCATTGTCTGTGGTGACAGGGCCAGGGTCTTTCACTGGTCTTCGGGTCGGCGTCGGTTTGGTCAAGGGTCTCGCCATGGCAGTCCGTAAACCGGTTCTGCCCGTTTCGAGTCTTGCCTTGTTAGCCGTGAGTCACCCGGAAGCGCCCATGCCGGTATGCGCCATGTTGGATGCAAGGAAAAAGGAAGTTTACGCAGGTCTGTTTTCGGTTGAGGGGGGCATTCTCCGAACCCTGATGAAAGAACAAGCCATCCTTCCCGGGCAACTGGCTGAGACTCTGCCGGAGAAGGCCTTGCTTGTCGGAAGTGGCGCTCTCTGTTACCGGGCAGTTTTCGAGGGGAGCGGAGGGTCATGGGATATTCCGATTGAACCCTCCTCGCATCGTTGGAACCCCGAGATGTGCGGAGCCGTTCTCGAGGTTCTTTGGGAGGATGGGAAGTACGATGCTCCCGAAGCAATCCGACCCCGGTATCTGCGCCTTTCCGAAGCGGAAACCAAACATGGTTCGTTCAATGGGTGAGTTGTGTGATTGTTTATTGACAAGGAATTTCCCATTCGCTAAATTAATTTGGAAAATGAATTTTTAACTGTCTATCTCTAACCCCGGGAGGTCAACGATGCAGGAGCAGGATATGACTTTGGTGGAGCAGCTTTGCAACGAAAATCCTCGATTCCGGAAGTTGTACGAGGAGCATTCCATTTTTGAAAAGCAACTTAACGCACTCGACCAAAAGTCTCTTCTGTCCCCCGAAGAAGAGATCGAGCGTAAAAAAGTACAGAAGCTGAAGTTGGTAGGTAAGGACGAAATGGAGAGTATCCTCAGAGCTCACCGGCAATAACCGTCCCGCAACTGGCAAGTTCGGAAAGGGTTTGAGCCACAGGCTTGAACCCTTTCTCTTTATCAGGGCAATGAAACGCCCCCATCGTGTGCAAGGAGATTTGGCGGATGAGTAAACGGAGTTCCGCGATTACAGAAGGGTTCGAAAGAACGCCGCATCGGGCACTGCTGAAAGGGACCGGCGTCCCGAACGAGGAGATGGGAAAACCCTTTATCGGTATCGCGTCCTCGTTTACCGATTTGATCCCTGGCCACACCGGCATGCGCGACCTTGAACGGTTTATTGAAAAAGGAGTGCATACCGGGGGCGGCTATTCATTTATTTTCGGCATCCCCGGAGTCTGCGACGGCATCGCCATGGGCCACCGCGGCATGCACTATTCGCTGCCGACACGTGAGTTGATCGCCGACATGGTTGAGTCGATTGCCGAGGCCCATCGTCTCGACGGCCTGGTCCTGCTGACCAACTGTGACAAGATCACGCCGGGGATGCTGATGGCCGCGGCCCGCCTCGATATTCCTGCCATCGTGGTGACCGCAGGCCCGTCTATGACGGGGGCCGGCGCCAAGGGGAAACGCTACTCGTTTGTGACCGACACCTTTGAGGCGATGGCCCAATACAAGGCCGGGGTTCTCGACGAACAACAACTTCAGGTTTGCGAAGACCACGCTTGCCCGACCGCGGGGTCCTGCCAGGGTTTGTTCACCGCGAACACCATGGCGATCCTGACTGAGGCGATGGGGATGAGCCTGCCGCGCTGCGGCACTGCGCTTGCGGTTTCGTCTCTCAAACGCCGAATCGCTTTTGCTTCTGGCGAAAAGATCGTCGATCTGGTGAAGAACCAGGTGACCCCACGGCAGATCATGACCCGGGAGGCCTTCGACAATGCGATTCGCGTCGATCTGGCGCTCGGCGGATCGAGTAACACCGTGCTGCACCTGCTCTCCATCGCTCGCGAGGCCGGGATCGATCTGCCTCTCGAGGCATTTGACGATCTTGGACGCACCACGCCGCAGCTTGCATCAATGAACCCTGGCGGGATTCATTTCATGGAAGATCTCGATGCTGCGGGAGGGGTGCCGGCGGTGATGCAGCGGCTCGGTGACAAAATTCTCGACAACCCGACTCTGCTCGGGCCGAACGTTCAACAGATTGTGGGGAGTGTCGGTGCCATCGATGGTGAAGTGATCCACGGCATGGATGACCCGGTCCGTCCCGAAGGCGGAATCGCCATCCTGCATGGCAATCTGGCGCCGAAAGGTGCGGTTGTCAAACAGTCCGGCGTGTCGGAAAAAATGATGACGTTCAAGGGCAAGGCCCGTTGTTTCAATTCGGAGGAAGAGGCGATGGCCGCCCTGATGGATGGTAAGATCGTCGCAGGCGATCTCGTTGTCATACGCTATGAAGGGCCCAAAGGCGGCCCTGGGATGAGGGAGATGTTGGCCCCGACCGCGACCCTGATGGGGCTCGGTCTGGGCGACAGTGTAGCCCTGGTGACCGATGGACGCTTTTCCGGCGGAACCCGCGGCCCCTGTATCGGGCATATATCCCCCGAAGCGGCCGAAGGTGGTCCCATCGCCCTGGTTGAGGAAGGGGATGAGATCATTCTCGATATTCCCAACCGCAAGCTTGAGTTGATGGTCGACGAGGTCGAATTGGAACGTCGCCGTTCTCAATGGACAGCACCCGAGCCGAAAATCAAAACCGGCTGGCTGGCTCGCTACGCCAAGGTTGTGACATCGGCTAACACCGGGGCGATCTGTGAATAGATCGTTCCAACAAGGCGCTGTAATTAATTGAATTCGCTGGATAAAGTGATGATGTTGAAAAATTGGGGAGTTTAAACTTGGTCGCAGCCAGGCATCTGCCTGGAATGAGGCCCTCAGTCTGAGAGTGTAGGAGGAGGTATTCGTGAAAAAAACAGGTTCGCAGATTCTGCTTGAAAGTCTGCAGTTGGAAGGGGTCGATACTATATTCGGTTACCCGGGAGGTACGGTCATCAATATTTACGATGACCTGGTCGATTACCAGGGGATCAAACATATCCTGACGCGCCATGAACAGGCGGCAGTGCATGCGGCCGACGGCTACGCACGGGCCACCGGCAAGGTCGGGGTTGCGATTGCGACCAGCGGTCCGGGGGCGACCAATACGGTGACCGGTATCGCCACCGCGTACATGGATTCGATCCCGATGGTGATTATCACCGGGCAGGTTCCGACGCCGTTAATTGGCAACGACGCTTTCCAGGAAGCCGACATGGTCGGAATCACCCGGCCGGTGACCAAGCACAACTACCTTGTCAAGGACATCAAGGATCTTGCCCGCATCATCAAGCAGGCGTTCTACATCGCGCGGACCGGGAGGCCGGGTCCCGTTCTGATCGATCTGCCGAAAGATGTCCAGATCGCAACTACGAAGTTCGAGTATCCCGACAAGGTGGAGCTGCGCGGCTACAAACCGACCTATTCCGGCAATATCCGTCAGATCGAAAAAGCGGCTAAAATGGTTCTCGCTGCCAAGAAGCCGGTCATTTATGTCGGTGGTGGTGCCACGCTGTCCGATTGCAGCGAAGACTTGAAAAAGCTGGCCGAGGTTACCCAGAGCCCACTGACCACGACCCTGATGGGTATGAGTTCCTTTCCGTCGCGTCATCCTTTATCCCTCGGCATGCTCGGCATGCATGGGACCTACTATGCCAACATGGCAGTGACCAACTGCGACCTGCTGGTTGCAATCGGCGCACGTTTCGATGACCGGGTCACCGGAAAGATCGCCACGTTCGCACCGCATGCCAAGATCATCCATGTCGATATCGATCCGACTTCGATCAAGAAGAATGTCAGGGTCGATCTGCCAATCGTCGGTGACCTGCGCGACGTGTTGCAGAACATGCTGAAAAAGCTTGCCGAGCAGGGTGACGCAGTCGAGTCTCTGGTTGAGCGTACAGCGCCCTGGCGGGCGGAAATCGATGAGTGGAAAAAGAAGCATCCCCTGACTTACAAGAAGGAGAAGGGGGTGATCAAGCCGCAGTACGTGATCGAAAAAATTCGTGAGTTGACCAACGAGGACGCCATTATCACGACCGAAGTGGGTCAACACCAGATGTGGACGGCCCAATTTTTCGAGTTCGCCAAGCCGCGCACCTTCCTCTCATCCGGCGGTCTCGGCACCATGGGGTACGGGCTGCCGGCCGCGCTCGGAGCACAGGCCGCCTTTCCGGAGCGCCAGGTGATAGATATTTCCGGAGACGGCAGTTTCCAGATGAATTCCCAGGAGCTGGCCACATTGGTTCAGTACA
The DNA here is from genome assembly GCA_002868905.1 of Desulfuromonas sp. Classification (GTDB taxonomy): domain Bacteria; phylum Desulfobacterota; class Desulfuromonadia; order Desulfuromonadales; family Geothermobacteraceae; genus BM304. The sequence continues at coordinate 11,207 of PKUA01000038.1, forward strand.
AATTGCCGGTCAAGATTGTCATCCTGAACAACGGTTATCTCGGGATGGTGCGGCAATGGCAACAACTCTTTTTCGATCGTCGCTACAGCCAGACTCCGCTGGAGCTTCCCATAGACTTCACCAAGCTGGCCGAAGCCTATGGTGGCACAGGCTTCCGGGCTGAAAAGCCGGAAGAGGTCGAGGCGGTCATCAAGAAAGGGCTGGAAACGGCAGGGCCGGTCATCATGGAATTCCGGATCGCCCGCGAAGAGAATGTGCTGCCGATGGTTCCGGCCGGGGCGGGCATCAACGAGATGGTGCTGGCTTCCTGAGGGAGCCACCCGGCATTGAATCAGGAGGATAACGATGAAACATACGATTTCTATACTGGTCGAAAATGAATTCGGCGTGCTTTCACGCATTTCCGGACTGTTTTCCGGTCGCGGTTTTAATATCGAGAGCCTCAGCGTCGCTCCGACCCTCGATGCGTCAATCTCACGGATGACCATTGTGACCAGCGGCGATGAACAGATTCTGGAGCAGATCACCAAGCAGCTCAACAAACTGATCGATACGATCAAGGTCATCGATTTTACCGGGCAGGATTATGTCGAGCGTGATCTCGCCATGGTCAAGGTTAACGCGGAGGATAGCACCCGGGCCGAGGTGTTGCGCATCGCAGACATTTTCCGGAGCAAAGTCATTGACGTGACTCCGAGGTCCTACACCCTTGAGGTGACTGGTGCTCCGGCCAAAGTCGACGCCATTATCGAATTGCTTCGCCCGATGGGGATCAAGGAGGTGGTTCGAACCGGTCCGGTGGTGCTCGGTCGCGGTGCCAAGGGTTGGCGATCCAACGAGTAGTGCGAAACGATACATAGAAACATGCAAGCACGGCGTGTCGGGCGAAAAGGATTTTGCACGGCGCGCCGTGCTGTGCTATAAGTTGCCTTCTTTTTGCAGGAAATTTCGATGAGACAAAGGAGCAAACAATGAGCATGAAAGTCTATTACGATAAGGATGCCGATCTCTCCATTATTCAGGGGATGAAGGTTGTGATCGTCGGCTACGGGTCCCAGGGACATGCGCACGCGAACAACCTGAAAGATTCGGGTGTTGATGTCACCGTCGCCCTGCGCGAAGGGTCGGCCTCGGCCCGTAAGGCGTCCAACGCCGGCCTGCCGGTCAAGAATGTTCCGGAGGCAGTCGCTGCTGCCGACTTGATCATGATTCTCACTCCGGATGAATTTCAGTCCGAACTCTACAAGGACGAGATTGAGCCGAACGTCAAGCAGGGCGCGACCCTCGCCTTTGCTCACGGTTTCAGCATTCATTACAACCAGGTGGTTCCGCGGGCCGATCTCGACGTGGTGATGATCGCGCCAAAAGCTCCGGGTCACACTGTCCGTTCTGAATTCGTCAAGGGTGGCGGCATCCCTGACCTGATCGCGGTCTTCCAGGATGCGAGCGGCAACGCGAAGAATGTTGCGCTTTCCTACGCCAGCGCTGTCGGCGGTGGGCGGACCGGTATCATCGAGACCACCTTCAAGGATGAAACCGAGACTGATCTTTTCGGCGAGCAGGCCGTACTGTGCGGTGGGGCCGTTGAGTTGGTCAAGGCTGGCTTCGAAACCTTGGTGGATGCCGGCTACGCCCCTGAGATGGCCTACTTCGAATGTCTGCACGAGCTGAAACTGATCGTCGATCTGATGTACGAAGGCGGAATCGCCAATATGAACTATTCCATCTCTAACAACGCGGAGTATGGTGAGTATGTCACCGGACCGCAAGTGATCAACGACGAAAGCCGCGCGGCGATGCGTGAGTGCCTGACCAATATCCAGACCGGTGACTATGCCAAGCGGTTCATTCTCGAAGGGCAGACCAATTATCCGGAAATGACGGCCCGACGTCGGCTCAATGCTGCCCATCCGATCGAGCAGGTCGGTGAGAGACTGCGCAGCATGATGCCGTGGATTCAGAAAATCGTCGACAAAGATAAGAACTGAGATCTCTGGTAGCGGGCCGGGGGAGCCGTCAGGCCCCCGGCCCTTTCTTGTCGTGCCCGCAGATGCTGCGGTCGCATCCCGATTCGAAGAAAAGGGCCAAAATCATTGCGTAACCGGAACCAACCGATTGCTGTCGAAGGATACCCCTTCATCGCACTGTTTGCTTTTGTCACCCTGGTGTTTGCCCTGCTGGGGTGGACTTTTCTGACCTTGTTGCTGCTGGCCCTGACCCTGTTCACGGTCTATTTCTTCCGCAACCCGGAACGACTTATCCCTGAGGCGGAGGATGCCGTTGTCGCACCAGCCGATGGAAAAATTGTTTATGCCGGTGAGGTTGAAAATGCCCCGATGCTTGACGGGCCGGCTCAGAAGGTGAGCATCTTCATGTCGGTGTTCAACGTCCATGTCAACCGGGTTCCGTATGCCGGCAAGGTCATCGACAGCTTTTATAAGAAGGGAGCGTTCTTCAACGCCGAACTTGATAAGGCGAGCTCCGAAAACGAACAGTCCGGGCTTCTGGTTGAGACGACAGACGGACGACGCATATCGTTTGTCCAGATAGCGGGGCTTGTCGCAAGGAGGATCGTCTGCTATGCGGAGGTCGGCGACCAACTGGAACGTGGTGCGCGTTACGGACTGATCCGTTTCGGCAGTCGCGTCGATATTTATTTGCCGACCGATACCGCGTTGCAGGTTCGCCTCGGAGATCGGACCGTTTCCGGCGAGACGGTGATAGGGACACTGCCATGAACAAGAGGATGTTGAATGATCGTCCCGAAAATCTCCGGAAGGGGGTATATGTCCTCCCCAATCTGTTGACATCCGGTGGTCTTTGCGCAGGTTTTTACAGTATCGTCATGACCATGAACGGGACCTTTGATGTTGCGGCCTGGTTTATCCTGATTGCTGCAATATTCGATGGTCTTGATGGTCGGGTCGCCAGGTTGACCGGTACGACCAGCAAGTTCGGAAGTGAATACGATTCCCTGGCCGACCTCATTGCATTCGGAGTGGCGCCAGGTCTGCTGATGTACGCATGGGCCTTGAAGCCGTTCGGTAAATTCGGTTGGTTGGCTGCCTTTCTTTTCGTTATTTGCGGCGCATTGCGACTGGCGCGGTTCAATGTTCAGATCAATACGGTCGAATCGAAGAGCTTCCATGGTTTGCCGATCCCGGCAGCAGCCTGGATGGTCGCATCCTGTGTTCTGTTGTTCTATTATCTCGGCGGATCCGGCACCATCAAGAAAGTTTCGGTGCTGTTGTTGATTTACAGCCTGGCGTTTTTGATGGTCAGCAACATTCGATACTATTCGTTCAAGGATCCGGAGCTATTTAAAAGGCAGCCTTTCAGTATCCTGATGGGGACCATCATCGGGTTGATCGTTGTGATATTGCGCCCTGAATTGATGCTTTTTACTCTGGCGCTATTTTATGTCGGATCCGGACCCGTCAGCCGATTGTTTACCGGCCTTGGCGGTGGGAAGTCACACGAGGAGCATTGCGCACAAGAAGAAGATGAGGTGAAAAACGATTCGAGCAGCTGAAGAATTTTCTTGACAGTTGATCTTCCTGCTGTTTAATTAGGCGAAACATTGTTGTAAAGGCATTGATGAGGAGTAGTAGGCTGGGAGTCTGTTCCAGAGAGCCGGCGGTCGCTGCAAGCCGGTACAGACAAGGTTGAACTCGCCTCGGAGCTGCAGTGGTGAACCGAACTTAGCTAGCCGCTGCCGTAACCCGCGTTAAGGGAAATGAAGGTCCGTATCCGTCAGAATTCGATCAGGTACGGACGAAATCAGGGTGGTACCGCGAAGCCAAGGCTCTCGCCCCTGCATGGGGCGGGAGCTTTTTTAATTGCAACCCCGATTCCGGAAGGGAGGTGGTTCTGTGGAATCCGACCTGGATGACCTGGCACTGTTGAACGGACATGATAATGTAGATGGGGC
>PKUA01000033.1 GCA_002868905.1 Desulfuromonas sp.
CAATTTCCTGTTTGATCTGGTGCCCGTTCATGACGTCCTCCTCTCCGATACCGGTCGAGTGTTATGGCTCATTATCATTATATCGTGTGATGGTGGGATGTGGTTGCATTCCATTGTTGAATTGTGAAAGCATGACGGGCGTCTTTGTCGCAAAGCCCTGGTAAAGTCGCTTGGTCAAACAGGTGACAATGAAAGGCCGAGGGGGAGAAAGAAGTTTGGATTTGCTAAAATCTGGTTTCTTGCGGTAGAATGCAGCTCAAAACACATCAAGGCGGACCGAGTGGTCCGCCTTGATGTTTGATACGGTTTCCCGGTTTTCAGCGCTACGATTCTATGGATAGTTCCCATCACCTCAGTTCAGGAATGGCGGAGAAAGTTCGCCATTTCCTCGAAATGATCAAATTCTCCCATACGGTGTTTGCCTTGCCGTTTGCTTTTATGGGGTTGGTCCTCGCGTCTATGGCCAATCAAGCCATGCCGACCGTTGCACAAATTTTTTGGATTTGTGTCGCGATGGTTGGCGCTCGTTCAGGTGCGATGGGCCTCAACCGTATTATTGATGCGAAAATCGATGCTGCGAATCCACGAACAGCCGAGAGGCATCTGCCCGCAGGGAAAATCAAGTTGGGTGAGGCCTGGAGTTTTGTTTTGGTATCGATTTTATTGTTAGTTGTGGCGGCGTGGATGCTGAATCCCCTCTGCCTGCAACTCGCACCGATCGCCATCGGGTTTCTCGTCCTCTATTCGTTTTGCAAGCGATTTACGGCCATGGCTCATCTGGTTCTCGGAGTTTGCCTCGCCGCAGCACCAATTGGTGCCTGGATCGCACTGCGGGGAGATGTTTCATGGCAGATTGTCGTTCTCGGTTTGGCGGTCATGTTCTGGGTTGCCGGCTTTGATATTTTTTATGCCCTGCAGGACCTGGAATACGACCGTGGAGCCGGGTTGCACTCGATTCCTGCGAGGTTTGGCGTCACGAAAGCATTGCGGTTTGCCAGGGTCCTGCACGTTTCCATGGTGGTCTTGCTTCTGTTGTTGCTGGTCGGGACCGGTCTCGGCTGGATTTACCTGTCGGGGGTGACGATTGTCGGGGGGTTACTGTTGTATGAACACTCTTTGGTGAAGCCCGATGATATTTCCCGTCTCGACGCGGCGTTTTTCAATATGAACGGTTACATCAGCGTGACCATTTTGGCCTTCACCCTGGTGGACGCACTGGTCGGATGATGGGCGACCCGAGAGCAAAAGAGTTTATCGTCGGGATCGCGGGCGCGTCGGGAGTTGCATACGGATTGCGCCTGGTTGAGGAACTGTTGCGTGCCGACTGTGGGGTTCAGCTGTTGATAACCGATGCCGGCAGACAGGTTCTGGCCCACGAAGCAGGCTTGGCCGTTCCTGTTGCTTCGGCTGACGCCGAAATGTTTTTGAGGGGGCACTTTTCAACCGGAGGGCAATTGAGGCATTATGCCATCAAGGACCTGTCTGCTCCACCTGCCAGCGGTTCGAACACGATAGATGGCATGATCGTTTGTCCGTGCAGCATGGGGAGCGTAGGACGTATCGCTTCCGGATTGTCAGAGAACCTATTGGAACGGGCAGCGGATGTCTCCCTGAAAGAGCGGCGTCACCTGATCCTGGTGCCGCGGGAAACTCCGATCAGCACCATTCACTTGGAAAATCTGCTACGGCTGTCCAGGAGCGGGGTGACCATCCTCCCTGCAATGCCCGGTTTTTACCAAGGGCCGAAGACGGTCGATGCCCTGGTCGATTTTGTTGTTGCGAAAATTTTAAGCCAACTCGGGCTTGAGTCGAGTCACCTCCTCCAGCCATGGGGGGGGATAAATCAAACATAGAGTGGCAGGATTTTTCATTCCTGCGGAAGGGAAAGAGTCATGAAGTTTTTTATCGATACTGCCGAAGTTGCGGAAATCAAGGCAGCTTCTGAATTAGGGCTTGTTGACGGTGTGACCACCAATCCATCCCTGATTGCTGCGAGCGGCCGGATTCACGAAGAGGTTCTGAAGGAGGTGGCCGGTTTCATCGATGGGCCGATTTCGGCAGAGGTCATCTCCCTTGACGCCGACGGTATGGTGCGGGAAGGGAAGGAGTTGGCCAAGATTGCTCCCGAGAAGGTGGTTATCAAGGTTCCGATGACCGAAGAGGGGCTCAAGGCCGCCAGCCGTTTTGCTGCCGAAGGTATCCGCACAAACGTCACGTTGATTTTTTCGCCGTTGCAGGCCCTGTTGGCAGCCAAGGCCGGTGCTTCGTTTGTTTCACCGTTCGTGGGGAGACTGGACGATGTCGGTACGGATGGCATGGAAGGGGTCGACCAGATTCGGAACATTTTCGACAACTACGGATACACGACTGAAATCATAGTTGCTTCAGTTCGAAGTCCCATGCATGTGTTGTCCGCTGCGATGATCGGCGCGGACATTGCGACGATTCCCTACAAGGTGATGTTGCAGCTGGCAAAACACCCCTTGACGGATGTCGGGATCGACAAGTTTCTTGCCGACCACAAAAAGGCGCAGAAGTAACGAAGAAACATTGTTGAGGCTCGGCTGCCGGCACAGATCTTTAGGGGTGTCATGGCGCAGCCGCGAATGGTGCCTTTTCCGTAGCGCAAGAAGTTTTAAAAAAATCTGGCCCGCTCGACACCCTCTGATAGAGTATAAACTCCAAAGGGTGTCGAGCGGGCCTTTTGTTTTTTGGTCTGACCTATTGACGAATGCAGGAAATAGGTCTATAAAATCAGAGTCGAATAACATATCTACCTGTTTAAACAGGAATTTAGGACCATGAATCTTGTGTTTGGCAGGACTGGACCGACGGGTGGATTCATGTTGTCTGACCAATTATGGCGAGTCTTGGCCGACAATGGCCGTCAATGACCAGGGAATGAGCCGGTTTGACCGGTGTGTATGAAGATGTTTCCAGTGATATCGGTAGATTGCCTTTTTGGCACTCTGCTTGCCATGCTAGGTGGGGATGGTTCAACTCTTTTGATTCCTTGTGCGAGGTGAGGACGTATGAACATTCATGAGTATCAGGCCAAGGCGATTTTGCGGAATTTCGGTGTCCCGGTTCCGGAAGGTCACGTGGTTTACAACGGCAACTCGGCGCGTGACTGGGCACGCCGGCTCGGGGACGGACCCTGGGCGGTCAAGGCGCAGATTCATGCCGGTGGCCGCGGCAAGGGGGGCGGGGTCAAGATCGCCAAAACCGCCGACGAGGTGAAGCAGTATGCCCGCGACATGTTCGGCATGACTTTGGTCACCCACCAGACCGGACCCGAAGGGAAAGTGGTCAAGCGGGTCCTGGTCGAGAAGGGTTGCAATATTGCCGACGAGTTTTATGTGTCGTTTCTGGTAGACCGGGCCACATCCAAAGTCACGCTGATGGCGTCGGCGGAAGGGGGTATGGACATCGAGGAGGTCGCGGCCAAGACCCCTGAGAAAATCTTCTTCGAGTCGATCGATCCGCTGACCGGTCTCACTGCGTATCAGGCGCGCAAGGTCGCCTTCAAGCTCGGTTTCGCCCTGCCGCAGGTCAAGCAGGCCGTGCCATTGCTGCAGAACCTCTACAAGACCTTCGCCGAGGCCGACTGCTCCCTGCTGGAGATCAACCCTTTGGTGTTGACCGGCGAGGGTGATTTGCTTTGCCTCGATGCCAAGCTCAACTTCGATGAAAACGCTCTGTTCCGCCATGTCCGGATTCGCGATCTGCGCGATTACGACGAGGAGGACCCGATGGAGATCGAGGCGTCCCAGTACGACCTCTCCTACATCGCCCTCGATGGCAACATCGGCTGCATGGTCAACGGCGCCGGTCTGGCAATGGCGACCATGGATATCATCAAGCATTACGGCGGCGATCCGGCAAACTTCCTCGATGTCGGGGGCGGAGCCACGATTGAGCGGGTCACCGAAGCGTTCAAAATCATTCTCTCCGATGACAAGGTCAAAGGAATATTGGTCAACATTTTCGGCGGCATCATGAAGTGTGATGTCATCGCCACCGGGGTGATCGAGGCGGCCAAACAGGTCGGCGTTTCGGTGCCGTTGGTGGTTCGGCTCGAGGGGACCAATGTGGAACTCGGCAAAAAGATGCTGGCTGAGTCGGGTCTGAACATCGTCAGCGCCGATGGCATGGCTGACGCCGCCGAGAAGATTGTTAAAGCGGTGCAGGCCGCGGGTTAAGGAGAGAGAGCGATGAGTATTCTGATTGATAAAAGTACCAAGGTCATCACCCAGGGGATCACCGGAGCCACGGGCCTGTTCCACGCCCAGGGCGCTCGTGAGTACGGGACGCAGATGGTCGCAGGGGTGACTCCCGGCAAAGGGGGAACCAGCATCGATGGTTTCCCGGTGTTCGACACTGTTGAAGACGCTGTCAAGCAGACCGGCGCGACCGCCTCGGTGATCTACGTGCCGCCGATCGGTTCGGCCGACGCCATCATGGAAGCGGTTGATGCCGGTATCGAACTGGTGATCTGCATCACCGAAGGGGTTCCGGTGCTCGACATGGTTAAGGTCAAGCAGTTCATGCAAGGTAAGCAGGCTCGCCTGATCGGTCCGAACTGCCCCGGGGTGATTACTCCCGAAGAGTGCAAGATCGGGATCATGCCGGGCTATATTCACAAGAAAGGCCCGGTCGGGGTTGTTTCCCGTTCCGGCACCTTGACCTACGAGGCGGTCTGGCAGTTGACCACCCGGGGAATCGGTCAGTCGACCTGTGTCGGCATTGGGGGGGATCCGGTCAATGGTACCAGCCATCTCGACGTGTTGGAGATGTTCGAGGCCGATCCCGAAACCGAAGCTGTGATCATGATCGGCGAGATCGGCGGAGACGCCGAAGAGCAGGCCGCTGAATATGTCAAGAACAAGATGAGCAAACCGGTCGCGGCCTTTATCGCCGGGGCGACAGCCCCCGCTGGCAAGCGGATGGGGCACGCAGGGGCCATTATCTCCGGTGGCAAGGGGGATGCTGCCAGCAAGAAGGCATTTTTGCGCGAGTGTGGAATCAGCGTCGCAGACAGCCCGGCTGAAATGGCTGAAGCACTTCTGCAGGTCTGGACCGCGTAGCAAAACGAGTTAGGTGCGATTCAGCAAAAACGCCGGGGCTTGCCCCGGCGTTTTTTTTTGTGTATGGTAAACACATTATCGCAGAAATATACGAAAGTGTATTTCTGCCTTGCAATTGTTTGGCAAAGGTATTAATATGGGCTCATCTTTTTTGGCCCATTTCTTTATGCGCGGTGTGACAGGAATGTTGAACGTTTGGCGTTGGGTACTGACATGTGCGCTGGTGCTCCCACTGATGACCGCTTGTAGCGGACCATCACTGCGGGTCAAGCATGGCGATGAAACCTTGGCGAGGCCGGGGAAGATCGCCGTTATTGCGCTGAACAACCCGCAGGTCGCCGATCTCATATCCGAGCACATCTCCCCCCTTCTCGAAAAACAGGGTATACGCGTCCTTCACCGGAGACAGACGGAAATTCTCGGTGGAAAGACCATATGTCCCGGTCAGCAGCTCCGCTCCAAGGGGGCTCTCAATCTTTTGTTGGCCAGTGGCGTCGATGCCCTGATGTTCGTCAAGGTCACGGAAGAGATGGAACTCCTTTCGCCCGGTGCGATCCAGGCTGAAATAGTCGCCATGCCTCATGGAGAGCCGTTGGTGTCAATCGTCTGGTCCAACAGCAGGCCGCTGTTGCAGGAGATCAAGCCGAAGCACGAAGTGAGTGTCGGCACTGCCTGCCAGATTGTTGCCGAGAGAATCGCCGAGGCCCTGGGGGACTTCACCGTCATTGAAGCTGCCCGGTTTTCATCGGCCATTGCCGCCAAGTTGACCGTCTCCGAGGAACAGACGGACTAGACTTTGCCTGTTTGAGCCGTGTTCGCCGATCGACCCCTCCGTACGACTTTATCCCTGTCGAAAAAACGATCTTGACCGTATCGGTTGACTTGCCGGCCACGCCTTGCGTATCATATTTATTTGGGCGTAACGACAAGGGAAATCGATTCGATGGCACTGAGAAAAATCTATCATTATCCAGACCCCGTTCTGAAACAACCGGCTGAGAAAATTACGGTTTTCGACCAGGAGCTTGAAACTCTGGCAAAAGATATGGCCGAGACCATGTATGCCGCACCCGGTGTGGGCCTGGCGGCACCCCAGGTCGGTGTGTCCAAACGTTTGATCGTGCTTGATTGCTCTCCGCGGGAAGAAGGTCCTGGTTTGGTCGTCGCGGTCAATCCCGAGGTCGTGTCGGGAGAGGGTGAGGCCTGCGAAGAGGAGGGGTGCCTGTCGGTGCCAGGATATTATGCCAGGGTTGAACGACACGCCCGGGTCAAGGTTCGCTATCAGGATGTGACCGGGGGAGATCATCTGGTTGAAGCCGAGGGGCTCTGGTCCATTTGTTTCCAGCACGAAATCGACCATCTCGATGGCAAGTTGTTCATCGATTACCTGTCACCTCTGAAAAGATCCCTGTTTAAAAAGAAATACCAGAAAATTCTCCAACAACTCGAGGAACAACTTTAATGCAACCAGCAGAGATTCGTACCGTGTTCATGGGTACGCCGGAGTTTGCCTGCCCGACCCTGCAGGGCTTGATCGAGGCCGGGTGCAACATGGTCGGGGTTTTCACCCAGCCGGATCGACCGAGTGGACGGGGGAAGAAGATGACACCGCCTCCGGTTAAACTTCTGGCCGAGCAGGCCGGGTTTCCAGTCTACCAACCGGAACGGCTGAGACGTCCCGAGGCGGTGCAACAATTGCGTGATCTGGCGCCGGACCTGGTCGTGGTGGTTGCCTACGGGCAGATCCTGCCAAAAGCGGTGCTGGAGATTCCCCGTTTCGGCTGCATCAACGTGCATGCATCCCTGCTCCCGGCTTACCGGGGAGCGGCACCGATCAACAAGGCGATCGTCGATGGTTGTTCGGAGACCGGCGTCACCACCATGTTTATGGATGAGGGGCTGGATACCGGTGACATGTTGTTAAAGAACACCCTGCCGATCGGCCCCTTTGATACAGCAGGCGGTTTGCATGATCGCCTTGCTGTGCTGGGGCGCGATACGATGGTGCAGACCCTGCAGCAACTCTGCAATGGCACCCTGGAGAGGATTCAGCAGGACGATGCCCGGAGCAGCTATGCCCCCCTGATGAAAAAAGAGGATGGACGCATCGATTGGCAGCTCACGGCCAATGCGATTCACAATCTCATCCGCGGGCTCGATCCATGGCCTTCGGCTTATACTTGTCTTGAAGGGCAGGTTCTGAAACTGGCCGATTCCGCTCCTGCGGAGGGCAACGGGGAGCCCGGTGAGATCGTCTCCGCCGGACCGGAAGGGGTGGTGGTCGGCTGTGGTGAAGGTCTGCTGCGCGTTGGTGCTTTGCAGCTTCCCGGTAAGAAGATGTTGCCCGCTGCCGACTTTCTCCGTGGACGGAAACTCGAAAGTGGCATCCGACTCGGTTGATGATGTCTGAAGGGGCGGAGACACGTTATCAGCCGAAAAAGCGGCTGTTTATCGGCTTACTCGGCATCGCCTGCGCGGTGGTTCTCGGTATCGCCTTTTTGCTCTGGTGGATTCCGTCCGTCGGCCTGGTCAATATTCACCCGGCCCTCCCCGTGGTGTTCGGAGCGGTTTTGGCCGTTCTGTCATTGGTTCTGGTCGGGGGACTCTCTCTGCTCATCCTGACCCTGCTGACCGGCCGCGATCTCTTTTTCTCGGAGCGGTTGCGAAAAATCGTTATTCGCTACCTTTTTCCGGGAATCATTAGCCTTGGTCGCCTGGTCGGGGTTGACCGCGATACCCTGCAGCAATCCTTTATCGCTCTCAACAATCAGCTGGTGCGGGCCAAGCGAATCCGGGTCTCTCCGGACAAGGCACTGATTCTGTTGCCCCACTGTATTCAGCTGTTCGATTGTGACATCAAGATCACCGGGGACATCCAGAAGTGTATCCGCTGTCAGCGTTGCGATATAAGCGGTCTGGCCGAAGCCGCAGCCGAGCGGGGGATCGACATCGCCGTTGCGACCGGGGGAACCCTGGCCAGGAAAATCATTGTCGAGAAACGGCCTCGGTTCATTCTGGCTGTTGCCTGCGAGCGGGACCTCACCAGCGGAATTCGTGATTCCTACCCGTTGCCGGTGATCGGGGTCCTCAATCACCGACCCAACGGCCCCTGCTTCAACACCAGCGTGATTTTGGAGGAAGTTCGCTTCGTCCTGGACGAACACGTGCTGCCGGTGTCGATCCCCTCTTGATTTTCTGCCGAACCGTTTTTATCTTGATGGTCAAATGGCAGATCGTACCAACGAAGATTCATTAACCGGGGCGGCTTGACCCGCCTGATTGAGGAACGATGATGAACACTGCTAAAACGGTTATATTAATGACTTTCCTGACCCTGCTGTTGGTGATGGCCGGTGGTGCCATCGGTGGTCAGCAGGGGGCGCTGTTTGCGCTGATCATGGCCGGGGTGATGAACTTCGGCACCTACTGGTTCTCCGACAAGGTCGTCATCAAGATGTACCGGGGGCAGCAGGTACAGAGCGGACCGCTTTTCGAGGTGGTCGCAGAGCTTTGCCAGCGCAACAACCTGCCGCTGCCGAAAGTTTATGTTTTGCCACAACCGACCCCGAACGCTTTCGCGACCGGCCGTAACCCGCGGCATGCGGTGGTGGCGGCCACCGAAGGAATCCTGCAGATTCTTTCCCGCGAGGAGCTGGCCGGTGTCATGGCCCATGAGCTGGCCCATGTGCAGAACCGGGACATTCTGATCGGGACCATCGCCGCAACTATCGCCGGAGCCATCTCCTGGATGGCCCACATGGCGCAATGGGCGATGATTTTCGGCGGCGGCCGGGATGACGAGGACGGCAACCCGCTGGCGATGATCGGTGTCATGATCCTGGCCCCGATTGCGGCGATGCTGGTGCAGATGGCGGTCTCCCGGTCCCGTGAGTATGCAGCGGATGCCAGCGGTGCGCGATTCTGCGGCAATCCGCGCTACCTTGCCGATGCCCTGCGTAAGCTCGAATCGGCGAACCAGCGGATGCCGATGCGACAGGTGAACGAGGCGACGGCCCACATGTTCATCGTTAATCCACTGCGTGGCAACAAGCTGGCGAAGCTCTTTTCCACTCATCCGCCTATGGAAGAGAGGATTCGACGCCTGGAAGGGATGGGAATTTGATAATCAGCGGTCGGTTGAGAGTGAACTCTGATGGGGAGGACGTCGCTGTACGTCCTCTTTTTGTGTCGTGATGCCCGGTTCACGCCAAGGCAAGCCGGACTCCCGCCAGAGCGCGTTTAATATCCTCTGCCGAGTTGAGGAAGGGGGGTATGCAGACCTGCTGCTCGATCACGAATTGAGGCGTTCCGGTTTGGCTGACCCACGGGATCGAGGCCTTTTGACCGAGCTGGTTTACGGTGTTCTCCGTCAGCGGGGACGGCTTGACTTCGCTTTGGGCCAGGTTGCACGGCAACCGTTGGCGAAGATCGAAGACAGGGTCGTGCAACTCTTACGTCTCGGTGCCTATCAGTTGCTGCTGCTCGATCGCATTCCCGCTTCGGCGGCGGTCGACACCACCGTGCGGTTGGCCAAGGCGAATGGCCTGCAGCGCGCGACGGGTTTCATCAACGGAATTCTGCGCAATCTCGATCGCCGCCGGGAGAATATTCCCTGGCCCGACCCTGCCCGAAAACCCGATCAGTATTTCGAGCACATGCTCTCTTTGCCGCCCTGGCTGGCCAGGGATTGGCGCACACGCTGGGGGGATGAGGGAGCTCGTGAATTGGCCGCCAGGTTGTTGGAGCCGGCGCCACTGACGGTGCGGGTCAATACCCTGCGCGGGGGGCGGGGCGAGTTGCTGTCCAGGTTGCATGCAGAAGGTCTTGCAGCGGAAGAGTGCTCCTTCGCTCCGGAGGGGGTAAGGGTCACCGGACAGGCCGCCCTGACAGCTCTGGACAACAGCGAATTCCAGGTTCAGGATGAGGCGAGCATGTTGATAGCACACCTGGTCGGCTGCCGTTCGGGCGAGACGATTCTCGATGCCTGCGCCGCCCCTGGTGGCAAGACCACCCACCTCGCTGCTCTTGGTGAAAACCGGGCCACCATTACCGCTCTCGATCTTCATCCCCACCGGCTCAAGTTGCTCCGTGAAGGGGCCGAGCGCCTTGGTTGTCAGGGGATCACGAGCAAAAGCTGGGATCTGTCCAGCCGACCCGATTTTTTGCCTCCGGCAAGCTTTGATCGGATTCTGGTTGATGCCCCTTGCAGCGGTCTTGGCGTGCTGCGACGCAATCCTGAGCTCCGCTGGCGACGTCAGCCCAGGGACATCGTAAAGCTGGCCGCGTTGCAGTCGACGATCCTGGGCAACGTCGCTCATTTGCTCAAGCCCGGCGGTGTGTTGCTCTACAGTGTCTGCACCGTCAGCCGGGAAGAGACCGAAGGGGTCCTCGCCTCTTTTCTCGCGACACATTCGGATTTTGTTGTTGATGATCTGGCTCAGACCGTCCCTGCGACCTGGCGCCACATGATCGGTATCGATGGGACATTGCAGACCTGGCCAGGCGAGACGATGCTCGATGGTTTTTTTGCAGCGCGCTTGATGCGCCAAGCCAAGCCGTGACCAATTAAACTTCTGTTGTATGTTTCTTTCATGCTAAAAAAGAGCAGTTTGCAGGGTTTCGCCAAACCGTATGACTGCCTGACGAGGAGACAATAATGGTCAAGATAGCCCCTTCGATTCTGTCGGCCGATTTCGGTCGATTGTCGGAAGAGATTCTCGATATTGAACGCGCCGGCGCCGACTACGTCCATGTCGATGTCATGGACGGCCACTTCGTGCCGAATATCACCATCGGCCCACTGGTGGTGGAGGCGGCCCGTCGGGCGACCCGGCTGCCGCTCGATGTTCACTTGATGATCGAAAATCCGGATCTTTACATCCCCCAGTTTGCCGAGGAGGGCGCGGACATTATCACCGTCCACCAGGAAGCGGTACCGCACCTGCATCGCACCGTGCAGTTGATCAAGAGCCTGGGGAAAAAGGCGGGCGTTTCCATTAATCCGGCGACGCCGGTCCAGACCCTCGACGTGATTCTGGAAGAGATTGACCTGGTTCTGGTCATGAGTGTCAACCCCGGTTTTGGTGGCCAGAGCTTTATCGAGAGTTGCCTGCCGAAAATCGAAGCGTTGCGGCGGGCCATCGATCAGCGCGGATTGCCGGTCGAACTTGAGGTCGATGGTGGCGTCAAACCTGACAATATTGCCAGGATTGCCGCGGCGGGGGCCGATGTGTTCGTGGCTGGCAGCGCTGTGTTCAACAGTGATGATTACGCCGCCACCATCCGGCATCTGAAACAACAGGCTGATGGAGCATTCTGAACTCTTTCCTGATGAGGTCGAGCGGGTTCTTTCAGCCCGGACCTTTCGAACGTTTCCCCTGGACGACCTGCGACCGGCCGCGGTGTTGGTGCCGCTGCTGGTACGGGAGGGAGAGTGGAGCGTCCTCCTGACCCGACGCACTGAGCATCTCCCTCATCACAAGGGGGAGATTTCCTTTCCCGGGGGTGCGGTTCACGCCGAGGATGCCAGTCTTGCCGCAACAGCCTTGCGGGAGAACGAGGAAGAAGTCGGAGTTCCCGTCGAGAAGGTGCAGCTGCTGGGTCGGCTGGATGACTTCTATTCGGTTCACGGGTATCATGTCGTTCCGTTTGTCGGGATTTTTCCTCCATCTCCAAGATTCCGCGTCAACCGGGATGAAATTGCCGAACTGATCGAAGCTCCCTTGGCCGATTGTGCCGAACCGGAGCGTTGGCGCCGGGAAAACTGGCGTCACCGGGGGCGCGTGGAGGAAGTTTTTTTTCTGCAGGTCGCTGGAAATGAAGTCTGGGGTCTGACGGCGGCTATCCTCCGTCAGTTCATGCAGTGTTGCGGTCTGATTAAAATCTGAATGATTTCAGATTATTGCATTGTCGTTCCGATCGGATAAACTTCCCGCATGGCAAAGGTTCGGGGCGGAGGTTCAGAATAATGACGGTGTGGCGAGATCTTGGTCTTTTCAGTAAAACCAGTATCATTATTGCGCTGGTGCTGGTGGTGTTTTTCTTTGTCGGTGCTGTGGTTGAGTACCGGCAACAGCGTGAATTCATTATCGAGGAGGCGATCGCCAAGGCAGAGCTGGTCGCGGCCGAGGCAATCAGGTCCCGCGAGTACCTCTCGGCCCAGTTGACGACCGGCAAGGTGGAACTCTCCCTCGACCGCTACGGTCTGATTCCGGTGGTTGCTTCGCAGCGAATCGGCGAGCAGGTCGGGATCGATCTCGGCTATCGAATCCGGCAGGTTTCCCTGCGCAACCGGAATCCGAAAAATGCGCCCGATCCGTTTGAAGAAAAAATTCTGAACCGGTTTATCAGCAACCCCGCCGTGGATGAGGGGTTTGCGATCTCCACGCTCGACAAGGAACAGGTCTTCCGCTACCTGAAGCCGTTTCGGGTGGAGGAGAGCTGTCTGGTCTGCCACGGGGTGCCGGACGAAGCGCCCGGGTTCATCAAACAACTCTTTCCGCCGGAGAGTGACCGGGCCTACAATTACAAAATCGGCGAAATTATTGGTGCCGCCTCGGTCACTATCCCGATGGAGCGCCTCCAGCAGCGGTTGATTATTAATCTGCGGGATGACCTTGTCGCCTTGGGGGCGATGCTCCTGGCGCTGGTTTTTTGCCTCGGCCTGCTAACCAGAGTGACGGTTGTTAACCCCCTCGGACGGTTCAATGCGTCGATTGAACGGATTATCCGGACCGGGCGGTTCGATCAGAAGCTCCCTCTGCGCGGACGGGATGAAATAGGTCGACTGGTTGCGGCCTTCAATGAAATGCTCGACCATCTCTCGGAGAAGAGCCGCCATATCGAGGAGTCGGAACAACGCTATCGGGCCTTGACGGAATCGGCGCGTAATCCGATCATTTCTTTCCTTGCCAACGGCCAGATCATTCTGTTCAATCGGCAGGCGGAAAAGGTGTTCGGTTACAGTAAGCGGGAAGCCCTGGGTTTGCACATCAGGCAGCTGATCGACCCGGACTGCCCGTCGTTGGACGGGAAGGATTTTGACGAGTTCTGGCAGGGGGAGCTTTCCGAACTGTTGAGCGAAACAAGGATGATTTCCTGTCGGAGTCGTGACGGTAGCGCCATGCAACTGGAGTTGAGCCTGACTGAAGTCGAGACGGAGGGTGGGGGGTTCTACACGTCGGTCCTGCGGAGGCCGCCGACTGAACGCTGAATCGCTGATTTGGAACTGTTGCTCAGAGAGGGTCGGCCGTTGCGCCGTAATGTCGCATCGGGAGGCGACGATCAGTCAAGCAGGTTGTAAGGTTTCCTGAGAAGGGCATTAAGCTTCCCTTCCTCGTCCAGCTTGAACAGTTCATCACAGCCGCCGATCGGTTGGCCATCGATAAAAATTTGCGGAACGGTGACACGACCGGAGCGTTCGTGCATTTCGTTCTCTCGCTCCGGGTCCTGACTGATCTCGTGTTCGGTGAAGTCGACACCCTTGATGCGGAGCAGGTCCTTGGCCCGCTTGCAATACGGGCAGTAGTCCTTGGTGTAGATTTCAATCTTCTGCATGGTTGCCACCTCGGCCTAGCATGTGGATGAAAACTCAGTCTAGCTTATTGATCACGACTTGCAAGTCTTGGAAAGGGGGCTTCGTGAAAAATCGTTGGTTCGTCTGGTTGTTGTTCGCAATCCTCTCTGTTTCTCTGGCCGCTTGCGGCACCCCGAGAAAATCGGCTTTTTCTCCTCGGGCCAAGTTCGGAGCGACCCATGAGTCTTATCTTAACCTGTTGCGTTGGCGTGAGTTCAGGTCGGCAGCCGTTTACTATACCGAGCCACGCCGGGAAAAATATCTCTCCAAGGTGCAGGACGTCGAGGAGTTTCAGGTGACCGAGGCCGAACTTGTCAAAACCGATTATCTCGAGGAAACCAGGGAGATGGATACGGAAGTTGTTGTTAAATACTATCTCCTCTCATCTCCGCGGGTCCGTTCGCTGGAACTGAAGCAACGCTGGGCCTATTTCCCCGGCAGTGGTTTTGAGTCCGGCCAATGGTTTATTACCACCCCCTTTACCGGATTTCCAGTCGATTCCGACTCTCCCTGATGGGTCGATTTTGCTTGATTCGCCCTTTTCATCTATGGTAAACAACTGCATACTGTATACAGAATTTCGGGAAAGGCCGGCAGCCTGACGCCGCATGTCTTTCCCTTTTTTCAAGCTCATTTCCTGCCCTTCACACTCCATGGAAGGGCAAAGAAGCGTTGGAGGTCAACGTTGTCTCAGGTCGTGTTTTCAAGTTGGGGAAGAGAGGTTGTCGATAATCGGCAGGGGGGGGACGGCGAAGTCGAAGCTGTGCAGCGCCGCCTTCCGGTGACGTTTGACGGCAACCAACCGATCGCTGCCTTCATGGGTTGGGATGGTGTTGTCATCAAGGACCCGTCAATCGATGTGGTTGCGATGGCGGCCGAATATGCCAAGCGGGTTCAGGAAGACTACTGCTGCGCCAAGTGCTCCCCGGGTAAAAAGGGGACCAAGGTCATGCAAGACGCCCTGGCCCGGATCCTTGCCGGACAGGGTTCTGAACAGGACCTGACCACAATCGAGGGGTTGGCGGATCTTCTGCAGAACTGCAAGTGCACCCTCTGTGCGACCTCGGTCATTCCGGTGGTCGATACCATCAAGCATTTTCGCAACGATTACCTTGCCTACATCAGCGGTGAAAACCAGCCGAAAGGTGAGCATCGCTACACGGTGAAACTGACGGCTCCCTGCCAGTCCAAGTGCCCGGCCCATATTGATATTCCGAGTTATATCGAGGAGATCAAGGATCGTAAGTACTCCGAGGCGCTGGCAACCATCCGTGAGAGCATGCCGCTGCCGGCCGTTTGCGGTCGGGTCTGTCCCCACCCGTGCGAATCGGCCTGCCGTCGCAAGAATGTCGACGACTCGGTCAATATCATGGTCCTCAAGCGGACAGCCTCGGATTACGAGTGGCAACACGCCCTGCAGCCGCCGATGCAACCGAAGCCGCGCAAGGATAAAACGATTGCCGTGGTCGGTGCCGGTCCGGCAGGCTTAACCTCCGCCTACTATCTCGCTCTGGAAGGTTATCCCGTTACGATCTATGAGGCCCTGCCTGAGGGGTATGGCGGCGGGATGATCGCCGTTGGCATTCCAGCCTACCGGATGCCGCGTCACATCCTGCAGCGGGATATCGATATCATCAGCAGCATGGGGGTTGAGATTAAATACGACACCCGAGTCGGGGTCGATATTACCCTGCCGGAGCTGAAAGAGAAATTTGACGCCGTCTTGCTCGCCCCGGGTGCCCACAAATCGAAGCCGATGGGGGTCGAAGGTGAGGACCAGGGTTACACGGGATTCCTTGCCGGCGGGATAGAGTTTCTGCGTGAAGCGTATCTCGGTCGTCCGACCGGTATGGGTAAGAAGGTTGTCGTCGTTGGCGGCGGCAACACCGCCATCGACTGTGTCCGGGTTGCCCTGCGCGAGGGGGCCGAGGAATCGATCCTGCTATATCGTCGGACCCGAAAGGAGATGCCGGCTGATGAGTGGGAGATCGACGGCGCCGACGAGGAGGGCGTCCGGTTCGAGTTCCTGGTGCTGCCGACCAAAATCCTGGTCGATGACAACAACCAGGTGACCGGAGTCGAATGTGTCCGGATGGAGCTCGGCGAACCTGATGATTCGGGGCGCCGGCGTCCGCAACCGGTCGAAGGGAGTGAATTCGTCGTCGAGTGCGATACGGTCATTCCGGCGATCGGGCAGGATCCCGACCTCTCCTTCATCCCCGAGGATATGGGGATCGAAATCACTCGCTGGAAGACCGTGGTGACCAAGACCCTGCCGTTGCAGAACGCCATTGGCCGCGACCTGCAGGACGACATGGGCAACGCCCTGACCCGAACCCTGGTCACCGACTGTGATGGTGTCTTCGCCAGCGGAGACGCCGAGATCGGACCGTTGACGGTTGTCGCCTGCGTCGGCAACGCCCACCGCGCGGCCAAGGTCATTCAGCGTTGGCTCGAGGAAGGTGAGGCCTATCTGGACGATGACGATCTGATGGAGGATATCATCTGGAGTCTCGGTGTTTACGATCAGGACGAGAAGGTTGCATGGCTCGATTCGGTCGAGCGGACGAACCAGGATGAGGTTCACGGTCGCGAGCGGGCCAGTAAAGGGAACTACAGTGAGGTCGAGCTCGGCTTCAAGGACAGCAAAGCGGTACAGGAGGCTGAGCGTTGCCTGCGTTGTTACCGGGTTGGAATGCTGGCGCTTTAACGACAGTCAATGATTCGAATTTCGCAACTGAGGAATTTGCTATATGGTCAGCTTAACGATTGACGGTAAAACAGTGAGTGTTGCCCGGGGGACGACCATCCTCGAAGCGGCGCGTCAACTCGGTATCACTATCCCGACCCTCTGCTGGTTACAGAAAGTCTCTCCGACGGGTGCCTGCCGCATTTGTGCGGTCGAAGTCGAAGGGGTTGACCGTACCATGACTGCCTGCAACACGGTCGTCAAGGACGGGATCGTTGTCACCACCCAATCCGAGAGGCTGTTTACCATCCGTAAGCAGATCGTCGAACTGCTGCTGGTTAATCATCCTCTCGATTGTCCGGTTTGTGATGCCGGTGGTGAGTGCGAATTGCAGGACATTACCTACGCCTTTGGGGTTAATCGCCCCTCTTTCGCCGCCGAGAATGTGAACCCCGACACCATTGACGGTTGGCCGTTGATTCAGCAGGTTCCGTCTCGCTGCGTCCTGTGCGAAAAATGTGTCAAGGTCTGCCACGAAACGGTCGGTGCCCAGGCTCTCCTGGTGAACGACCGCGGGGATCGCGCCTTTATCGACAAGCGTTTGGAAAATTGTGAATATTGCGGCAACTGTGTCCAGGTCTGTCCGACCGGGACCATGATCTCCAAAACATTCAAGTTCAAGGCACGCCCCTGGGAACTGCAGAAGACCGCTTCGATCTGCACCCTCTGTCCGTCACAGTGCGAGGTCGACGTCCACACCAAGCAGAACCAGGTCTGTCGGGTGACCTCCGAAGACGGGGAGACGGTAAACAACGGCAGTCTCTGTATCGGTGGCTTTTTCGCTCACGGTTTTTTGAATTCGGAAAAGCGGTTGACCTCCCCGCTGAAAAAGCGGGTTGACGGCCAGCAGCCATTGGACTGGGACGAGGCCCTGAGTTCGGTTGTGGAGAAGGCGGCCACGGCGGGCGGAGAGGCATGTGCCGGACTGACCGGTGGGCGGCTCGGAAATGAAGAGTACTACCTGTTCCAGAAACTGTTCCGGGCCGGTTTCGGCAGCAATAATATCGACAGCGAGGCCCGGTTCGGCTACCTGCGCGGCATCGAGGTCCTGCAGTCGGCTCTCGGTCTTGGTGGTGCCAGCCATCTGCCGGACAGGATCGGTCAGGTTGATGCCGTCGTGGTCGTCGGCGCCGATCCGACCTCAGAGGCTCCGTTGGTCGACTGGCAGATTCAGCAGGCGTGTCGCGTCGGTGACGGGAAACTGATTCTCGCCAATCAGCGCAAGGTCAAACTGAACCAGTATGCCAACACCCCAATGGTCTATCGGCCCGGATCCGAAGTCGCATTGGTCAATGCCCTGACCAAACTGGTGCTTGAGCAGGACGGGGCCGACGACGATTTCCTGGGACGTTACCTGGGCAATGTTGATGAGCTCAAGTCCTTTTACGCCGCAGTCGATCTTGGCCAGGCGATCGAGGCGACCGGGGTCAGCGCCAAGACACTGCAGGATGCGGCCGGGTACCTGGTCAAGGCGGAATCCGTCGCAGTGGTGTTCGGAGGCGAGGTGTTGCGTGGGCCGATGTCAGCCGAGGCGACCCGTGCCCTGGTCAACCTGGCGCTGGTATGCGGTGCGCTCCATGGTGACATCGGTGGGCTGTTCCCGCTCGATGAAAAAGGCAACCTGGCCGGAGCGATCGATGCCGGCGTCGCGCCGGGACTGCTGCCTGGTCAGCAGGCCTATGGCCAGGCGGGTGGTCAATTCGCTTCTTCCTGGGGCGTCGACCTGCCACAGCAGGGGAAAGACGCCAACCAGATTCTCCACGGGATCGAGGCGGGTGAGATTCGCTTCCTCTACCTGGCCGGTGTCAACCCGCTGCTGGCGTTCCCGCAGGCGGCACGCTGGCGCAAGGCACTGGAGAAGGTCGAATTCCTGGTTGTCCAGGATATCCTCGCATCCGAATTGACCTCGATGGCCGATATTGTACTGACCGGCGCTGGCAACTTCGAAAAATCCGGCTCCGTGACCGGTCTCGGTGGGCGGGTCGGCTACCTCAAGCCCGCAGTCTCACCCGTCGGGGAATCACGCCCCGATTTCGAGATCTTCGCGGGGCTTCTCGCCAAAGTGCAACGCGATAGCGCCCCGGCCAGCCTTGCCGCCGTCCAGACGGAAATGAAGGATTTGTCCGGGCTCTACGAAGATGTCTGCTTTACCGCCTCCGGAAGGCGTTTCTGCTACCGAAAGGGGTGGAAGCCGGTAGATGGCAGCCTGCGCTTTGCCCCGGCCGAAGGGGTTGCCCAACTTCCCGAGCTGGTGCTGCTCACCGGTGCATCAATGTTCCAGTTCGGGTCCACCACGACCTTTTCGCCCGGCACTGCGACAGTCGCTCCGACCGGTCAGTTCCTGGTCAACCCGGCCGACGCACTCTCCTGTGGCGTCAACGACGGTGCCCTCATCAAGGTGAGTGCCGCGGGTGAGGAGATCCAGGGGGCGATCAAGCTCAGCGACGATGTCCCGCGCGGTGTTCTGTTCGCGCCGGCCAATTTTGCCGATCTGCCGGTGAGGCAGTTGATCCCGGAAGGGAACCTGGTCGGGGTCTCGATAGCAAAAGCTTGACCGGAGCGGCAGGCTTGTTAGAATCAGGGCGCTATGGAGGATTCCATAGCGCCTTTTTGCATGGTGCCGCGTCACCGGCATCTTATTTAGAACCAGTCTGAGGAGTCGATCATGACCGATTCGTTTTTTCAATACCGAGAGCATGTCGAGTTCAGCCAGGAGAAGGCGAACAAGGTTCCCTTGGGGGTGGGCGATCACTCCCGAACCACACTCTGGTGCCTGCTCCCCGGCCAGGGGATCAAGCCGCACGTTCATGCCGGGGATCATGTTTGGGTCGTGCTCGAGGGGGAGGGGGAGTTTCTGACCGAGACAGACACGGCATCGATTCGGCCCGGGACAGTTTTGACCGCCCCGGCAGGCGAGTCCCACGGGGTGACCAACAGCAGCACCGGCAACCTGGTGTTTTTGAGTATCTCGGCCGGATAGCGAGGTTGGCATGCCAGCGTTGACCATCCCGATGTCCCACCGTTCCCAGGTCGTTACCCCGTTTATGGCCATGGAAGTGATGGAAAGGGCCAAAGCGCTCGAGGCGAGCGGCCGTGATGTGATCTACCTCTGCCTCGGTGAGCCGGATTTCCCGACCCCGGAACCGATCGTTGAGGCGGTTCATGCCGCAGTATCGCGCGGGGAGACTTCCTACACCCACTCACTGGGGCGACTCGACCTGCGGGAGGAGATCGTCGCCCACTACCGGCAGCGTTATGGCGTGTCTATCTCCCCGGAACAGGTCCTGGTCTCTTCCGGGACCAGTCCGCTAATGCTGCTTTTGTTCGCTGCCTTGCTCGAAAATGGCGACGAGATTATTCTCCCGGATCCGAGTTACGCCTGTTACCCGAACTTCATCACCTTTTTCGGCGGGCGACCCCGCTACCTTGAAACCCGGCCTGAAGACGCCTTCCAGCCGACTCCCCGTGCGGTTCGCGAGGCTTTGACGGAACGGACCAGGGGGGTGTTGATCAATTCGCCTTCCAACCCCGCCGGTTCGGTCATGCCGGCCGACTGGCAACGGGAAATGGCCGAGCTTTCGGTTCCGGTCATTGCGGATGAGATCTATCACGGGTTGACTTATGAAGGTGAGGAACGCTCCATTCTGGAATTCACCCCGGATGCGTTCGTGCTCGGCGGTTTCTCCAAGACCTACGCCATGACCGGCTGGAGGCTCGGCTATCTCATCTCCCCCAGCCAGGTTGCCCGCACCTTGCAAAGCCTGCATCAGAATTTCCTGATCAGTGCGAATAATTTTGTGCAGGTCGCCGGAATCGCCGCCTTGCGCGAGTGCGGAACGCACGTGGCCCGGATGCGGCAGGAGTACGACCGGCGCCGTCGCCATCTGTTGAGCAGGTTGCCGGAGTTGGGGCTCAAGGTGGTGCGGGCACCGGTCGCAGCCTTTTATGTTCTGGCGGATGCGCGCCACATAACCGACAATTCACAGGCTCTGGCCCTGCAGTTGCTCGAAGAAACGGGCGTGGCCTTGACCCCCGGCTCTGATTTCGGGCCGGCTGGCGAGGGATTTCTCCGTTTCTCTTACGCCAACTCTATTGACAACCTTGATAGAGCCGTAGAAAAATTAAAGGGTTATTTTGTCGATCAAGGATGGCTATAGTAAGAGATTGTTTGCATCGACTTTATGGCTGGATGCTGCGATAGGAATGTATGTGAGAGAGGGATTATGAGTGACGATCCGAAGGTATTGCTGGTCGATGACTCCCGGGTGTTCATCGCTATCGAAAAACAGTTTCTGTCCAAGATGCCGGTCACGGTCCGAGAAGCGTGCAGTGCCGATGCTGCCTTGGAAATGTGCCGGGCGGAAAAGCCAGACTTGATCTATCTGGCGGTGGACCTGCAGGGGATGAACGGGTTCGATTGCTGCCGTCAACTTAAGCAGGATAGCCAGTTCAAGGATATCCCGGTGGTGCTCCTGTACGATAAAAATGGCCCGGAGGTCGAAAAACTCTGCCGGGAGGCGGGTTGTGACGGGACCCTGGAAAAACCGATCGATCGCTACCAGTTTCTCGAAGCCGGTCGGCGTTTTCTCGATGGAATTCGCGAACCACGCAAGTCGTGCCTTGTTCGTTGCAAGTTCGGTTACAAGGGGGAGACTCATTCCGCCAATGGCCTCGATATCAGTAGCGGTGGACTTTTTATCGACAGCCTGTTGCCTGTCATGCCTGGGGAACTGGTCGACCTGGAGTTCAATTTGCCGATGGCCGGCGGCCTGATCATTACCTGTGTCGCGGAGGTGACCTGGCTCAATACGCGCAAGGACCAGCGCAAGCCGAACTACCCCATCGGTTTCGGCGTCAGCTTCAGTCGCATGGCGGAAGACAAGGTCGAACTGGTCCGGAAATTTCTCATGCAGACGAAGCGTCGCTGAAACGGGTTCATCCGGGCTGAAAGGGAGGTCGGTCCTGCGTTGAACCCACTTTCCGAAGTCGCGTGAGAACCTCGGAAAAAGGCCTTTACAGAGTCCCCCCCTTATTGTATTCTACGCCCCCTTGCGGAGAGGTGACCGAGCGGCCGAAGGTGCACGATTGGAAATCGTGTGTACTGAAAGGTACCGAGGGTTCGAATCCCTCCCTCTCCGCCATTTTTATTCTCCTGTTCCTTTTCCAGGAGAGGAACTGATCGCGGAGTTGCAATGCCGGCTCCGCATTTGCTGTTGTTCTTTGGCGAGCCCATTGCCGTCAGGAGTGACAGCCGGGTCCCGCGCAACGGCCGGCTGCAAACCCCGTCAGGCCCGGAAGGGAGCAGCGGTAGCGGCTTTCGTCGTGTGCCGCGGGGGTGCCTGGCTGTCACTCGTGGCGGCAATGCCGCCGGAACCCTGCCCGACGATTGAGGAGCAACCAGCGACTCATGTCCTATCTGGTCTTGGCCCGCAAGTGGCGTCCGCAGACTTTCTCCGATCTGGTTGGCCAGGAGCATGTCAGCCAGACCCTCGGCAACGCCATTCAATCTGATCGCGTGCACCATGCGTTCCTGTTCACCGGAGCGCGTGGCGTCGGTAAAACATCGGCCGCGAGAATCCTTGCCAAAGCACTCAACTGCGAAGAGGGGATGACGACCGAACCGTGCGGTCAGTGCCGCTCCTGTGTTGAAATCGCCGGAGGGAACGGGGTTGATGTCCAGGAGATCGATGGTGCCTCCAATACCGGGGTTGACGCTGTGCGGGAGTTGCGTGACAATATTCGTTATCTCCCGTCTGTTTCCCGCTTCAAAATCTTCATTATCGACGAAGTTCACATGCTGTCGGTGAACGCCTTCAACGCGTTACTCAAGACTCTGGAGGAGCCGCCGGAGCATGCCAAGTTTGTCTTTGCCACGACCGAACCGCACAAAATCCCGCTGACGATTCTCTCCCGCTGTCAGCGCTTCGACTTCCGCAAGATTGCTCTTCCCCTGGTGACCCGTCGTCTGCGCGAGATCGTGGATGCCGAACAGGTCAGCATCAGCGACAGGGGTCTCGCCCTGGTCGCACGCAAAGGGGAAGGGAGTATGCGGGATTCTCTCTCGACTCTCGACCAGGTTTTGGCTTTCTGCGGTGACAAGGTCGGTGATGATGACCTGTTGTCACTGCTCGGAGTCATCGATCGACGGCTTATCCTGGCAACTTTAGGCGCACTGCGGGAGCGTGACAGCCGTCAGCTGCTCGATATCGTGCGGCGAGTCGATGAACAGGGGTATTCCCTGCGGCAATACTGCCAGGAGTTGGTTGAGCTGTTTCGTTCGTTGATTATCTGCCAGGTGGTCGAGGACCCGGCCGAACAACTCGAATTCGGGGTCGAGGAGATTGACGAGATGAAGGATCTGTCGAGTCGATTTGCCTCGGAAGAATTGCATCGGTTGATCACGGTGTTGCTCAAAGCTGAAACCGAAGTCGCTGTCAGCACCCAGCCGCGCCTGGTGGTGGAGATGACCCTGGTTCGACTCGCCCAGTTTCCGGCGGCCCGCCCGATTGGCGAAATGCTGCAGTCGTTGGAGCGGCTCGAAAAACGGATCGGGTCAGGGGGCGGCGCACCCCCCTCCTCCGGCGACGCTGAGCCGAGAGGGTTCACCCCGCCTCCGCCGACCGCTCCAACGCCGGTCGATCCCCCCGACGAGGGCAAAAAAAAAACCGCTGAACCGGCCCCTTTAGCCTCAGGATCATTGAACTGGCCTGCCCTGGTTCAGTATGTCAGAAGTGAAGGGCGTCCGCGCATCGCTTCCTTCCTGGAGCAGGCGAATCTGCTTGAGGCGCCCTTGCCGAAGCTGGTGCTCGGTCTGCCCAAGGGGTCGTTCGTTTTCTCACAGTTGGAAGATGCCGAGACCCGGGAAATTTTTGAGCTGTTGGCGGCCAGGTTCTGCGGCAGGGAAACAATCAAGCTGGAGTTGCGGGAGGTGGACGGGAAACAGCCTCTGCCCCCGTCACTGATCGAGAAGAAAGACAAAGAAGAGAGCGACCGGAAGCGTCGCTTGCGTGAGGACGCCTTGAACCATCCGACCGTGAAGACGGCGCAGGATCTTTTCGGCGGGAAGGTGGTTGAGGTTAAGGCGATCGACAAGGGATTCGTTTGACGATGGAGGCCGGGCATTGTCCTCCGGTCCATCGTTCATTGTAGACAATAGCACGAGAAGGAGTGAAACAATGGCAAAAGGGCTGGGAAATATCATGAAGCAGGCACAGCAGATGCAGCAGAAAATGGCGCGCCTGCAGGAAGAGTTGGCGGAGAAAACCGTCGAGGCAAGCAGTGGCGGAGGGATCGTCACGGCGGTTGTGAATGGAAAGCAGCAGATTGTCGAGCTGAAGATTGATCAGAGCGCTGTTGATCCGGACGATGTCGAAATGTTGCAGGATCTGGTTGTCGCGGCGGTGAATGAGGCGCTGAAGGAGAGCCAGGAGATGGCTCAGGCCGAGATGGGGAAAATTACCGGAGGGATGAACATCCCGGGTCTGTTCTGAGGTCGGATGCCGGTGATCAAAACGGGCCGCTTCAGGCTGAAAACGGCCTGTTTTCCCTTAAAAAACAACTGTTTCGTTAGTCGAAACAGGATTGATCTGTGAATCTAAAACCTTGATTCACAGGGTGAATCATGGTATTACAAGTGCAATGGTATGGCCATCTTACCTGGTAATTTTTACGATAACTGTAAGAAGTTTTTGGCCAGTCTAAAAAAATAAAACAGCATTTTAAAGGTTTGGATTTTTCCAAAATCTCATGCTAGACTCCATCCCGTCTTTTACGCGATTAGTGGCGGAATTGGCCAAGTTCCCCGGCGTTGGCAGGAAGACTGCGGCACGTCTTGCCTATTTTGTCTTGCGTCAACCGGAAGCCGATGCCGATGCATTGGCGGAGGCCATCCGCGAAGTGAAGAAGAACATACGGTTCTGCTCGGTCTGTTTCCATCTGACCGAAGACGATCCGTGTCCACTCTGTACGGACCCTGGTCGCGATGAACGGGTAATTTGCGTTGTCGAGCAGCCGCAGGATCTGCTTGCGATCGAAAGGACTCACTCCTTTCGAGGGCGTTATCATGTCCTGCACGGAGCACTTTCTCCTCTGGACGGCATTGGCCCCGAGCAGATTCGGGTCGCGGAACTTCTCGCGCGGTTGAAGTCAGGGCAGGTGGAGGAGTTGCTGGTCGCGACCAATTTCTCGGTCGAGGGTGATGCGACGGCGCTCTATCTGGCCGGCCTGGTTAAACCGCTCGGCGTCAGAATTACCCGTCTGGCGCACGGTATCCCGACCGGAAGCGACCTTGAATTCGTAGACGACGCCACCGTTTTCCGGGCCGTCGAGGGGCGGCGCGAGTTGTAGGTTGTCCGTCGTGGAATGGATCCCTGGTTTTTCTTGCGGTGCGACGTATACTTTACGATTATGCTTGCTCCCTTGTCGGCCGGCGCTTCGGTTGCGGGACAACTCAAAGATAAGGTTTTGGAAGAAGTTTGAGATAACAAACACCAAGACATGCTGTTGAAGCATGCCAAAAGGAGGAAAGTCAATGTCGCGAAAAATGGTCTGTATTGACGGTTGTTCTGCAGCCGCGCACGTCGCTCATGCGACTAACGAAGTCATTGCGATCTACCCCATTACCCCCTCATCGGGCATGGGGGAGATCTCGGACGCCAAAAGCGCCATGGGCGAGAAGAACATCTGGGGTTCGATCCCGAAGGTTGTCGAAATGCAATCGGAAGGTGGTGCGGCCGGTGCCGTCCATGGTGCCTTGCAAGCCGGCGCACTGACCACCACCTTTACCGCCTCCCAGGGGCTGTTGCTGATGATCCCGAATATGTACAAAATCGCCGGTGAACTGTCCCCGACGGTTTTCCATGTTTCGGCGCGTGCCATCGCCGCCCAGGCGTTGTCGATTTTCGGTGATCACTCCGACGTCATGGCCTGCCGCCAGACCGGTTGGGCGATGCTCTGCTCCAACAACGTGCAGGAGGTCATGGACTTCGCCCTGATCGCCCAGGCCGCGACGCTCGAGTCGCGCGTGCCGTTCCTGCACTATTTCGACGGATTCCGGACATCTCACGAGATCCAGAAGGTCGATGAGTTGACGATGGGTGACATGAAGGCCATGATTGATGATGACCTGATCGCCGCTCACCGGAGCCGCTCTATGTCGCCAGATCGTCCAGTGCTGCGTGGTACCGCTCAGAACCCGGACGTCTATTTCCTCGGCCGTGAGTCGGTCAATGCCTTCTATGAAAAGGTTCCAGGGATCGTCCAGGCGCAGATGGACAAATTTGCCAAATTGACCGGTCGCCAGTACAACCTGGTTGATTATGTCGGTCATCCGCAGGCGGAGCGGGTCGTGGTGATGCAGGGTTCCGGTTCCGAAGCGATGGAAGAACTGGTCCAGCATCTTGCCGACCAGGGTGAAAAGATCGGTCTTGTCAAAATCCGGCTGTTCCTGCCATTCCCGATTGAGCAGTTCTGCGCAGCCGTGCCGGACACGGTCAAGAAGATCACCGTTCTCGACCGGACCAAGGAGCCGGGCTCCATCGGTGAGCCGCTCTACCAGTCGATTCGGACCGCCATTGGTGAGGGGATGGCTGACGGTCTGACCAGCTTTGAGGGGTATCCGACGGTCGTTGGCGGTCGCTACGGCCTCGGTTCGTTCGAGTTCAACGCCGGCATGTGCAAAGCAGTACTCGACAACATGCTGCAGGACAAGCCGAAAAACCATTTCATCATCGGTTTCGAAGATGATGTCATGGGCAAGAGCCTGCCCTTCGATGAGACCTACAAGGTTCCGTTCGATGGTTACTCTGCCATGTTCTACGGTCTCGGTTCCGATGGGACCGTCGGCGCCAACAAGAACTCGATCAAGATCATTGGTGACACGACAGATAACGAGGTTCAGGCTTACTTCGTCTATGATTCGAAAAAAGCCGGCAGCGTGACCACCTCGCATCTTCGTTTTGGGAAAAAGGTCATTAAGTCGACCTACCTGCTCTCGGACAACGAAGCTGACTTTATCGCCTGTCACAACTTCTCCTTCCTTGAGAAGTACGACATGCTCAAAAATGCCAAGGAGGGTGCGACCTTTCTCCTCAATTCACCCTTCAGCAAGAACGAAGTCTGGGCCAACCTGCCTAAATATGTCCAGCAGCAGATCATCGACAAGAAGCTGAAATTCTATGTCATTGATGGTGTGCACCTGGGTGAAAAGATTGGTCTCGGTTCTCGCATCAACGTCATCATGCAGACCGCCTTCTTCAAAATATCGAATATCATTTCACTTGATCAGGCACTCGCCGAAATTAAGGATGCCATCGTCAAGTCTTATGGCAAGGCGGGTGAAAAAGTTGTCAATATGAACAAGCAGGCGGTTGATGTGGCGTTGGAGAACATCAATCAGGTTGAGGTGCCCGCGACTGCTGACAGCGCTATCGAAATGCAGGCTGGACAGTGGGACGGCTGCACTGACGTAGTCAAGTCGACCCTCGGCCCGATTATCGATGGTGTGGGCCACAAACTGCCGCTTTCGGCCATGCCGGTTGACGGGACATTCCCGACGGCTACCGCCGCTGTCGAAAAGCGAAACATTGCAGTCAATATTCCGGTCTGGAAGGAAGACCTTTGCATCCAGTGCGGTATTTGTTCCTTCGTCTGCCCGCACGCCACGATCCGGATGAAAGTTTACGAGGAGGGCGACTTGAAAGGCGCTCCGGAAACCTTCAAGTCAGTTCCGGCCAAGGGTAAAGACCTGGAGGGCAAGCAGTTTACTCTGCAGGTCGCGCCGGAAGACTGTACCGGCTGCGGTGCCTGTGTTCACAACTGCCCGGCCAAGAGCAAGACCGAAGAGGGCGTCAAGGCGATTAATATGGCACCCCAGCCGCCACTTCGCGCAAAAGAAGCGGCGAACTTCGAGTTCTTCCTCGGCCTGCCGGATCCTGACGAGTCGCTGTTTAACCGTGCTACCGTCAAGGGGAGTCAGTTCCTGCCGCCGATGTTCGAATTCTCCGGTGCTTGCGTTGGTTGCGGCGAGACGCCTTTCGTCAAGCTCTGTTCACAGTTGTTCGGTGACCGGATGCTGGTCGCCAACGCCACCGGTTGCTCTTCCATTTATGGAGGCAACCTGCCGACCACGCCGTGGTCGGTGCGCAAGGACGGCCGCGGGCCGACCTGGAGCAACTCTCTGTTCGAAGATAACGCCGAGTTTGGTTTCGGTATGCGTCTGGCGGTCGATAAGACTACCGGTTACGCCCGTGAGCTGCTGACCAGCAACCTCGAGTGCGGTTGCAAGGCTTGCGAAGGGACCCAGGGGCTCAAGCAGGAAATTCTTGACGCTGCCCAGGCGACCCAGGCGGAGATCGAGGAGCAGCGCGGCCGCGTCAAGCAGCTGCGGGGCATTCTCGAAAAGTGCACCCACGAAACGGCAAAGCCGTTGCTGGTGGATATTGACTACCTGGTTGTCAAGTCTGTCTGGATTCACGGTGGTGACGGTTGGGCCTACGACATCGGTTACGGTGGCCTCGACCACGTGCTCGCTTCCGGCGAGAACGTCAACGTCCTGGTCCTCGACACCGAGGTCTACTCCAACACCGGTGGGCAGGCTTCCAAGGCGACGCCGATCGCTGCCGTGGCCCAGTTCGCCGCCGGCGGTAAGCAGATGCCGAAGAAAGACCTGTCGATGATCGCCATGACCTACGGCAACATCTACGTTGCGCGGGTCGCCCTGTCGAACCCGGGTCAGGTGGTCAAGGCGATGATGGAGGCCGACGCCTATGACGGTCCGTCGCTGATCATTGCCTACAGTCACTGCATCGCTCACGGCATCAACATGACCACTGCCGTCGACAACTGCAAGGAGGCTGTTGCCTGCGGTCACTGGCCGCTATTCCGCTACGATCCCCGCCTGGCTGCCGAAGGGAAGAACCCGCTCCAGATGGACAGTAAGGAGCCTTCCATGAGCTACCAGGAATGGGCGAACAACCAGAACCGTTTCCGTGTGTTGAAGAAGACCAACCCGGAGCAGGCTGAAGCACTCCTTGAAGCGTCCGCCAAGGATGCGACCAACCGCTATGACCTGTACAAGAAGCTGGCCGGCCTCTCCGCCGACTGCGGTACCGGCGAGTAATCAGGGTTCAGCAACGTGATAAAATCGCAAAAGCTCCCGGAGATGACTCCGGGAGCTTTTGCGTCACTGAAATCCCCTTGATGTTTTAGCAGGGACGATGCTATAACTCTGCGAGTATGCAATGGAGGTCCGGTCCGGTTAGTCGGTCGGGACCTCGTGCCATTTTCAGCCGGAAGGGTGACCCGCCTCCGGTGGTTTTAACCTCGAATAAGGAGTCAGCACATGTTGGGGCCACAATCAGCCTTCGTAATGTACGAGGAAGAACTCAATCAGATCAATGAAGTTCTCAACAAACTGCTGCGCGACTCTAACTCGAAGGTGATTTTCCTGGTCGACAAGAACGGCCAGTTGATCTCGGCTGTCGGCGAGACGGAGAATCTCGACACAACCAGCCTGGCATCGTTGACGGCGGGGAATATCGCCGCAACCGGCGGGCTGGCCAAATTGATCGGGGAGAAAGAGTTCTCGATTCTTTTCCACGAAGGAGAGAAGGATAACATCCATATCTCCATTGTGGCGCAGCGGGTGATTCTGGTGGTGATCTTCGACCAGCGTTCCTCTCTCGGTTTGGTGCGGTTGCGGGTGAAAAAGGCCAGTGATGAACTGGGAAGGATCTTTGAAGATCTTACCCAGAAGACCGAAGAGCAGGAACGGAGCGGTCAATCGCAAAGCCCGTTCGCCGAAATCACCGACGATGATATCGACAACCTCTTCAAGTGAGGCACTAGGGAAGCATGTCGTTCATTAACTACGCATCCCGCGAAATCAACTGCAAGATCGTCTATTACGGTCCGGGGCTCTGCGGCAAGACAACCAATCTGCAGTATATCTACCAGAAGACCGATCCGACCGCCAAAGGGAAGATGATCTCCCTGGCAACCGAGACGGAGCGGACCCTGTTCTTTGACTTTCTGCCGCTGGCGCTGGGAGAGATCCGCGGGTTTAAGACCCGTTTCCATCTCTATACCGTTCCGGGGCAGGTCTTCTACGATGCATCGCGCAAGTTGATTCTTAAAGGGGTCGATGGCGTGGTCTTCGTGGCGGATTCTCAGGAGGAACGCCTCGACGCTAACATCGAATCCCTGGAGAATCTCAAGGACAATCTCGAGGAGCAGGGGTACCGGCTTGAGGATTTGCCGTTTGTCATGCAGTACAACAAGCGGGATTTGCCAAATGTCTCCTCGATGGAAGAGCTCCGCGAACTGCTCAATCCGGACGGGGTCCCGGAATACGAGGCATGTGCCACCACCGGCGAAGGGGTGTTCGAAACCGTCAAGGCGGTCGCCAAACTGATTCTGCTCGAGTTGAAGAAAGGCGGCTAAAAACCCTTGACAAGGGGCGGCCTTTCGACTAAATTTCCGTTTCGTTATTCTCAATCCCCGATAGTTCAGTTGGTAGGGTTTTTTTTGGCCCGGGGAGTTCACTGCATATGTAAATGTTTGATTTTGCAGGGTAATAAAACCAGTAAATTTACTGGTTTGGTTTTTGCTGAAACTTGACTTATAACGGGGAATAGAGTATTAATATCTCCGTTTCTAGCCATACATTCCACCTTAGCTCAGTTGGTAGAGCAGGCGACTGTTAATCGCCTTGTCGCTGGTTCGAGCCCAGCAGGTGGAGCCAATTTGGAAAAGCCCACGAATTATTTCGTGGGCTTTTCTTTTTGGGGGTCGGACGCCGCTGGGCAAGGATGTAGCTTTTGACCTTATGAAAGCGGTTGTCGGTGCTGCGACGGCCGAAAGCAGTGTCTCACATCCCTAGCCTGAAAACCTTTCTGGGACAACTATTGAGATTGTGGACATGTGGCTGTTAACCACCCTGTCGCTGGTTCGAGTTCGGCTCGGGGAACCAACAAAATAGAGGGCCTACGGTTTTGACCGTAGGCCCTTTTTGTCTGTGCGCTGAGAAGGTGCCAAGAAAATTGTTTTTTTTGAGAGATATTTTATGCCGGTGTCCAGTAACAGCGCTTTGGCGAAACGATCTTTTCTTCCTTTTTCAGTTGAGCCATTGCCTTGTCTACGGCCTTGCGATCAAGCCCGCCAAGTTCAGCAATTTTCCCGGCGTTAAGCGGCGCCCCTTCGGCGCGCATGACTTCAAGAACCATTTCAGTAATATCCATGTCTCTTCCTTTGGCAAAGCACTTCTTTTAAAGATTTCTTTACCAGGTTTGGGTCGCGGAATCGATGGTGACGGCGAGCGTTGCCCTTAACCAGGTAAACTTTTCCTTCAGGATATCGTAATCAGGCCCGGACGTTACAAATTCGGCCTTCCCTTTGATCAAAAACCCTGCCCCTGCTCCATGCAGGCCCTTAACTTTGCTGCTCGCAGTTGTGATGACAACCTCGGGGTTAAGTTTGATGTTTTCTTCGGTCTTATGCATATAGCCAGCGGGGATCAGGAAGCGTTCTTCCGATGAAATCTTGACGTAGCTATTCCAGGTATTGACCATATGGATGCCATCATCCCCCAGCGTCGCAATCGAAACGATCCCGTCATTTTTAAGAATCTCAAGCAGTTTTTCAGAAATCATAACGCGGGCTCCTGGTTTGAAAGGTTTGTTATCAAAGATGATTGAAGGATACTTGATCACTGACCCCTTCAAAAGGTACAATCTCCAAAAAAACAATGGGGACAGAATGCCTGACATTCAATGATGTTTATATTAAACAACACCGATTCGACGCCGCTCTACCAGCAGCTTTTCCTGCAAATCCGAGAGAAGGTTCTTTCGGGGAAGTTCCCGGCGCATTTTAAGCTTCCCTCGATTCGTGACTTGTCAGGCGAACTGGAAATCAGTCGAAATACGGTCGATGGCGCTTTCCAGGAGCTCTGCGCAGAGGGATATATCTACAGCAAGTCGCGGAGTGGTTACTTTGTTTCAGATCTTGAGCTGGACCTTGCGACTTCGACAACCACGCCTTACCCGAAACAGGACCTCCATCCGAAGCTGGCGGAGCGTTATCGATTTGACTTTCATCCGGCTCGACTCGATCCTGAGGTCTTCCCCGCGGCACTTTGGAAGAAATGCTTTACTGATTGTTTTCGCTCCGAACCAGGTGCTTTCTCGGAGTACAGTGACCCACAGGGGGAGTGGGGTTTGAGATGCAATGTCCAGTTTTACCTGGAGCGGTCTCGCGGGGTACGCTGTAGCCCGGATCAAATAATTATCAATTCAGGATCGCAACAGAACCTGGAGATTGTTGCCCAGCTTATTCGTGAGACGCACAATTCCGTTGCGGTTGAAAATCCCGGATACCACCTGCCCCGGGATGTCTTCCGAAATCTCGGGTTCAGAATCAATCCCATAGATATCGGTTCCTCCAGCCTCAATCCGGACGCCCTTAAATCGAGCGAGAGTAGTGTTGTCTACATAACGCCTTCACACCAGATGCCGCTCGGTTACGTGATGCCTGTCGCCGATCGCCTGAAGCTCATTTCGTGGGCCGATACAGGTGGGAGGTTAATTATCGAGGATGATTACGACAGTGAACTGCGCTATGTCGGGCGGCCCATATCGTCTTTGCAGGGTCTGAATCCACAGGGGAACATCATCTATCAAGGCACCTTCTCCAAGGTTTTCTCACCGGCTCTACGTTTATGCTACATGGTTCTTCCAACTTGGCTGGCAGATGCTTACAGACAGAAGTTCATGAATTATCTGTGCCCGGTGCCGCTTTTGACGCAAAGAGCGATGATCGCTTTCATGGAGCAGGGTCACTGGGAGCAGCATTTGAGACGTGTGCGGATATTTTACAAGAAGAAGCATGATTTGATGCTGCACACAATCGAGCAGAGGCTCTTGAACAAGGCCAAAATCATAGGCCAGGGTGCTGGCCTTCATCTCGTTCTGGAATTGAACGATAGGATTCAAGACGAAGCGGAATTTGTTGAACGAGCAAAGCAGCATGGGTGCCGGTTGCTGCCTTTTTCAGCATTTTATGCGGATGGAAGAAAGGAGCAGAATAAGTTGCTGCTCGGGTTTGGTGGAATCCCCTTAGGCGAAATCCCGGCGGGGGTGGATCTGCTTTCCGGTCTTCTTGAGTGACAAGGTTTCCTCCTCGTTCCCAACACTGTCCGGTTCGGGGAGCAAGAAAAACTCGAGCACCTGAATTGAAAATCCGTATTTGTCACGGATTACGAGAGAAAATCTCCAATCTGACCTCGCATGTATTTACAGACGCGACAGTCTGCTCGGATCGGCATTTTTGTGGACCTAAGCTCTGGTTCGACCACTTTGTAATTTTTTTTTGTTACTTCAACCCTCCATTTTTTTGACAAGCTCATGCCATAGAACTCGTGAAATTTTTTTTGAAATCTTTAAACTCAAATTAAGATATAGAGTAAAGGCAAGGATATAAATGCTAGAGCCATTCCTAAACTTACCATTGCCGCTGCAAGTTCTGGAACCATGCCTGCTGCAATAGCTAAAGCTCCAGCAGTCACCATGGGTGGCATCCCCGCTTCGAAGATTGAGATATCAGCCGCCAAGTTTGATAGCCCCAGAACGCGACACCCGGCCAAAGCAACCAGTGGACCGATAGCTAGTTTTATCGCTAAACCATATACCAATGGTTGAAGTATCGTAGGACTTAGTCTGATTTTCAATTGGAAACCAATCGCTGTCATTACCAGAGGGGTTAACATTCCTGCCAGGGTCTCAAGTCCCTTGGTGACAGCCTCAGGGTAGGGCCAGTTTCGAAGCAGCAAGCCTATCAGGAGGGCCATAGTGGGTGGAAAAAACAAGGCCCGTTTGGCTACTTCAGCAATTTTGATAGTCCCCGCCCGGCCGTAAAGCGCTAGGACGACAGACCCGTAGATGGCAAAAATAAGCATAGTGCCGATCTGGTCATAAATGATCAGGTAAGGGATGCCTGCTTCGCCAAAAAATGCATTGACCATTGGAACGCCCATAAATGAAGTGTTGCCGATAGGCACGACGAGAAGCAAAACCCCGATTGTCTCTCTTGACCAGGAAAACCTCTTGCCAATAATCAAAACCAAAGTTGCAGAAAGGGCAAGCATCGACCAGGGGACAATCGCTGGAACGATCATTTCTCCGGAGAACTCCAGTTGTGGAACTTTGAGCAAAATGACGGCAGGAAGGGCAACGTATAGCGCGAACATGTTGAGGACTTGTGCCGTCTGATCCGGAAAGGCCTCTATCTTGCGAAATAGTGCCCCAAGTCCAACAAAGAGGGCAATCAAAACGAAATTTTCCATAGAATTCCAGACTTTTTAGAAACACTTGGGTGAGTTTGGATGCATGTAAAGGCAATTTTTTGAGGCTTGTTTGTATACACGTGGATTTGCGCTGGTGCAAGATTTTTTATGTATGGCATCCTGATTTGTTTTGTATAATATTGGCGATTTCCATGTCGCAATTTCTGATTAATGTGGTGAAATCTCCCTTTTCTAGAAGAAATTTCTAAGGTCCTTAGGGGTCACGAATTGTGAAATTCTTGAATTGATAGGATTTGTTGGTGCAGCTTTGAATAAAGAGTTGAACCAGGTTGCCCAGGGGTTCATGTGATTGAATGGATCCTCGGTGAGGTGCGTCGGGCTCCATTTTTCTCTGGAGGAATGGGGCATGAGTCAAATAGAAATACTTTGAATTTACCTTACAATTGCGAATCCGATACGGACCGCTTGAACACGCTCTTCGTAATTTAACAGGCTTTCGGATCGAACATTGGAATACTCCACCTGCAGGTAGAGGTCAAAGTTGCCCCCTGTCAGATTCGAAACCGGGTAGGTTAGGTCGGAGATGAAGGAAATACCTTTTTTTGCCATTCTGATATTCGACGTAAAAACAAAACCATCTGCTTTGCCAAGTTTGGTTTCAAGGTCAAAATAGCCTCGATAGTCTGACAAATCGGCGTTGCTCTCACCGTCATTGTTGATATAAAGAAAAACTCTGGGACTTAACTGAAGTCCAAGTTTAGTGACAGGGTTGTATTGAATGAAGTAGGGCTTTAAATAGAAAAAATTGGTACTTCTGCTATGCTGCTCTCCTCTGCCGTTGGACTCGTGCTGCAAACCGAATTGAAAAAACAAACCTTCAAACTTTGGAAGGTAACGATTGAGATTGCTCGTCAGGAAAAAGAATTCAGGCTTGTAACTTGTGTCTGAAAAAGGGGCGGAGTCTGATTTTAAATCCCAAAATGATGTCTGCGTGTAGGCAAGATGAATGCCTGCAAGCCAAGGGTGTCGTACATTTAGAGAGCCTTTTGGATTGAAAAGTCGATATTTCATGCTGAGCTGAAACTTGCTTTCTTTGGGGTCAGCACCAACAAGGAAATAGATTGGTTCATACGCTGAAATGTTTGCAAGGTAGGGCTGGTAAAGAGAAAATAAATCACTGAGATCACTATAATTTGAGAGGGGAGATTCTGGTCCCTCCCCGGGATAGGTTTTCAATGGTTCGGACTGACAAGGGTAAATGCCAAACCAAAATATACTTGAGACCGTCAAGCAAAGTTTAAACAACCAATTCATCAGCAATCCTGTCTGGAAGGTATCAAAAAGATTGGGATGTTGTTGTTCCTTTAAGCCGATGAGTGTTTTTGAATGGCAACTTTTTAGAAGTCCTTTAATTTGAGCCTGAATTCCATGTGCAGCTATTATCGCCCCTGAACCACGTCGAAAATTTAATAATCTGAGTCTGATCGGATGGCGAAGCTAGATCTGGTTCGATTTCATAATCATGTCTGAGTAGGCCCTTCGAAAATGGAAATCTCTGTTCGGTTTGCGAAGAATGCGAGAATTTTAATCCGTTTCAGCTCAATTACACCTGCACGCCCGCTTTAGGCATTTCATGCAAATGCACATCCCGTTGCGGGAACGGGATAGTGAGGCCGGCCGCTTCGATTTTTTCCTTGATGACCTTGTTGTGCTCCCAGATCACATCCCAGTAATCATCTACGCTGGCCCAAGCGCGTAGTTGCAGATTCACTGAACTGTCACCCAGCGTTTGTACCATGATCTTGGGTGCCGGTTCTTTATGAAAACGGCTTTCGGCCTCAATAATCCCCTTAAGGACCTCGAAGCCTCTATCGATTGAATCCCCATAGGAAATCCCCACGACCAAATCCATACGTCGTTTACCATTGCATGTAAAGTTTTTGATCGGAACTCCCCACAAAGTGCTATTCGGCATTGACAGGAAAAGGCCGTCAATCGTTTCAAGGATCGTGGTGAACAGGCCGATTTCCTTGACCGTGCCACTGTAAGAACCGCATTCGATAAAATGGTTGACCTTGAATGGACGCAGGATCAAGAGCATGATACCTGCGGCAATATTGCTCAATGTGTCTTTCAGTGCCAGGCCGACCGCCAGACCGGCTGCTCCGAGGAGGGCGATAATGCTGTTGGTATTGACTCCGAAAATGTCGAGAACAA
Organism: Desulfuromonas sp.; assembly: GCA_002868905.1. GTDB lineage: Bacteria > Desulfobacterota > Desulfuromonadia > Desulfuromonadales > Geothermobacteraceae > BM304. The sequence continues at coordinate 35,928 of PKUA01000033.1, forward strand.
TGACCAGGCCAATTGCGTAAACAGAATAGCTGCCTATGGCACCGAGGACCGGTGCCATAGTCTCGTCAAGACTTTCGATTTTAAAGTTGGCTCGTTGAATCGATTTTCGGACAAGTTTGGCAGCAAGGCGGCTGGCGAAAAAAACGGCCAGAGCGAGAAAAAGTTGGTAGCCAACTGAAATGATTTTGACCGAGTTACTAGCCCAGAATTGGTCCAATTGTTCCATGGTTAATCCTTTTGTTCGAAAAAATTAAATCCAACGGATACGCCGGAATATCAGAAATTGCAGGATAGCGATACCGGTCAGAAACGAACAGACAAAAAGAAAGGCGTGGGGGTTTTCGGTGCCTGGAATTCCCCCGACGTTGATTCCCAAAAGGCCAGTAAAAAGTCCAAGTGGTAGAAAAATGGCTGTCACAATAGAAAGCAGATACATGGTTTGGTTCATGCGGCTGGCCATTTGACTCTCAAGTTCGTCTTGAACTACCGCTGTTCTTTCCCTGGCGGCGTTGAGGTCCTCAACGTACCGTGTCAAACGGTCAGATGTTTCCCGCAGGATGGCCTGGTCGGCAGGAGTGATCCAGGCAATTTTTTCAATTTGAATTCGTTCGAAGACGTCCTTTTGAGGGATGAGATATCGCCGCAAACCAATTATTTGTCGGCGCAGTTCGCTGATAACCGTACGCAGTGGCTTGTCTTGCTGTCCAAAAACCAGTTCTTCAAGCTCATCGACCCGCTCAGACAGGTTGTCGAGGGATTCTGCCATGCGCAATGAGAGTTTTCGGGTCAACTGCGCCAGAAAATCTCCTTCTGTTTTGGGGCCCTCTCCGTTCAATATCTCCATGCGAAGATCGTCTACAGCCATCACTTTTCGGTGTCGCATGGAAATTATCCGTCCTGGTTCGATCCACACTCTGAGTGAAACCATATCGTCCGGCTCTGAGCCCGGGTTGAGATTGATACCTCTCATAATGATAAGAAGCCCGGGCCCATGAATAAAGAAGCGAGGCCGTGTGTCTTCTGCCAAAAGTGCTTCGAGAACCGATGTGTCCAAGCGGCTTTTCAGGTGCAGCCAGCGGTGACTCTCTTTAGATTTGTAGTCCAGGTGTATCCAGAGCAATCCATCCTCTGTGTGCCATTTGTTTATGTCATTCCAGCCCTCTTCAATGGGTTTTTCATGACCAGTCATCCGAATTGCCGAAATCAAACCGACTTGATTCATGTTCCATCTCCCTTTTTAGGAAAATCTATTTAACAAGTACCACCGTGACTAGGTTATTGAATTATTCACAAGAAATAAATTTGACCGTGATCTCCATATCAGTTAATCAATTTTCGGCAATGTTGTTTCATGGATTTTTCGCTAAGAAACATATTCAAGCCCCGATCACCATCACAGCTTTTGTAGTATATTGCCTATTTATGTCTGACTGAAGATGCCATATCAATTTTCATTTGAGTGGTTTCGGCCTTCTGTTGACTGGACAATGCGCGCCTCTCTCTGATACATCATGATTGAGCCTAACCTCAATATCGTTAGTACCAGCAATAGAAGACTGATTGCGTAAATCTCGCTTTCGCTTGCTTTGTGTTGAAATAGCATGATCATGACCTCCCTCACAATAAAAACAATGGCTGCATCCACAATAAAAGTCATTCTTAATCGGTTTGCGTGGAAATATTCAACGAGAGATTTGGACAATTCGACCAGAACAAAGAGTGTGAGAACATCAGTGATTAGGTTTAGATATTTTCCCGTTATTCCCGGGACAGTGATGGTATGCCATATCCCGAGAAAGAGTTTCCCGCACCCAATGACCAAGGCGACAATAAGAGCAAAAAGAATTGCTGAAAAAATCAGCCTGACAACGCGATTGAACAGATTATTTATACTTATCTCCATGGCCTGCCCCCATTTTGGTGTTTTATTCAAGATTTTTAACCAAGTAAAGTTATATAGCAAAATAAAATTACTAAAATTTCCGCCTCTTCATTTCGCCCTGTAGAGGGTATGTCCCGGAGGTGAAAATACGAGAGCGGCCCGGGAAAATTGGTTTTTGGTGCAATTGGGTAGGAGAAGACAGCGGAACAGTCTCACTAAGGATCTCCCTGGGATATCTTTCCTGCACGCAATTTAAAATGATATAAAGTTAATTTGCTGGCGTGTTCCAAAAGGAGTGTGTCGGCTGGAACGCATGCCAGCGATAGCTGTTGGTGCGCATTACAATTTTCCTTCAAGGGACTTATATTTCACATGGTGCTGCCCTTTGTCGCAATTGCAATCGGGTTGGCGGTTCTGGTATGGAGCGCAGACCGTTTCGTCGAAGGTTCCGCCTCTGCCGCCCGCCATTTTGGGATGCCGCCGCTGCTGATCGGTATGGTGATCGTCGGCTTCGGGACCTCCACACCGGAGATGGTGGTTTCGGTGCTGGCCGCTTCGCAGCACAATCCTGGAATCGCACTGGGTAACGCCTACGGTTCCAATATCTCCAATATCGCCCTAATCCTCGGGGTCACTGCGCTCATTAGTCCCATCACTGTTCATTCGCAGGTGCTCCGCAAGGAGCTGCCGATTCTCACGGTTGTTACTGCGATTGCCGCATGGCAGATTTGGGATGGCAAAATTACCCGGCTTGATGCCATCGTGTTGCTGGCCGTGTTCAGCGGCTTGATGACCTGGACCATCTGGCATGGGCTCAGGAAAAAAGAGGATACGCTGGGAAGCGAGATGGAACAGAAGCTGGAAGTCCGCGTCATGCCCATTCGCCGTGCTCTCTTCTGGTTAGGGGTGGGACTGGTGCTGCTTATTGCCAGTTCCCGCGTTCTGGTCTGGGGCGCGGTTGAGATCGCGCATGGGTTCGGGGTCAGCGACCTGATTGTCGGCCTGACCATCGTCGCAGTCGGCACCTCGCTGCCGGAACTGGCCTCCTCTATCATTGCCGCCCGCAAGGGGGAACATGACATTGCCCTGGGCAACGTCCTTGGTTCCAATCTCTTCAACACATTGGCTGTGGTCGGTATCGCCGGAGCGATTCATCCACTGGCGGTCGGGCCGGAAGTCTTCAACCGTGACATGCTGGTGATGGTCTCTCTGACACTGTCACTTTTCTTGGTCGGTTACGGATTCCGGGGGGCTGGCCGCATCAACCGCATCGAGGGTGGGGTGTTGCTAGCCTGCTACATAGGCTATACGTTCTATCTGGTCAATATGGTATTCGCTTAAAAGCATAGTCAATTCGGGTTGCCTATTGTGATGTTCGAAGCGCTCAAACCACCCCTTCTGAACCATAAAAACCTCCCGGAAGCTATTTCGGAAAGCTGGCCTAGATGCCTAGGGTACACAATTTATGATTTCTTCCCAGTGCCCACGACCGTCCGTCTCGGGGAGCCAAAAAAATAGAGGGCCTGCAGTTTTGACCGTAGGTCCTTTTCTTTTTTGCACCCTCTTTCCCTAAGGTCTTCCCAGCAACACAACAGGACCAAAGCATTCTACGACCCATAGGTTGGATGTTAAGGATAAACATTCCTACCCCTTTCCCGAAGCAGTGAGGGGTGATTAAAGCCCATACAGTAACGGTAGAACCCAGGACAAGGTTCCCCAGAGAATCAACACCAATGGGATGCCAATGCGAAGAAAGTCATTAAAGGTGTATTCACCGGCATTCATGACGAGGAGATTTGTTTTGTAGGCCATTGGTGTGGCAAAGCTCATGTTGGACCCGAAAAGTACCGCTAGGACAAAGGGCTCGGCAGGTTGGCCCATCTGGGCTGCAATTGAAATGGCGATGGGGGTGCCCATGACTGCTGTGGCGTTATTGGAGACGGCGTTGGTCAAAATTGCCATCAACAGCATTAAACCGCTAAGCATGACTGTTGGTGAAGCGTTCCCCGAAAGGCTAAGGAAAATTTGTGCAAGATAGTCGGCTCCCCCTGTTTTCAATAACGCCGAGCCAAGCGCCAAGCTCGCCACAACGATCATGACCACCTGGGTACTTAAGGCTTTAGTTGCGTCGCTCCAGCTTAGGGCCCCGCTGAGGATCATGATCAGCGCACCGCATGATGCGCTGATCGAGATCGGCAGCCAACCGAAGGCTGCCGTGAGTATGATCGCCAGCATGATCAGCAGGGCAAGGGGGGCTTTCTGGGTGAAGGGGAGATCAACGGTGGCATCGAGCACCAGGAGGTCCTTCTCTTTTTTCAGGTTGGCAATCTGTTCTCTCGGCCCCTGGACCAGCAGGATATCTCCGGCTTGCATGCGGATGTCACTGATTGAATCGAACCCTTTTTGTATCCGTTTGCCAGCCCTGTGAATGGCTAGAATGATGGTTCCGTAACGATCCGAAAAACGTATTTCGTTGAAGGTTCTTCCCCGCAGGGAAGAGCCTTGAATGACGGCTATTTCGGCAATCTGCTGGTCCTCTGCTTTAAGAGGGTGATCATCATCCACGGGGCTGCCGAGGTTTTCGTCCTGATAAAGGGTGCCTTCTAACACCGCTTCGATCTCTTTTAGCCCTTCCGGGGTGTCGCGAATCATCAGTTGATCACCGATTTTCAGGACAACGCTTGGGAGTGGCATGATGTGTTTTTCATTGTCGCGCCTGATACTCTTGACTTTCAGCTTTCCATCCATCTTCTGGATTGCCTCTCCAAGAGTTTTCCCGACAATAGAGCTCTTTTCCAGGATTGCCAGGTGTGCGGAAAAAACCCTTGGCGAAGTGTCTGCCAGTGCCAGTTTTCGTTCCGGTATAATCCGAGGTGCAATCAACCAAAGATAGGCAATGCCAACCCCCCCGGCAATAATGGCTGGGACGAGAAAATCAAACATTCCCATCCGTTTAAGCCCCATGTCCGTCGCAACGGAGACAACCAGGAGATTCGTTGATGTACCGATGGTGGTGCAGGTCCCGCCCAATAGAGTCGCAAATCCCATTGGCATCAGCACTTTAGAGGCTTTGGTCTTGGTCCTGATTGAGACACTGATCAGGATCGGAAGGAGCAGGACAACAACGGGAACGTTATTGATAAAGGCGCTGATGAAAGCTGCAACCAGAAGGGTGAGCAGTAAGGAAACTCCCGGGCTGATTTTCCATAAGCGGGCGAGCCCCCTCCCGACAGGTTCAAGTGCACCGGTGCGGACAACACCCTGACCGGCAATCATCAGGGCACAAACCGTCACCAATGCTTCATGTCCAAAACCATGGAAAAAATTTTCCGCATGAAGAAATTCGCCATCGATCTGAAAGGGAATGAGCGTAAAGCCAACGGTTAGAGAAATCAGGACTATAAAGCTTGCTGTCTCCAGGGGAAGATTTTTCCTGGTAAACAGATACATGGCGAAAACGGCGAGAAGGAGGACTGCCGTGGCATGAGGGTTCGGAGGCAGAGGAAGGCTGAGCATGCTATAGCTCCAAAAATCGTGGATTAAGGCTTACTTTACAGGGTTTGTAATAAATGTGCCACAAAACGCTTAAAATCCAATTGCTCCGGTTTGATATTGTCTTTTTGTAGGGAAGTCACCCAGGCTGTCGGATAAAATTTCCAGCAGGTTGCGTCTTTGAAAGGCAGGAAAGATGTTTTTTATTTTATTTCCGGCACATGAAAAGTGTTGGTAAGAGTCTTGAAGTTTTCCAGTCTGGACGGAAAACGAAATCGGGGAGTTTTTAGAAAGCTATGTATCATTTTCAATTCCACGTTAGTCAATCTGAGAGAATATTTTTATCCCAATCTTGGAAGAATTGCACTGGCGAAACTCAGAACGAAGAAAAACCCACACATGTCTGTCACCGTGGTCAATAAAGGGCCCGAAACCAGTGCCGGGTCCATCTTGAATTTTTTTAAAAGCAGCGGCAGAAGACCGCCAAGGGTAACGGCAACGATTGTATTTGCGGCAAGTGCACCACCTACTACCAAGCCAAGGAAGGGGTTTCCTTTCCACAAATAAGCCACACCACCCAGTAAAATTCCTAGTGCCAAACCGTTGATTATGCCAAGTGTTGCCTCTTTTCGCATGACACGCAGTAGCTCATTTGGCCTTACCAAACCCAGAGAGAGTTCACGCATGCTGACGGCGACGGCCTGATTGCCGCTGCATCCACTCATGTCACTGACCATGGGCAAAAAGACCGCTAAAGTGATTGCTGCGGCCAAGGTGTCCTGATATAGGGCGATCACGCTGGCTGCAATAATATTGAGAATAATGTTTAAGCTTAACCAAGAGAGGCGACGCCCTGAACGGTTAAGCAACGGCATTGTACGGAACTCCTCTCCACCGATAATACCGCTTAAACCTAAAAACTGCCTGACAGCGCTCTCTCTGCGCGCTTCTTCAACTGATTCGGGCAATACAACACCAAGCAGATGCCCAGCCTTGTCGACGACAGGTGCACCGAAAAGGTCGTGGTCCTCAAAAAAATCTCGCAATTGATCGAGGCGGGTTTCAACCGCGAGTTTTAAGGGATTTCGAATCATGACGCTGTCCAAGGTTGCACTCCGCTTTGGAAATAGGAGGTCGTGCATGCGGAGTACGCCGGTCAAATGGTTTTCTTTGTCAGTTACATAGAAATACTGAACATGGTAATCCGCATAGGTTTGCCTGTTGTTTTGAAGGTCTTTAAGGACATCCAATATCGTCATGTCACCAGTAAAACTCAGGAATTCTGAGATCATAAGGCCGCCTGCGGTATCCGACGGGAAGGCCATAAATTGCCGAGCTTCCAGGGCATCCTCCGGGTCCATCTGCTCAAGAATCGCCTCGGCATCCTCGTCATCCATCTCGCTTAGTAGATCAACGAGATGGTCACTGTCTAGCTCCTCAAGAATTGCGGCGGCGTGTTTCGGAGGAAGATCATCTATAAGGTCCGCAGCTTGCAAATCTGAAATATCTTCGATGATCTCAGCAGCATCCGAGGGGGAGAGTAGCCGAAATAGACGGCTCTGATATTCTGAGCTGAGCCGAGAAATTGCTCTGGCCGTCTCGGTCGGGCTCATCTGGTCAATGTATTGAAACAACTGGTCTGCATCACCAGAATCGATCAACTCTTGTATGTTTTCCCAGGGATGTTCGAGCGACCCCGGTGAAGCACTGATTGGTGCAGTATTCATAATTTATGATCTTTCATTGGGTATCAACTCTTGGGTTTTTGCAGCCTGTTGTAAATACACTATGCCGTATTGGTAAGTGGACAAGCAACCAATGGGATTTCACATATTACAGAGTTTGCAATTTCCTCTGTAATGGACAACTTTAAACTGCAGGGTCTCGGAAAATAGGACGTGGGTCCGCAAGAGTCGACACCGTGTTTATGATCAGCCCTCCGTCCTCAACGAGATTGACTACCTCATGACCGGCCAACTGCCGAATCAAGGTCTAGGTGTTCAGCCACCTCCAGAAGGCGGCTTGCAGCCGCAATCTGTTTCGGGCGATTTTTTTGCAGGGAGGTAATTCCTTGCCAGGAGCAAAAGGAGAACAATCGCGCTGATAAGGTAGAGGGGGGAGTCTGTTGAATGCTCCGCCAGATCAACCCATTGGGTAATGTCGACCTCAAGGGCGGCATACAGAACGTTGGTCAGCCAGCCGATGACCAGGGAACAGATGGCAATGGCGATGACGTAAACCGTGACAGCAGCTTTCCCAAGCTGTTTCGCCACGACGGTCATGGTCGCGGCATTGGTCGCCGGACCCGCCAGCAGGAAAACCAGGGCCGCTCCGGGAGAGAGTCCTTTGAGGACCAGGGCGGCTGCGATTGGCGTCGATGCACTGGCGCAGATATAGAGGGGGATGCCGACGACCAGCATGATGAGCAGAGAGCTGAGTTCCCCTCCCAGGTAGCGTTCGACAAAATTGACCGGAACGAAGTAGGAGATGGTGCCGGCAATCAGAATGCCGAGCATCAGCCAGCCTCCGATGTCTTTCAGCAACTCGGTAAACGCATAGACAATCCCCTGGCGTATCCTCTGGAAAAGGGGTTGCCTTGAATTGTCGGAACTTGCATTTCCATCTTCCACGCATCCACAGTCGCTAGTGGGTTCGGTCGATTGCAGTGACTTCTCCTCGGGCAGGAGGTTGATCAACCCCCCGGTCAACAGGGCGGTCAGAAAAGCCGCTATCGGACGGATGACGGTCATCAACGGATCAAGCAGGGCCCAGGTAATGGCGACCGAATCGACGCCGGTTTCGGGGACCGAGACCAGAAACGAGGCCGTCGCTCCTTTGCTCGCTCCCTGCTTGCGCAACCCGGTGGCGACCGGGATGACCCCGCAGGAGCAGAGCGGCAGGGGGATGCCGAAAAGCGAGGCCTTGAAAACCGAACTGAAGCCGTTTCCCCCGAGGTGGCGCAGAATCATCTTCTCGGGGATTAAAGCTTTGAGCAATCCCGCCGCAAAGAAACCGAAGAGGACATAAGGGGCGGCTTCGTTCAGAATATTCCAGCATTCCGCGGCAATGCCACTCAGCGCATTGATCATGAAGACTTGTCTTTCTCTCTATCGTCCAGATGGCGGAACATGTCCGCCAGCAGGTGCTGAACGTGGTGGTCGGCAAGGGAGTAATAGACGATTTTGCCGACTTTGCGAAAGCGAACGATCCCCTTGGCGCGCAACAGGCGGAGTTGATGCGACATGGCCGAGGACGAGGTTTCGAGGAGGGCGGCGAGATCGCACACGCAAAGCTCCGTGGTGCCGAGGGCGAGCAGAATCCTCAAGCGCGAGGCATCTCCCAACAGGCTGAAAATGTCCGCTGATTCGGCGACGCGTCGACCCTCCGGCATGTTGAGCTTGGCCTGCTCGACCTGGTCCTGGTGAATGGCGCTAATTTGACAGGTATCGTTTTTCATGTCCACCCTCACTTCAATATGTATTCACATGTTTAATTATGCCGAGGTCAGCCGGTTGAGTCAACCCCGGCCGGGTCGGCTGTATCAAGCGGTCGGGACGTTTCGGCGGATTCACCCATGGCCACCCTGAGTCCGCGTCAGCAATCACGTCGTTGATTTGCAGTTGAACTCTGACCCTTAATGGTTAAGATGGTCGGGAAGAACACATGCCCTTGTCCCCATGCAGAGAGAGGCACACCATGCCCGAGATCGTCTACCGCCATGCCATCGAGGACGACCTGCCGAGGTTGTTGGAGATATACAACGATGTCATCTGCGAAGGGGGGTTCACGGCCGATCTCGAGCCCTACAACCTGGAGCAGCGGCGGGCGTGGTTCGAGGCGCATCGTGATGCCCCGTTTCTGGTTTACGTGCTCGAGACCGGGCAGGGGGTTGTCGGATATTTCTATTTTTCCCCCTGGCGCAGCGGCCGGGCGGCCCTGGCCCGGGTCGCCGAGGTGAGCTACTACCTGGCAAAGGAGGCCCGGGGCAAAGGGTTGGGGCATGATATGCTCCGGCAGGCCGAAACAGTAGCACGCGGAGCCGGGATGAATTACCTGGTCGCTATCCTTCTCGAAAGCAACTCCGCCAGCCGGGCGCTGCTGGAAAAGGGAGGGTTCAGCCGGGCCGGGCTGTTTCCCGAAATTGCCGACCTGGGTGACCGGCTGTGCGGACAGTTGTTGATGTACAAGCGGTTGACCTGAACAGCCGAGGTTGACGAGCTCCACGCATTCTCGGGTTCCGGCCTTGCAATCGTTTGGCAATTTGGTTATATTGCCAAATAGAAGGAGGAAGAAATGGACGAAGTTAGAAAATCCCTGCTCAACGCGCGAGCCGGGGTCCTCAAGGCGATGGCTCATCCGACCCGACTCTTTATTATCGAAGAGTTGGACAAGGAAGAACGTTGTGTCTGCGACCTGACCGAACAGATCGGGGCTGACGTTTCGACCGTATCAAAGCATCTCTCGGTTCTTAAGCAGGCGGGGATTGTTATCGATGACAAGCGGGGCAACCAGGTTTTTTACCGCCTTCGTGTACCCTGCATTCTGAACTTTTTCGGCTGCGTCGAGTCAGTATTGGAATCGAGTGCCCGTGACCATGCGACCTTGATGAACGCCGCCGGCAAGTAAAAATTTTTGACCGAGTATTTGGCGGTATCGCCAAATGCTCGGGGTGGGAAGATCGATGACCTGGACGAAAGAATGGAAACCTTTGGCGGCGATCTTGACGGTCTTTGTCGCCATCTATTATCTGCCGGTCGACTGGCTGCAAGAGACGGAGCGGGTCGAGAATGCCCTGTGGGAAGCGCTGCATCTGGCCAGGTGGTATGCCCGCGAACATGTCCTGCTCTGTCTGGTGCCGGCCTTCTTCATCGCCGGAGCCGTCGGGGTCTTCGTCAGCCAGGCTGCAGTGATGAAGTACCTCGGTCCCAAGGCGAACAAGGGTTTGGCTTACGGGGTCGCCTCGGTGTCGGGGAGCATCCTGGCGGTCTGCTCCTGCACCATCCTGCCGTTGTTCGCCGGGATTTACCGCATGGGGGCGGGGCTGGGTCCGGCGTGCGCCTTTCTCTATTCCGGCCCGGCGATCAATATCCTCGCCATTGTTCTGACTGCCGCCGTCCTTGGGCCGCAGATGGGCATTGCCCGGGCGGTTGGGGCCGTCAGTTTTTCGGTCATCATCGGCCTGTTCATGCATCTGTTCTTTCGTAAGGAAGAGCTGGAAAAAGTCGCAGCAGCCGCAGCGATGCCGGAGCCGGACGTCAAGCGACCTCTCTGGCAGAACGCGCTGTTCTTCGCCTCCATGGTCGGGATCCTGGTCTTCGCCAATTGGGGAAAACCTGTCGATCCGACCGGCCTCTGGCAGTCGATTTATGTCTCGAAGTGGATGGTGACGGGACTGTTCGCCCTGGGACTGGCAATCATCCTGGTTCTCTGGTTCAAAGTGAAACCATGGCAGATGGTGGCGGTTGCCGCACCGACACTGGTTCTGGCCCTGTTGCTGCCCGACCATCCTGAGCTTGCTTTTGTGGCGGCAACCATCGGCTTGACCGTGCTGTTGACAGCCGGTCGAGATGACGACGGCGAACTGGAGGAGTGGTTCGACACCAGCTGGGATTTCGCCAAAAAGATCCTGCCGCTGCTGTTCTGGGGCGTCCTGATCGCCGGCGCCCTGCTCGGCAGGCCTGATCACGAAGGGCTGATCCCGTCGCAGTGGATCGCCAATCTCGTCGGCGGCAATTCGTTCTGGGCCAACCTGTTCGCCTCGGTGGTCGGGGCCTTCATGTATTTCGCCACTCTGACCGAGGTGCCGATCCTCCAGGGACTGATCGGCGCCGGCATGGGCAAGGGGCCGGCGTTGGCCCTGCTGCTGGCCGGACCGGCCCTGAGCCTGCCGAACATGCTGGTCATCCGCAGTGTCATGGGGACCAAGAAAACCGTTGTCTTTGTCTTGCTCGTGATCGGCATGGCGACGATATCGGGGTTGATTTACGGCGCGATATTTTAACCTGGCTGGGCACCAGGGACTTTTTTAACGAAGAGGCGCAGAGCAGGAGAGGACGCAAAGAGAGATCATGGTCTTGGGGAATAATAAAACCTGGCTGATTTTTCTCTTATTGTTTCAGTGGACAAATATTGAAATCATGAAATGGTAGTGGCGCTGCTTGCCGCGCCCAGGGCGAAGCGAGCAGCGCCACTACAGTCTCTTCGTTGTTTTTCCGATGGAAAACTATAAAAGGAGCAAAAACATGAAAAAAATTCAGATTCTCGGCACCGGTTGTGCCAAATGCAACGAACTGGCCGCCAACGCCAAGGAAGCCGCCGTCGGGTTGGGTGAAGAGGTCGAGATCGAGAAGGTCACAGAGTTGACTGAAATCATGCAGTTCGGTTGCATGACCACCCCGGGCCTGGCCATCGATGGAACTTTGGTTTCGCAGGGGAAACTCCTCAAGCCGGACCAGATCGCGAAATTTCTGCAGTCCGCGTCTTAAAAGCAACGGAGAGGCGATGATAACCAAAACTTTTATCGGGAAAATGCTCGTGACCGGCCTGTTTTTGCTGGTGGGCGCGGGCACAGGTTTCTCTGAGCCGCTCCCACGGCTGGTCGATGTCGGCGCCGACAAGTGTATCCCCTGCATCAAGATGGCGCCAATCCTCGATCAGCTCAGGGAGGATTTTGCCGGTCGGCTTGAGGTCAAATTCGTCGATGCCTGGAAGAACCGGGAGGAGGCCTCCGGCTACAAGGTACGGATGATCCCGACGCAGATATTTTATTCTTCCGATGGAAAAGAGCTTTTTCGTCATTCCGGTTTCTACGGTCGTGAAGAGATTCTCGGAAAGTGGCGGGAACTCGGTTATGTCTTTGACCTGAAGCAGCCATGATCGAAGCCGTTCTGAGCAGTTTGAGCCAGGCGATGTCCGGAGCGCCTCTGGTCGCGTTGGCCGCCGCTGTCGGGTGGGGGGTGTTGAGTATTGTGTTGTCCCCCTGCCACCTGGCGAGCATCCCCTTGGTCGTCGGCTTTATCGACGGCCAGGGAGAGATGACCACGCGGCGCGCTTTTGTAATTTCCAACCTGTTCGCCGTCGGCATTTTGCTTTCGATCGCGCTGATCGGATTTCTGACCGCGGCGGCGGGGAGGATGCTTGGCGATATCGGTGCATATGGCAACTGGCTGGTCGCGGGAATCTTCTTCCTGTTCGGCTTGCATCTGTGGGGCTTGATACCATTGCCCTGGTCGGGGCCGGGACAGGTTCGTACGACCCGGAAAGGTTTGCTCGCCGCGTTTCTGCTCGGAGCCGTTTTCGGGATCGCGCTGGGGCCATGCACCTTCGCTTTCATGGCGCCGGTACTCGGAGTTGCCTTGACCGAGGCGACCGGGAACATGCTTTATGCGGCATTGCTGTTGCTCGCCTACGGGATCGGTCATTGTGCCGTCATCGTTTTTGCCGGAACCTTTACCGAGCAGGTTCAGCACTATCTCGACTGGAACGAACGCTCCAGGGGGACTGTTTGGGTCAGAAGAATCTGTGGGCTTCTGGTCATCGTCGCCGGGGGCTGGCTCATCAATACGTCCCCTTGAAATTCGACGCACGAGGATGCCTGTTATGAAGATACTGCCATTGATTGTATTCGCGATGCTGTTGCTGTGTGCCCCCGCCGTAGCGAACGACAATGTGTTGGAAGGGTACATCAAGAACTACAATTATGATTCGCGCCTGGAGATGAAGGCCAACAGCAAGCAGTTGATCGAGTGGCTCGAAGACGGAAAAGCCGTGCTGGTCGATATCCGCTTCAAGGAAGAGCAGGAAGCCTGGGGGCCAGGTTTTGCGCTGAAGATTCCTCTCAATGAGCTTCCCGGACGCTTCGATGAATTGCCGAAAGATAAAATAATCGTCACGGCATGTCCGCACAAGGATCGGGCCATTATTGCCATGACCTACCTGCGGTCCAAGGGGATTCCTGCCCGCTACCTGACTGACGGTTTGATTGGAGTGGCGGAGAACCTGCGCGGTGATGACGCCTACTATTTTTTAAAAATGCTGAATGAGCATTGAACGGTGCAACGGGCGGAGCTGGTTGACAATTTCCGTGCAGACGGCTAAAGAATGCCGAAGATAACCTTCAAAGGGAGATGCTTGAATGAGTATTCGTGTCGGCATTAATGGCTTCGGCCGGATGGGACGGCTCGCCCTGCGGGCGGCGTGGGATTGGCCGGATTTCGACATCGTCCATGTCAATGAGTTAAAAGGTGGCCCGGAAACCGCGGCTCATCTGCTGGAGTTTGATTCGGTCCATGGCCGCTGGCAGAGAGAGAGCCAGGTCGAAGATAATGCCATTGTCATTGACGGCAAACGGGTCAGCTTCAGCGCAGAGAGCTCTCCCGGTGATGTCGCCTGGCAAGAGGCAGGTGTTGATATCGTCATTGAATCCTCCGGCAAGTTTCGGACACCGGAGCTGTTGCAACCCTATTTCGATTATGGCATCAAAAAAGTGATCGTCGCAGCACCGGTCAAGCAGGGTGCGCTGAACATTGTCATGGGGGTCAACGACCACCTCTACGAACCGGACAAGCATCACTTGTTGACGGCTGCATCCTGTACCACCAACTGCCTGGCGCCGGTCGTCAAGGTCCTGCACGAGAAGATCGGCATTGAACACGGCGTCATTACCACCATCCATGATGCGACCAACACCCAGGTGGTCGTCGATGCCCCGCACAAGGACTTGCGGCGTGCCCGCGCGGCAAGCATGTCGCTGATCCCAACCACCACCGGCAGTGCGACGGCGATCACCCTGATCTACCCGGAGCTTCAAGGGAAGCTCAACGGGCACGCCATCAGAGTGCCGCTGCTGACCGGTTCCATCACCGATGCCGTGTTTGAGATGCAACGTGAAGTGACAGCCGACGAGGTTAACCGGCTGTTCCACGAAGCAGCCGATACTTATCTCAAGGGGATCCTCGGCGTCGAAGAACGACCATTGGTCTCCATCGATTTTAAGAGTGACCCCCGCTCGGCGATCGTCGACGCCCCCTCAACCATGGTGGTCGACGGCACCCAATTGAAGCTCTACATCTGGTACGACAACGAAATGGGCTATGCCAATCGTATGATGGAACTCTGCAGAAAAGTGGCGCAATCCCTGTAGAATAAATCGATGACCGATCTTCGTAACTATGTCCTGGTGACTGCGGCCTACTGGGGGTTCACCCTCACCGACGGCGCTTTGCGCATGCTGGTGTTGCTGCACTTTCATGACCTCGGTTACACGGCGGTGCAGATCGCCTTGCTCTTCCTGCTCTACGAGTTCTTCGGCGTCGTCACCAACCTGGTCGGCGGCTGGATCGGCTCGCATCTCGGGTTGAAGGTGACGCTGTTTGCCGGACTCGGATTGCAGGTCTTTTCCCTGTTTGTCCTGGCGCTGCTCAATCCCGCCTGGCCGGTGGCCGTTTCGGTCGCTTATGTCATGGGGGCGCAGGCGCTTTCCGGTATCGCCAAGGATCTGACCAAGATGAGCTCAAAAAGCGCCATCAAGGTGCTGGTCCCCGAAGAGGCCGACAGCGCCCTGTTCAAATGGGTCGCCCTCCTGACCGGCTCGAAGAACGCCCTGAAGGGGGGCGGGTTCTTCCTCGGCGGCGTACTGCTGACCTGGTTTGGTTTCAGGGGGGCTCTGATCGCCATGGCCCTGGGGTTGGCCGCCGTCCTGACCGTTGCGGTCGTCGCTTTGCCCCGCGACATGGGGTGCGCCAGGGTCAAGGTCAAGTTCTCCCGGATTCTGTCGAAAACTCGCGAGATCAACCTGCTTTCGGCGGCCCGGATGTTCCTGTTCGGTTCGCGCGACATCTGGTTCGTGGTCGGTCTGCCGGTCTTTCTCTCCGCCAGCCTCGGCTGGAGCCATACCGAAGTCGGGGGTTTTCTTGCCCTCTGGGTCATTGGTTACGGCGGGGTCCAGGCGTTAGCCCCCGGCCTGCTCAAGGGGGTGCTGGCCGGAGGCACGCCCCGTGGGGGCACTGCCACGCTTGGTGCGATTTCCCTGGCCCTGTTGACCGCGTTGATCGCGGCTGGAGTCTCTCTTGGTCTCCCGCCCTGGTTGACCGTTGTTGGCGGTCTCGCCCTGTTCGGTCTGGTTTTCGCCATCAATTCCTCGGTTCACAGTTACCTGATCCTCGCTTATACCGAAAGTGACCAGGCGGCGCTGAACGTCGGGTTTTACTACATGGCCAATGCCATGGGGCGGCTGGTTGGTACCCTGCTCTCCGGGGTGGTTTTCCAAATGGGCGGGCTTGTCTCCTGCCTGTGGGTCTCTGCGGTCTTCGTTGCAGTGGCCGCTCTCTTTTCGCTCGGGCTCCCCCGCGGCAGGGTCGTCGGTAGCTCCTAGTCCGGGTCGCCCGCCCCGCCACGTTTCGTTGAAAACCAAATCCTGCAAAATGGGGGTGGCTCTACGTTGCCTCCCCTGTAAGTTCCCGTAATTTTTGCACCAGAATCTTGGGGTTCGGGGTGTACGTTTTGCCGTGAGCAGGGGAGCCCGGAGATGAAATGGGAGAATTTTTGTTTGCTTTTACGGCGCAGTGGCAACAAAACTTGCCCGAAACGACGTCAAGGTGGTTGCGCATGAGAAGATACTATACTTATAATCAGTTCTTTAATCAGTGTATTTTCGGCCGGTTCGCCTTTCATTGGTTGATGATGACCCCGAACGCCCTTTGGCGGGAGCGAATGCTTCTGATTTGAACCATGTCAAGGAAGGATGACAGCTTGGCCAAATTCTTCGAGCGGATTTTCGATATCTGCGCCTCAGTCCGATTAACGGTCGTTCTGCTGCTCTCGCTGGCGGCGGTGGCAATCTTTGGCACTATCTGGCCGAGTCGGGAAGAAGCCCTGGAGGCTTTTCGTTTCGAGTTGTTCTACCAGTCTCCCTGGTTCCGTCTGCTTCTCCTGTTGTTGGCCATCAACATTATCGTCTGTACCGTTCGCCTGGTCGGGCGTCGTCTCGGGCAGCAGCGTCGTTGGCTTGTGGAGTTGCCGGCGCAGGGGGGGGTAGCAGACAGCCGCCCTGCCTCCGACCTCGAGGCCGGTTTTCGCCGTCTCGGGTTTCGTTCCAGGGCGACCCCTTACGGGTATTATCTTTGGCGTGGCACGGTGGGGCGTTGGAGCGTGGTCGGGGTTCACCTTTCGGTTCTACTGATCATGGCCGGGGCATTGGCCGGTAGTCTCGGTTTCGTCGCGACTCTGAATATCTACAGCGGAGACAGCAGTCGTCATTTTTTCGACTGGGATGCCCAGCAGGACCGCCCGATCGGCTTCACGTTTCGTTTGGATCACTTTGAACCGCGCTATTATCCGATCGAGCTGAAATTTGCCGTGATTGACCCGATGACCGGTCAGTCCGTTGAGGAGATCGTCGGTGCCGTGGGCGAAACCGTATCCATCCCCTCTCTCGGCCTGGAGGCCGGGATCGAACGGTTCGATCCGATCCGGCAAAGATTGGAACTGGAGTTAAGTCGTGACGGGCGTGCGGTTGGTCGTTATGAGGCCAGGGGGGGAGAACGAGATCCATCCAATACGGTTGCAGGACATGTCCTCTATCCGGTCGCCTTCCGTGACCCGAGACTGCGCCAGTACTACAGCGAAGTCTCGATCCTCGAGCAGGGACGTGTCGTTCACCAGGGGGTGATTCAGATCAATCATCCGCTGAAGTACCGGGGAGTCTGGATCTACCAGACAGCCTTTCGTGCCGATGACGATGGCCGTTTGTATGCCGGCTTTCAGTTTGTCAAAGATCCCGGAGCGAACCTGGTTTGGGGGGGGTGCATAATGTTCGTCCTGTTTCTCTGCCTGAACGGCATGGTCCGGTTCCGGGCCGTGGGGCTCGAGCAGGGGGATGTCTGTCGCCTCGTGCCGCTGGCGGGACTAAAATCACGTGACGGTGCTCATTCGATTGAGGCGTTGTCGGAGAGGTTGAATTCCGAGGGTACGGGATGAAGAAGTCGCTCCGGTATAAGGTCATGTTGCTCCTCGGGATGTTTTTGGGGGCAGGCCTTGGCCTGGGGACCATGTTGAACTGGCAGATGGTGCTGCGACAGTTTGTCGACCTCGAGGAATCCCACGTTTATCATCGTCTCACGGTCGTGGGGGATGCCTACCGGGCCGAGTTGAATAAGTTGGATCACCTGCTGCAGGACCTCCAGGCCATCCCGGCGATTGAAGACGCCCTTCTGGACAAGGAAAAAGGGGTTCTTGAACATTACCTTTCCAATGAGTTCATGGTTGTCAATCACCTCAACGTCGCCTTTGCCTACGATCGGAGGGGAAATGTGGTCTTCGGAAGGCGAATCGACTGGAACCGTCGCAGCGAAGTTTCCATAGCCGAGTTCCCGTCCGACGGTCCGCCTGCCGAGCCTCTTCTGGTGACGCACCAGCAGCCAGGCTCATCCCGCCTCGGGCTGGTCAGGACGGAACTCGGTGTCATGATGGTGGCCACGCGGCCGATGGAGAGTCGCCATTTCCAGGGGATGGCCACCGGAACCCTGGTCGTGGGGAGGTTGTTCGCTGATTTCGAAATGAAACTCGAAGACAGGTCGTTAGTCGGAAAGGTTGAAATCTTAAAATTTGATATGGACCGACCTTCCACCGAGATGCAGTTCATGCTCGATATGTTGAAAGGTCAGGTTCAGGAAGATATCGCACCGGCGACGGAAGACGAAATCTCGGGCTACCGCTTATACAGGGCCTTGGCAGGAGAGCCTCTCTTTGCCAGCAAGGTCACCATGCCGCGCGACGAGTATCATGTCGGCCGAGAAACTGTCTTCTGGAGCAGCATCATCACAATCGCGAGTATTGCCTTTATCGCCCTCGTCTTTTTTGTGACTCTGCAGCGATTGATATTCGACCCTCTGCAGGAGTTGACCACTCAGGTCAAAGGGTTTGATGAGAAAAAAAGCTTTCCCCTGACTCTTCCGGAGCGGAGTGATGATGAAATCGGGGAGTTGAGCGAGGCCTTCAGCGACCTGAGCACGAGATTACAGACCTCCATCGACGAGTTGTGGCAGGAGGTTCGGGACCGTCGCAGAATTGAAAGTACCTTGCGACACAGTGAAGCGAGCTACCGGAAATTGTCCCTCGAATTTCGTGCCGTGCTCAACGGCATCCAGGACTCGCTGATGTTGCTCGACAGCGAGCAGAATATCGTCTGGGCCAATGATGGGGCGGTCAACCAGCTTGGTGCCGTGCCCGGGTTCGAGGGGGTCCATCGCGAAGGGGAGTTGCACGGCAGGACCCTCCCGCTCAATCAGGATTCTCCCATCCCGGATTGCCTGGAGCGGGGCGAAATCGTGGAACGGATCGAGCGCTGGCCGGAAGGGAAGCTTTATGGCGTCAAGGCCTTCCCGATCGTGACCACGGAAGGGGACCTGCGGGTGCTGCGCTTTTCAACCGATATCACGGAAAAATTCAAGTTGCGGCTTGAGGCAACCCGTGCTGCCCGTCTGGCCGCTCTGGGTGAGTTGGCAGCCGGAGTTGCACACGAGATCAATAATCCGAATGCCATCGTCAATGTGAACGTCGGCCTGTTGATACCGTTCTGGGAGAAGATCCAGCAGGTTTTCGACGAGGTGCGGGGTCAGAGCACCACGCCACTGGTCGAGGAGGTCGCAGGAAGTCGGCTATGGCGTGAGGCGCCGGTGCTGTTGCAGGAGATGCTTGACGGGACTCGCCGAATCCAGGGTATTGTCGACGATCTGAAGCATTTTGTCCGAGATCAACAGGATTACCAGTCGGAACCGGTCGACCTCAATCAGGTGGTCAAGGTCGCTATCCGTCTGACCAAAAACCTGATCCAAAAATCGACCAGCGACTTCAACCTTGAACTGGCCAAGGGGTCATTGATGGTCCTGGGGCGGCAGCAGCAGCTCGAGCAGATTGTCATCAACCTGGTACAGAATGCCTGTCACGCCTTGACCGACACCGGTCAGTCGATACGCGTTTCCAGCCATCTCGATGAAGAGCGGCAACTCTGTACGGTCTGTGTCGAGGATTGCGGTAAGGGGGTATCCCCGGAGGATGCTCCCCATCTGTTCGATCCGTTTTTTACCACCAAGCGTGAAGATGGGGGGACCGGTCTTGGTTTGTCGGTCTCTTTCCGCATTGCCCGTGAGCACGGGGGGCGGCTCGATTTCACGTCCGAAAAGAATAAAGGGAGTGCCTTTTGCCTGGAACTTCCCACTTATAGTGAGGAGATGGAGTCATGACGGCGATTGCCGATATTAAAGATCCAGTCCTGTTGGTGGATGATGAAAAAGCCTGGTTGCGTAGTCTCGAGTTGACTCTGGAGACCAGGCTCGACCTGCATCAGATTCTGACGTGTCATGACAGTCGCGAAGTGATGACCTTGTTGGCTAACCAACCGGTCAGCCTCGTTCTTCTCGACTTGACCATGCCCCACATCTCCGGGGAGCAGCTGCTGGAGCAGATTGTCTCTCAGCACCCGGATCTCCCTGTGATTATCGTCAGCGGCATGAACCAGGTCGAAACGGCCGTGCGTTGTGTCAAAAAGGGTGCCTACGATTACTTTGTCAAGGGGAGCGAAATCGACCGTCTCATGGTCAACGTCCAGCGCCTGCTGGAAATGCAGAATCTGAAACAGCAGAACCAGGATTTGAAGCAGCAGATGCTGCTTCCCCGGTTGCGCTATCCCGAGGCTTTTCGGCATATCGTCACTCGCAGTTCGAAGATGCTCGCGATTTTCCGCTATGTCGAAGCGATTGCCGGGCACCGGGAACCGGTCCTGATCACCGGTGAGAGCGGCGTCGGCAAGGAACTGGTTGCCCGTTCGCTGCACCTGATCAGTCGGGAAAAGTTCCCGTGGGTGGTGGTCAACGCGGCCGGGTTGCAGGAAAATCGGTTCGTGGAGACTCTGTTCGGGAAGGGACGAGATTCTCAAGGGGGGGAACCAGATCACCCGGGGTTGGTCGGTCGGGCCAAGGGTGGGACCCTGTTTCTCGATGAGATTGGCGACCTCTCCCATGAAGCGCAGAGTGCCCTGCTCCGGTTTGTCCAGACCGGGGAATACATTCCGGTCGGCAGCGATTGCGTCCAGCATTCCGATGCGCGATTGATCTGCTCATCGTGTCACGATCTGGAAGCGCGACAGAACTCCGGTCTTTTGCGCAAGGATCTTTTTTATCGCCTCAATGTTCATCATATTCAGGTGCCTCCGTTGCGGGAGCGCAAGGAAGACATTTCTCTTTTACTCGATTTTTTCCTCGCCGAGGCGTCCGAGTCCCTTGGGCGGGAGAAGCCGACTCCGCCACAGGAGCTCGCCCAGTGGCTGAGCGTCTATGAATTCCCGGGCAACATCAGGGAATTGAGGAATATGGTGTTTGACGCTGTCGCCCAGCACCAGGGTCGAATCTTGTCGACCGAGCGAT
This sequence comes from Desulfuromonas sp., assembly GCA_002868905.1. Taxonomy (GTDB): domain Bacteria; phylum Desulfobacterota; class Desulfuromonadia; order Desulfuromonadales; family Geothermobacteraceae; genus BM304. The sequence goes on from PKUA01000033.1 coordinate 56,721, forward strand.
TTCGGCAGGCGATGGGCCTTGAAGAGGGCGGGTGGCAGGAGCAAAAGACCGGAGAGCTGCCGGAGGTGGTCTTTCCCTCCCATCTGCCGACTCTTTCCGGGATGTCGAATCTGCTCATCGATGAAGCCCTTGATCGCTCCGGAGGAAACCAGAACCTGGCAGCCCACATGCTTGGCATTACCCGCCAGGCCCTTAACCAGCGGTTGAAGAAGCGTGCCCAGCTGGAAAGGGAAGGACAGGGCTGAGGGTCCTCCAGCGCCGTTGTTCCGAATCTGCCCTGCGTGATTTCGATCTGTCATGCCTCTTCCCGTTAGCGTGCGAGCCTTGCAGGTGAGCAGCGCCCCTCATGCGTCATCACATGTTGTAAAAAGAATCGGCAATGCTGGATTCCCCACATCATCTCCTGCCCTCCGGCATGGTTTAGGCCGTCTGGTTGATTACGGCATTTGCCCGAGCTGCTGGGTTTGCTACGCCAAAAGCCGATTGGCTTATTGTTGCCTCTTAAGTTATTAAAAATAATTATCTAATGATTGAAAAAAACGGTCACCAAAGGGGGCAATCTTTTTTGCTCATACAGGTTTGGCATGCCTATTCAATCCTGCATAGGAGTTGGGTTTTCTTCGAACGGTTATGAGGACGTCAATTTTTATTGCCCGGATAATATTTTTCGCTGAATATCGTAAGGTACTGAAATTTAACCATAAGGTCGAGTTTTCTTGCTATTTGCTACTGAATTGGTAGCTGATTTTACTGCTAGTTGCGCTGGGCTTTTTGGAACAGGGCTTGCCATATAACCGGTGGATTCCAACAACATTTCACTGGCGAATTGATATCGGTTGGAAAATACAAAATCATCAGTCTGTTTGGAGGAGGTTCCACCATGGTCGAAGTTACTCGAATTTTCAATGTCGTTGAATTCCTGCGGGGTCGTATCAGCAAATCGATGCCGATTCAGCATGTCGCACTGTTTCTGCTGGTCGCCCAAAAGCAGGGAATCACCATGCCCGATCTCTGTGAGCAGTTGAGCATGCCGCAAGGGAGTCTGAGCCGGAATGTTAAACTGTTATCCCGGTTTCTGGAAAAATCGAATGGGCGGATGGTTGCCAGGGGATATGATTTGCTGCGGACCGAGCCGTCAACCGCCAATCCTCATGCCTTGGCGGTGTTCCTGACTCCAAAGGGTGAAGATTTGGTTGAAGAGATGGTCGATATGCTGGAAGGGGTCGAGATCGACGCTGCTGTTCAGCAGAAGAGTGCCGCCGGAAGTGAACGAATCGCTGAAAAGAGTGTGAATGTTGTGGGGCGTTCCCAGGTTTGTTGACCTAATCACGGCTTGACAACATATTGATTAAGAGGCCGACCGGGGTATCCCGGTCGGCCTCTTTTCGTTCCAGACCCCCGCCTTCCTATGCCTGCCTTCCATCCTTCCCCTTCTTGCTGACAAAATCGATCAGTTTTTCAGAGCGATTCATCTTCTAACTAGCCAGAGTTTGGTCTTTTTCACGGTGTCGGTGATTTAGCGAAGAAGCACTGGAAAAAGACGTAAAATTGGCAAAATATAATGCATTAAATTTTATTAGTACCTGTTTATAAAGGGGATTTAATGTTCGGTATTTATTTTGCATCTCTGTGTGATCTGGAAGTTTCTAATTTGTTTTCACCGGGACCTCTGACCCGAGATGCGTTAAGGGCAGGAGGATTTCGTTAGAGATTGGTTCTATCGCGAATGAACAAACTGGAGGATCTGATGGCCGGTAAAGAGCAGAGGAAATTCGATCTGCTTGCCATACTCTTTCTGGGTATCGGCATTTGGACATTCTTGGTTATTGTCTCATCGTTGCTGTTCTTCTGGGGGACGGCTTACGGAGCGAACCTGACAGAAAAGGGTGCGGTGACCGTCAAGCCGGGCCCGGCGACTTTGTCCGGCAGCCCGGAGATCGATGTCACGGTCACCTATCTCGGGGATGACAATGCCGACAACAGCATCCTGATCGAGTGGGGCCTTGACGGGGTCGATTTCTCTCTCGGCAGTAATGTCTCGGGAACTCACCCTGCCATTCCATACTCCTATGCTATTACGGGATTGAGCAACAACCAGATCTACCAGGTCCGTGTCACCCTGCAGGATGGCGATGGTCAACCGGCGGCGGTGGTCAGGACGGGGGTCCGCCCGTACCAGGAGCACCTGCACAATGCGTTGAGCACGGGCTCCGGCACGTCGAAATGGGCGAGTGGCTGGGGAACAGCTGACGGCAGTAGCCAGTACGGTGAATTCACCTGCAAGACCTGCCACGACCCGAGTGCGACCAATATCAAACGAATCCGGAGTGACTGGACGGACGGCAGCCTGCCTGCCGTGCCGGCCAAGATCAACACCGTTACCACCGTGTTTACCTCGGACGCGGACGGTACTGCCGATTTTGCCGATGACGATTCGACCAGTCATTCGAGCTCGAACCGGATCTGTGAATCGTGCCACACCGCTACCAGCTATCACNGCCTGTTCCCTCTGCCACGGCGGCGGTATGGCAGGTGGGACGGAGGATAACTTCTGGCCCGACAGCGGGGTGAAAAACGTTGACAACGGAGGCAGCGAGAACGACGAAGGGGAGCATGTTATTCACATGACCCACCTCGCCCTGCAGGATGGTATGACCCTGCAGAACCTGCTCGACGACGCCAACTCGAAGATTCTGCAGATCGCCTACTGCGAGCGTTGTCACGGTGCCGACGCCGGTAGCGCGTCCTGGCACTTCCAGGGGGATGATGTCGCTGAAGTCAGCGCCTTCCAGGACATGGACGGCACCGCCGACGACCTGGCCCCGGCCGGATCGGAGAGCATCGGCACCTGCAGCAACATCGACTGCCATAATAATCAGAATGATCCAAGCCCGGGCTGGTACGCCGGGGTTGATAATGCTCCATGTACCATGTGCCATAACCCCGACGGGGACAATGGCGGTAACCCGGTCAAGGCCGATCCAACCAGCGGCCTCCATTTCAGCGCTTCGGCGGGCGGGTTGGTGGCCGATTCCAACGGCGCCCTGCTGCATGACGATAGCTTCACCGGCAGCGGCGAGTGCCTCTCCTGCCACACCATTAATCCGACGAATAATCACGTCGACGGCACGGTGCAGACGCCGGATCAGACCACCTTTAATTTTGTCATTTCGGCGAGCATTGACATCAAGCTGAACGTCCTGTCCGATCCCACCGATGACACCTGCGCCGCCAGTGGCGTCGGCTGTCACAGCGATGGGGGCAACTGGTACCGCTTCTGGAGCACCGACGCCTTTGACGCGACCCCGTTCGATACCTCAAGTGCCGGGGCGGTCACCACGACCATCGGCAATGATCTTCCGCCATCGTGTAACGTCTGCCACGGCGAGTTCATCAACGGCTGGGCCGAGGGGACGGCTCACTATGACATGGACCTTGATCAGGTCTCCTCGGGGTCGAGTCATAACAGCCAGAACCCGAATATCAACCCGGGTGCGGCGTGCGTCGATTGCCATCTCTACCCAGACCACATGAATCCTGGGCAGGGATTGGCGCGCCATGAGAACGGCCAGATTACCCTGACCGACGACCAGTCGCCGCCTGACGAGTTCACCCCGAAGGATGACCAGGAAGGGATCCGGACAGGGGTCTACTGCGCCGATTGTCACGAAAACACCGCGGCCCCGGCCGACGGTTTCGATTCCAATACCTTCGAATACTCGACTGCCTTCCCCGGTTGGGCCAACGTGGAAGTTGTCGCCACCGACCGCAATCCTGAGTATACATGTTTCTCCGGTGCCAACGGCTGTCACGGTGATACCTCGGACAACTGGTGGCCCCACCTCGATGAGACCGACCCCTCCTTCTATCCGAACCG
>PKUA01000049.1 GCA_002868905.1 Desulfuromonas sp.
GGCGCCCAGGCCTATATCGTCAAGGGTGCTTTTGACCAGAACGTACTGTTGGAAACAGTTGATGCCCTGATCGGTTGAACGACATATGATTCGAGTATTGATAGTTGATGACTACCTCCTGGTCCGCACGGTGTTGCGTGACCTGTTCACTCAAGACCCGGCGCTGCAGGTGGTGGCCGAGGCTCAAAATGGGCTCGAGGCGGTGCAGAAGGCCCTGGAGCTGAAACCCGATATCATCGTGATGGACCTGTTGATGCCGGTGATGGACGGGCTTGACGCCGTCATCGAGATCATGAGTGAATGCCCGACGCCGATCCTGATGCTCTCGGAGAGTGTCGACAAGAGCAGCCCCGGCCCATCGGCCTTCAACGCCATCCGTTTCGGGGCTCTCGATGTCATGGCGAAGCCGGCCGGACTCGCCACAACCGGTTTCGGGCCGCAGGCGAAAACTCTGGTCGATAAAATCAAGATTCTCGCAAGAATCCGGGTGATGCACCATTTCCGGCGTGAACGGGCGCCTCGGGATATTGCACCTCCCCCCGCAGTCGGTCCGCGGAAAATTCTCGCCGTCGGCGCTTCCACCGGCGGACCCAAGGCTGTCATGCAGGTCATGAGCGGTATCCCGGCCGGGTGCGATGCCTGGGTTGTTATCGTCCAGCACATCGCCAAGGGTTTTTCGGCCGGTTTCGCGGCCTGGCTTAACAACGAGAGCGGATTCACGGTCCGCCTGGCCGAGGATGGCGACGTTCCGGAGAAGGGGGTCGCCCTGGTGGCTCCGGACCATTATCATACGGAGTTCGTCGATGGCCGCATCGTTTTAAGTGACGGACCTCCGGTGAATAGCTGTCGCCCGGCTGTCGACCCCCTTTTCCTGTCGCTCGGTCGCAGCACCCTCGCGCCGGAGACGGTCGCTGTGTTGCTGACCGGTATGGGGAGCGACGGTGCCAGGGGACTTGCCGCCTTGCGCGATGCCGGTGCCATGACCATTGCGGAAGACGAAGAGACCTGTGCCATCTACGGGATGCCACGTGCGGCAATCGAAAGCGGGGCCGCCCAGATGGTCGTCCCTCTCCCGGAAATCGCCCCCCTCCTCACCGGGATCTTCAATTTCGACGATTAGGTGTGATAGCCCTGACACCGTGGCCCCTTTCCAAGCCGTTCCGTTTGTGGTAAAAAGCCGAGCGGAAATGGAAGAAAAATTCAGCGTCAGGAGTTGAAGTGAGATGGATCTGCGCATTTACAATACCCTAAGTGGCGGCAAAGAGCCGTTTGTTCCCCTGGAACCCGGCAGGGTTCGCATGTATGTCTGCGGCGTCACGGTGTACGACTACTGTCACATTGGGCACGCCCGGGCCAACATCGTGTTCGATATCGTCTTTCGCCACCTGAAATACCTCGGTTACGACGTGACCTACGTCCGTAACTACACCGATGTCGACGACAAAATCATCAACCGGGCCAACGAACGGGGGATCTCGAGCAAACAGCTCTCCGAGGAGTTCATCAAGGCGTTCGACGAAGACATGGCGACCCTCGGCCTGCTCAAACCGACCCACGAGCCGAAGGCGACCGAATATATCGGTGAGATCGTCGGGTTGACCGAAAAGCTTGTCGACAAAGGATACGCCTACGCAGCTCAAGGGGATGTCTATTACGCGGTCGAGAAATTTGGGCCCTACCTCAAGCTCTCCAAGCGGAACATGGAGGAGATGCAGGCCGGCGCCCGGATCGCTCCCGGTGAGCAGAAGCGGAACCCGATGGACTTCGCCCTCTGGAAGGCGGCCAAACCGGGAGAACCGAGCTGGGACTCCCCCTGGGGTCCGGGTCGCCCCGGGTGGCACATCGAGTGTTCGGCCATGAGCTCCAGCCTGCTCGGCGACACCTTCGATATCCACGGTGGCGGGCGTGACCTGATCTTCCCGCACCACGAGAACGAGATTGCCCAGTCCGAAGGGGCGAGCGGCAAATCGTTCGTGAAATACTGGATGCACAACGGCTTCGTCAACATCAACCAGGAGAAGATGAGCAAGTCGCTCGGTAACTTCTTCACCATCCGGGAGATCCTGGAGCGTTTTGATCCCGAGGTGATCCGCTTCTTCATCCTCAGCGCCCATTATCGGTCACCGATCGATTTCTCCGACCAGAACCTGGATGAGGCCAAGGTCGGATTGTCCCGGTTTTACGAGGCCCTCAAGGCCGCCGATGTGACACTGCGTGAACATCCGGTCGAAGAGGGTGGTACCTGTCCGCAGATCAGCGACAGCGAACGGGAGGCATTCGACTGCATCGAGGCGCTGGAAGACCGCTTCACCGAGGCGATGAACGACGACTTCAACACCGCCGCCGCCATCGGCCACCTGTTCGATGGCGTGCGCAGCCTCAACCGGCTGGTCGGCGAGGGGCGGTTCGACACCTGCTCCCTCTCCCTGCGGGTGATTCAGGACGGCGCCGCGCTGCTACGCAAGCTCGGTGGCGTCCTCGGACTGTTCGGCAGTGAGCCGGAGCAGTGGCTGGCGGGCCAGAAACAGGCTGGCCTGGCCGGGTCGGAATTGAGCGCGGAGGATATCGAAGGGTTGATCGAAGAGCGGCGTCTTGCTAGGGCGCAGCGGGATTTCGCCCGGGCCGATCAGATCCGGGATGAACTCGCCGGCAAAGGGGTGATCCTGCTCGATTCGGCCGAAGGGACGACCTGGAAGTTGAAGTAGCTATTCGACGCGCTAATCAGTCATTTCCGTCCCAAGGGAAAACGTGATATGGTGCCAAATCTGTTCATCTGCTAAATGCCGCTTCAATTTGATTCTTGATGGTTGATGGGAGGATTTAATCCGTGGCAAAGAAGATATTGATCGTCGATGATTCACCCTCCGTCCTCGCTATCCTCGAGGATATGCTGGTCGATGCCGGATATGACGTGGTGGCGGCCGCCGACGGACAGGAGGCGCTGAACAAGGTGGACCAGGATGTCTTCGACCTGATCATCACCGATCTGACCATGCCGGTCATGGACGGTATTGAGTTCATGCAGGAAGCGAAAAGCCGCCCCAACTGCAAGTTCGTGCCGATCGTCATGCTCTCCTCCGAGGAGGACAGCGACAAGATTGCCGAGGCGAAGAAGTCGGGCGCCTCGACCTTCCTGCGCAAGCCGTTCAAGGAGAGCCAGCTGATTGCCATCCTGCGGGTGGTGCTCGGCAACTGATCTTTCAGATAATTCCCCCAGTTGTTGCGAGGCCGGTCGTAAACATTGCGACCGGCTTCTGCTTTTCTGCACAACTCCAGCACGATTTGTTTTAACCTAGGCGGATGGCACGCTTCGAACTCACCTCCGATTACCAGCCGCGCGGCGACCAGCCGCAGGCGATTACCGAACTGACCGCCGGGCTGCGGCGCGGCGACCGGCACCAGGTGCTGCTCGGCGTCACCGGCTCCGGCAAAACCTTCACGATGGCGAACGTGGTCAATGAGCTGCAGCGCCCGACCCTGGTGCTGGCTCACAACAAGACCCTGGCGGCCCAGCTCTACGGGGAGTTCAAGGAACTCTTCCCCCGCAACGCCGTCGAATACTTCGTCTCCTACTACGACTACTACCAGCCTGAAGCGTACGTCCCGGTCACCGACACCTTCATCGAGAAAGACTCCTCGATCAACGAGGAGATCGACAAGCTGCGTCACAGTGCCACCCGCTCTTTGCTGTCGCGCCGCGACGTGTTGATCGTCGCCTCGGTCTCCTGCATCTACGGCCTCGGCTCGCCAGAGGCGTACTACGGCATGCTGGTCCGCTTGGAGCAGGGGATGGAGCTGCCGCGCAATCAGCTTCTCAAGAGGCTGGTCGAGATCCAGTACGAGCGGAACGACGTCGACTTCCACCGCGGCACCTTCCGGGTGCGGGGGGACACGGTCGAGGTGTTCCCGGCCTACGAGGAGAATCGCGCCCTGCGCATCGAGTATTTCGGCGACGAGATCGACACCATCAGCGAGGTCGACCCGATCCGCGGCAAGGTGATCGACCGGATTCCGCAGACGGCGATTTTTCCGGCGAGTCACTACGTGGCGACCAAGCCGACCCTTGATCGGGCGATCGGTGAGATCCAGGATGAACTGTGCGAGCGGATCCAGTTCTTCCGGGGTAACAACCAGTTGCTCGAGGCGCAGAGGATCGAGCAGCGGACCCTGTTCGACATCGAGATGATCGAGGAGATGGGCTACTGCCAGGGGATCGAGAACTACTCCCGCTACCTCGACGGTCGCACGGCTGGGACCGCCCCGGCGACCCTGTTCGACTACTTCCCGGACGATGCCCTGCTGTTCATCGACGAGAGCCACGTTTCGGTCAGCCAGGTCGGCGCCATGTACCGCGGCGACCGCTCGCGCAAGGAGACCCTGGTCAATTACGGTTTCCGGCTGCCGAGCGCCCTCGACAACCGCCCGCTGAAGTTCGAGGAGTTCGAGGCGAAGGGGATTCAGACGGTCTACGTCTCGGCCACCCCTGCCGACTACGAGTTGGAGAAGGCCGAAGGGGTGGTGGTCGAGCAGATCGTCCGCCCGACCGGCCTGATCGACCCGCCGATCGAGGTCCGCCCGGCCCGGGAGCAGGTCGACGATTTGATCGAGGAGATCCGTATCACCGTCGCGCAGGGATACCGGGTGCTCGCCACCACCCTGACCAAGCGGATGGCCGAGGACCTGACCGGCTACCTCGAGGAACTCGGCATCCGGGTTCGTTACCTCCACTCCGACATCGATACGGTCACCCGGATGCAGATCCTTCGCGACCTGCGCAAGGGGGAGTTCGACGTGCTGGTCGGCATCAACCTGCTGCGAGAGGGGCTCGACATCCCGGAGGTCGCCCTGGTCGCCATCCTCGACGCCGACAAGGAGGGGTTCCTCCGCTCCGCCCGCTCCCTGATCCAGACCTGCGGCCGCGCGGCGCGGAACGTCGACGGCCGGGTCATCATGTATGCCGAGAGGGTGACCCGCTCGATGCAGGCCTGTATCGACGAGACCGAACGCCGCCGCGCCGTGCAGCTCGCCTATAACGAGGAGCACAACATCACCCCGCAGAGCGTGAAGAAATCGCTGCGCAGCATCCTCGACGACATCGCTGAGAAGGATTATGCCGAACTGCCGCTGGTGGCGGAAGGTGAGGCCGAGTACGGCAACGACCCGGAGCAGCTGCGCGAGGGGATCAAGGCGTTGAAGCAGGAGATGCTGGCGGCGGCGGCCGATCTCGAATTCGAAAAGGCTGCCGAGCTGCGCGACAAAATGCTGGTGCTGGAAAAGCGCGAGCTGGCCCTGCGCTGAATCGGAAGCGACGGTGTCAAATCCGTCCCGCCTGATACAATGATGGGGAGCTTGCTCAACACCCAACAGACGAAGGAACGGTAGCGGCCATGATCAGTCAGTTCGACATTGTCATCCTCGGTTCGGGGACCACAGCCATGGCCGGGGCGCAAAAGGCGGCACGCGAGGGGGCCAAGGTGCTGATGGTCGAGCAGGGGCAGGTCGGCGGCACTTGCGTCAATTGGGGCTGTGTGCCGAGCAAGACCCTGATCGACAAGGCGGCGATGTTCCACGCGGCGCGGCGGGCCGCGGCGTGGGGTCTTTCCATCCACTCCGGTGATCCGGACTGCCCGACCCTGATGCAGCTCAAGCGGACCGCCGTCGATACCATCCGGCGGCGCAATTACCAGCAGGAAATCGAAGCGTATCCGAACATCAAGATCCTCCGTGGGCATGGTACTTTCCTTTCCAACCGGGAACTCCAGGTCGGGGCCGAAACGATCCGCTCGGAGCGGTTCCTGGTTGCGGTCGGCGGTTTTCCGCGGGTCGCCAAGCTGCCCGGTCTGGAGGCGGTCGATTACCTGACCAGTTACAGCGCCTTGCATCTCCCCTGCTTTCCGAAGTCGCTGGTGATCCTCGGCGGCGGGGTGATCGCCCTGGAGATGGGGCAGATGTTCGCCCGCTTCGGGACACAGGTGACGATCCTGGAGCGGGGGGACCGACTGCTCGGTGAGTTCGATCCGCGATTGACCGGGATTTTCCGGGAGATGCTGCATCGGGAGGGGGTCCAGGTCTTCACCGAAGTGGAGACGGAGCGGGTCGCGGGCCGCCCGCAGGGAGTTTGCGTTTATGCCCGGGTTGCCGAGGCGCCGATCGGCATCTGCGCCGAGCGCTTCATGCAGGCTGTCGGCACCGTCCCCGCCACCGGCGGAATCGGCCTGGAACAGGCCGGCGTCGATCTCGATAACGCCGGTTTTATCCGGGTCGATGCCGGTTGTTCGACCAGCGCCGCCGGTATCTGGGCGGCGGGGGATGTCACCGGGCCTCCCTTGATCGCTCCGGCCGGGGAGCTCGATGCCGAAGTCGCAGTGGCGAACATGCTCGCCGGGCACGAAGTCCGGACCGTCGATCACCGTCTGTCGCCGATGGCGGTGTTCGTCGATCCGGAGTTCGCCACGGTCGGCATGGACCTGGAGGCCGCCCAAAAAGAGGGGCACGATGCGGTGGAAGGGTTCCTCGATCTCGAGGATGTGCCGAAAGCCCATGTCCTCGGTGAGCGGCGCGGGGGAATCCTGCTCTGCGCCGAACGCAAGGGGGGGCGCCTGCTCGGTTGCCAGCTGTTGGCGCCGCGTGCGGCCGATATCATCCACGAGGCGATGCTCGCCATCCGCTTCGGCCTGACCGCTGCCGACCTGGCAGAGAGTGTCCACGTTTACCCGACCATCAGTGACGGGTTGCGTCTTGCCGCCCGCAGGCTGTTGGAGCAGGTCGAAACAGCAGCTGAATGACACCCTGAGAGCCAGGTCAATCGAGCTAGTGGAACAAGCCCGGGCGACCGTCCCAGGAGGAGAACTGCTCCGGCGGCATCGGGCAGGCGAGATAGAAACCCTGCAGCTGTTGGCAGTTGAGCCCTTGCAGAAAGGTGAACTGCTCTTCCGTTTCGACCCCTTCCGCTACGACGTCGTAATTGCAGTGACGGGCTGTGCCGAGGATCGCCGTGGCGATGGTCGCGGTCAACTCGGACTGTGGGAGTGTCCCGATCATCCGACCGTCGATTTTCAATGTGCGGATCGCGGCCCGGTGCAGTTGGGTAAGGGACGAGATCCCGGTCCCGTAATCATCGATGGCGATCTTCACCCCCCTGGTCTGCATGGCATCGAAATGTTCCGGTGCGACCTGTAACGCCTTGATCAGCGTGGTTTCCGTTATCTCCAACTGCAGCGCATCCGCAGTCAGTCCCGATCCTTCGAGAGCCCGGTCGATCACTTCGGGAAATTCGGGCTGCACGAACATCTGCGGGAAAACGTTGATGGAGAGACAAAGATCTCCCATGGTTTTGCGCCAGAGCCTGATCTGACGGCAAGCCTGCAGGAGGATCTGGTGACTGACAGGCTCCAGCATCTCCGCCTCTTCGAGGTCACGGATAAAGGTGTCGGGGAGAAGCAGCCCGAGTTCGGGATGCTGCCAGCGGAGTAACGCTTCGACGCTCCTGACGGTCCGGGTTTTCAGGTCGATGACCGGTTGGTAGAAGAGTGTAAATTCCTGCCTGTCCAGGGCGCGTCGCAGCTCCTCTCCCCGTTTCAGCCGAGCCAGGGCGAGCACCTGCTGTTCGGCGCCGGCAAATTGAAAACCGGCCTGGTCCGATTGTCTTGCCCCTCGCAGCGCCTTGGCGGCGGCGGCGAGCAGCTCCTCGTATTGGCGGCCATTGTCCGGGTAGATAGACAGCCCGATATAGGGCTGGATCTCCTCGTGGTGCGCGATGTTGTCCATCGCTTCCCGGCAGGTTCGAAGCAGATGCTGCAGCCACCTCGCCAGCGGGTAAGTCGAATTAGCATCCTCGATGATAATGCACCATTGGTTTTGGCCGTCGTGTCCGATGGAGCAGTCCTTGCGCAAGACCAGTTCCATCCGTTCGGCGAAATTGATCAGGTTGCGTTTATCCCTGAAAATACTGCTGACCGCAGTTGCGTCCTGGTCCGGACCGAAACCGAGCAGCAGAAGCGCGGAACGGCATCGGCGATACTCGCTCCGGCGTAGCACCTGCTGAATTCGGTCCCGCATCAGGTGGGCCTGGGCCCAGCCGGTCACCCGGTGGTAGTCCATCAGGGCGTTCAACCGTTCGACGATGACGGCGCTTCGTTGGTCGGTCAGGTCCCGAAACACCACCAGGGTGCTATGGGAAACATGGTCAGGGTTGGAGAGCAGGGTCCCCTCGAGCAGGACCTGGATGAGTCGATCATGCCCGAAGGTCAGGCAGAGTTCGTGCTTGAATTGCTTGCGGCGCCCCGTCCAGAGGGCCTTCAGCGCGTTCTCGTTGGCGAGACGGTCATAAGGATGGATCAGGCTGAGAAGCGGCAAGCCGAGGATCGCCTGCCCGGACAGGCCTAGGAATTGTTCCATGGCCGGGTTGGCCCGTTGCACGTGGCCATGCTGATCGAGCAGGATGGCCGGTTCCGACAATTGCAGGATAAACGCGGAGCTATGTGTATTCGAAAACGAATAATCCATGCCGAGAATCCCTCCTGAAACACCCCATGTCGACATAACGATCGGGCCATCTTCCCAGTGGTCCGCTTGCCAGGAAGATCTGATGGTTTCTGCATTAGTATGCCGTAGTATTGGTTCGGCGCAAGTCGGTATTGCGGAAAAGTAGCATAGACTACAGTGATATAGCCGGAGCGATGGGTCGAGAAGGAGGGTTGTTGACCGATTTTTCATCTGTTTCCCGGAGGCGGTGCCGGGAGGATGATTGTTGTTTCAAAGTGCCGCCTCGGTTATGATGCTCCGGCAGCGGAGGACGCATGGGATATCTTAATCTTAACGAGGCGGTCGCCGACCTGGAACGGTCGGGACATCTGCGCAGAATCGAGCAGGAAATCGATCCGTTCCTTGAAGCGGGTGTCCTCCAACGCCGGGTTTACCGGGCTGGCGGGCCGGCCCTGCTGTTTAATCGTGTCAAGGGGTGCCGTTTTCCGATGCTCGGCAACCTGTTCGGGACCCTGGAGCGGACCCGTTTCCTGTTTCGGGACGCCCTTCCTGGACTCGAAACCCTGGTGCGCGCGAAAATCGATCCGCGCGAGCTTCTCCGTCATCCGCTGGCGGCTGCGAAACTCCCCCTGGTGGTCAAGAACCTGTTCCCCCGTCGATCCGGAAAAGGCCCAATCCTCGAAAACTCAACCACTCTGCCGGAGTTGCCTCAGCTGGTTTCCTGGCCCCGGGACGGCGGTGCGTTCATCACTCTGCCGCAGGTCTATACCGAGGACCCTGTCACGCCGGGGTGGCGCCACTCCAATCTCGGCATGTACCGGGTGCAGATCAGCGGGAATGATTACCGGTCCCCGTGCGAGGCCGGGATGCATTACCAGATCCACCGCGGTATCGCCGTGCATCATCGCCAGGCTCTGCAGGCGGGCAAGCCGTTGCCGGTCAACGTCTTTGTCGGCGGTCCGCCGGCCATGACCGTGGCGGCGGTCATGCCGTTGCCGGAAGGGATGCCGGAACTCGCCTTTGCCGGCCTGCTCGGTAATCGTCGCATTCGCCTGGTGACCGCCTGCAACGGTTTGCCGATGCCGGCGGAAGCGGATTTCTGCCTGAGCGGCTGGCTCGACGGTGACACGGTGAAAAGAGAGGGGCCGTTCGGCGATCATCTCGGATATTATAGCCTCGGTCACGATTTCCCGGTGTTCCGGGTCGAGCGGGTCTATCACCGCCCGAATGCGATCTGGCTCTTCACCACGGTCGGCCGCCCCCCTCAGGAGGACACCAGCTTCGGTACCTTCATTCACGAATTGACCGGTGAGTTGATTCCGAGCGTGCTGCCCGGCGTGCATGCCGTGCATGCGGTCGATGCCGCCGGTGTTCATCCCCTGCTGCTGGCGGTTGGCAGCGAGCGTTACACCCCGTATGACAAGACGGAACGTCCGCAGGAGCTGCTGACCCAGGCGAATGCCATTCTCGGCCAGGGGCAGCTCTCTCTCGCCAAGTACCTCTGGATCGCCAACCGGGGCGACCAGCCCCCCGACCTGCACCACGTGACTGATTTTCTCCGCTTCATGCTCGAGCGGGTCGACTGGCGACGCGACCTCCACTTCCAGACCCGGACCACCATCGACACCCTCGATTACTCGGGGCGCGGGCTCAATCAGGGTTCCAAGCTGGTCATCGCCGCGGTCGGCGAGCCGAGACGGGAACTCGCGACGGTTTTGCCGGGTGATTTTCGTCTTCCGGAGGGGTTCACCAATCCGCAGATCCCGTTTCCCGGAGTTCTGGCGGTTCAGGCCCCGGCGTGGAGTTCCCCGCCTCACGGGGATGACCCGGTCTTGAACAAGTTCTGCCGCGGCATGGAGAGGCTCGGGGCCCCGGCCGGATTCCGGATGGTGGTGCTGGTGGACGACCCGGTGTTCGTGGCACGTTCCGCAGAGGATTTCCTCTGGACGGTCTTTACCCGCTCCGATCCGGCGGTCGATATCGACGGCGTCGGAGCTGAGATCCGTGACAAACACTGGGGGTGCGAAGGTCCGCTGGTGATCGACGCCCGGCTTAAGGCGCATCACGCCCCGCCGCTCGAGGAACTTCCTGAGATCGAAGCGAAGGTTGATCAGCTCGGGGTGAAGGGCGGACCTCTGCACGGCATCATTTGATCTGAAAGGATGAAGTCATGGCCTGGCGGTTTCCCGACAAGTATCGCGATGAAGGGTTGTTGCTGCTCCGGATCGGCATCGGGGTGATGTTCGTGGTTCACGGTCTGCCGAAATTGATTGGCGGTCCTGCCAGGTGGGAGCAGGTGGGCAGGGCGATGGTCTACCTCGGGGTCGATTTTTTGCCGACGTTCTGGGGTTTTTGTGCCGCAACGACCGAGACGGTTGGTGGTCTGTTCCTGCTGCTCGGCCTGTTTTTCCGGCCGGCCTGTCTGTTGCTCGCTTTTACCATGACGGTTGCCGCCAACATGCATTTCGGCCGGGGGGACGGTCTGCTCGGGGCATCCCATGCGATCGAGAGCTGTATCCTGTTTCTGAGCCTGTTTTTGATTGGACCCGGCAGCTACCGGTTACGTAAATAATCCGTTCAGGGAATTGTAGGAGGAATCGTTCATGCCTGATATTGCGCACGGCCTGATCCGGGCCATCGGCAAAACCCCGTTGGTGGAGTTGCGCCGTCTCAACCCGAACCCCAACGTTCGCATCCTGGCCAAGCTCGAAGGGAACAACCCCGGCGGTTCGGTCAAGGATCGCCCGGCCTGGTCGATGATCTATCGCGCCGAGCAGAGCGGGGAGTTGACCCCGGACAAGACCATTCTCGAACCGACCTCGGGGAACACCGGCATCGCCCTGGCGATGATCGGCGCCGCGCGCGGTTACCGGGTCAAGCTGGTGATGCCTGCCTGCGTCAGCCTTGAGCGGCGTGCGGTTCTGGAGGCTTACGGGGCCGAGGTCGTTCTTTCTCCGGCCAACGAGGCGACCGATGGGGCGATCCGAATGGCCCACCGGATTCTCAGTGAACATCCGGAGGTCTATTACATGCCGAATCAGTACGACAACCCGAATAACCCGCGGGTTCATTATGAATTCACCGCTCCGGAGATCTGGGAACAGACCGGCGGGGAGATCGACGTTTTTACCACAGGCGTCGGCACCAGCGGCACCCTGATGGGGGTGCGCCGCTTCCTCAAGGAACAGGATTCCTCGATCCGGGTGATTGGAGTCGAGCCCCGTCTCGGGCACAAGGTCCAGGGGCTCAAGAACATGCAGGAGGCGATCGTTCCCGGCATCTACCGGGAGGAGGAACTCGACGGAAAAATCGTGGTTCAGGACGAGGAGGCCTTTGAAACCGCCCGGCTTTTGGCGACCGAGGAGGGGATTTTCGCCGGCATGTCGAGCGGAGCATCGGTCGCCGGCGCCCTGCAGATCGCTCGGGAGATGAGCCGCGGCACCATTGTTACCCTGCTGCCGGACCGGGGCGACCGGTATCTGTCGACCACCCTGTTCCGTTCGGTCTGCGCTCAGTGTCCTCCTTGAGAGGGGCAGGTCTCGATCCCCCCGAGCTGCCGGAGTTGATCAGGCGGCGCGCGAAGAAAAGTCTCGACCGTTTCTGTCTTGACAGCCGTCAGATCGGCAGCCCGGGTTGTGAATCCCTGTCCTGGGCCTGGGATGAGGTAGGAGCTGTCCTGTCGTGCCGTAGCAGCGGCAGCCCGGAGCCCTCTCCGGAGCGGAGGGTGGCGCGGTTCCGTTATCACGACGCGCTGCGTCAGTGGTCGCTGGAGCAGCCCCGGGACGAGGGGTGGCGACTCTGCCTGAATATCGGCCCGGTGCTCGATTTCGATCGGTTGATCGAATTTCTCGATGCCGATCCCTTCGGTCAATTCTGGCTTTGCTGACCCGTTTTCCCCTTGCCGACCTGACTTGCCAGGTCGCGGGCCATGCGGAAGCTCAGCTCCTCCAGGAGGCGGCTCATGGCGTCGATCAGTGCCTGCGGTCCCCCGGTCGCAAGCTCTTTGGTCAGTTTCAATTCCCGGGATTCCAGGATTTTTCGCTGTTCCGTATCCTGGACCGTGTAGCGGGCCGCCAATGCCGCTTCCCTGCCGGCAACCCCCTCGAAGCGCTTGATCGTGACCCTGAGCACCGCATCGGCTTTTTTCGCCTGAGGACTATGGCTGTCCACGATCGCCTCGACCTGGCCGAGTGAAACAATATTCTCCCGCAAGACCCGTGTCATCATCTCCGGAAGTGGCTCGCCCCAGCGATCGTAATCGGCGAGATGCAGCCGGTTTCCGTCGATCCTGATCACGACCTGGGGACGGTCAAGGTATCCCGCCAGTTCCAGTGGCGCCATGGCGATGATGGCCTGCCGCAGACCATCGACGCCGGTGTCGGTAGCCTCATGCTGACGATCGATCACCGAGTCGAGCAGGTAGTGCCGGGTCTCCGGGGTGCCGCCGCCGAGGTTGACGCAGGCGCTGAGGAAGAGGGTGGCAATCAGGACGAACAGATAACGGTAGGGTGTCATGGCTGGTCTCCCGGGTTTTTGCCACGCAGCAGGATTTCCGGGTGGCGCTCGATCTCTACGCTCAGTTGTTTGAAAGCCCTCGCCGCCTTGCGGATCTCTTCGAGCGTTTTGCGAAGTTCGAAGCCGAGCTCGGTGTTCGCCTCCAGGGTTTGCGCGAAGGTGGCGAGCGCCTGCTCGCTCTGGGCCATAGTTGCTTGAGTCGCGGCGAATGTTTGGCGGGCACTGTCAGCAAGCGGGGCGGTTTCGCCCTGCAGGGAGGTGCTGAGGTCCCGAATCGAGGTCATGGTGGCGTCAAGTTTTTCCAGGGTTCGACTTATGCCCGAGTCGAGGTTTTTCACCGTCTGGCGAAACTCGGTCATGCCGTGATTCAACTTGAAAAGGGCGTTGGCGAGGTCTGGGGAGTGAACGAGTTCTTCTACGCCGGACAGGGTGCTCATCAGTTTGTTGACCACCTCTTCGATCGGGATGTTTTCGATGGAGCGGGTCAATTCCTCGAGTTCTGAAGGGATGGTCGGAATCTCCGGGTACGGTGCGGTGACTTCGCTCATGGAGAAACTGGTTCCCGGATACATGTCGAGCTGCACGAAGAGCTGCCCCGTGACCAGACTCTGCAGCTGCAACTGGGCACGCAACCCCTTGGCAATGAGCACCTTCATGGCGTCGGGGCGGGCCAGGCGAATGAGCGTGGCCTGGTCGCCGTTGATCTGTTCGATCGAGTTCGGATCGACCCGGATGACAACCGGGATCTTGAAGGTGTAATTGTCCGGGTTGACATGAACGGTGATATCGGCAACCTGGCCGATTCTGACCCCCCGGAACATGACCGGTGCCCCGATCGACAGTCCCTTGACCGAGCGATCGAAGAACAGGATGTAGCTCTCCTTCTGGCTGAACAGGCCGCCCCGCCCGAAGAAAAACAGGGCGGCGACGGAGAGAATGACGGCCCCGAAGACAAAGCCGCCGATCAGTTTGGGGTTGGCCTGCCTGTTCATCTCCACTCCTTCAGCTAGGTTCCTGGCCGCGGCTCAGAAAGCGGACAACATGCTCTTCCCGAGAGGTTTCCAGTAGTTGTTGCGGGGGGCCGAGAGCGAGCTGGGTCTTGCTCTCCCTGTCGAGGAAAAGAGCCCGGTCCGCAACAGCGAAAATGCTGGCCAGCTCATGGGTGACGATGACGATGGTCGTCCCGAGTCCCCCCTTGAGTTCGAGGATCAGGTCGTCGAGTTGCCGGGCGCTGACCGGATCGAGGCCGGCGGATGGTTCGTCGAAAAACAACACGTCCGGATCGAGTGCCATGGCGCGTGCCAGCCCGGCTCTTTTCCGCATCCCGCCACTGATTTCAGCCGGATAGTATCCGGAGAACTCGGCCAATCCGACCAGGGAGAGTTTCAGATGGACCAGCTCATCGATTTGCCCGGCCGTTAGGGACGTGAATTCCTGCAACGGCAGGGCGACGTTTTCCGCCAGGGACATGGAGCTCCAGAGAGCGCCTCCCTGGTAAAGGATACCGCATCGGCGCAGAATCTCCTGCCTCATTTGCCGTGAGCCGTCCCAGAAGTCGACGCCTCGATACAGGATCGTTCCGGCTGCCGGGGATTGCAGGCCGATAAGATGGCGTAACAGGGTACTCTTGCCGCAGCCGCTCCCCCCCATGATGACGAAGACCTCGCCTGCTTCGATGGCGAAGTCGAGCCCTCGCTGAATGACTGTGTCGTCATACATCATGGTCAAGTCGCGAACTTCGATCTCGAAATGTTTCGATGCCATGGTCAGATCCCGAAAGTCTGGCAGAGCAGGGTTATGATGGCATCGCAGACCACGATCCAGACAATGGCGCTGACCACGGCCGCGGTGGTCGCCTGACCGACGGCCTGGGCGCTTCGCCCGCACTGCATGCCGCGCATGCAGCCGGCCATGGCAACCACGACGCCGAAGACGGCCGCTTTGGCGACCCCGATCAGGAAATGGTCGAGACCGACCGATTCCTGGATACGAAGGAAGTAGGCCTGGAGACCGATGCCGAGCATCAGGGCCGAGACGATACCACCGCCAAGGACGCCGAGAAAAGCGCTGTAGATGGTGAGCAGCGGCATCATCACGATCAACGCCAGCATTCGCGGCAACACCAGGAATTCCATCGGGGAGATGCCGAATGTGCGCAGGGCGTCGATCTCTTCGTTGACCTGCATGGTGCCGAGTTGGGCGGCAAAGGCGGCGCCGGTCCTGCCGGCGATAATGACGGCGGTCATCATCGCCGCCATCTCCCGGGCCATGCCGAGACCGACCAGATCGGCGACGAACAGACCGGCCCCGAACTGTCGCAGTTGCACCGCGCCGACGAAGGCGAGGATCATGCCGACCAGTACGCTGATCAGGGTGACGATCGGCAACGCCTGGGCGCCCGCTCCTTCGAGCAGCAACAGGAAATCCTTGCGCCGAAAGTGGACTTTTCCACGAACGAGCTTGAGCAGTGAGCTGCTCAGTTCGCCAGCAAATTCGAGACCGTTCAGCCAGTTGCGGTGGATATTGATGGTGATCGTGCCGAGTCGTACCAACAAATGGTCTGATTCCGTTTTGGTTGGAGCTGAACTTGTCTGGGGAGGGGTTTGCGTCAGCTTCAGCAGTCGCTCTACGCCGTCGGGGAAATCTCGAAAATCGAGGGAGAGCCCCGCCTGGTGGCACGTCTCGGCGGCTTTGACCAGAAAGGCGAGCAGGGTCGAATCCCAGGCTGAGATGCCCTTCCCCCGGAAGACGACTCTTTTCACCGCCCCGGTCTGCAGACGCTGTGAAAGCTCATTCAGGCCGGGGAGGGACGACTCGAGGCGCCAGCATCCGCCGAGGTCCGCAACCAGGGCGTTCTCGTTGTCGTGGGAAAGAGTGAGTTGCGCTGTGTCTGTCCTGCTCATGACATCTGCATCGCCTGTTCATCCGCTAGCGTCAGCGGGGGGGGAGATTTGAGCTGAAACAGTTCATGTCCAAATAGCATAGCGGTCTTTTGCCGGCTTTTCCAGAATCAATCCGCTTATTTGAAACCTTGGCATGGAAACCTCGAATGGTTTGCTATACTTTGACCATATCCCATGCAAGGAGGGTCTTCCCATGTTGAAACGCCTATTGCTGGCCGGCATCGCCATTATCTTGGTTGCCGGTTGTGCCTCTCCGCCGAAAAAGAACGTGAGTTATGACTGGACGGCAATATTTGCCAACTACCAGACCTGGCAATGGCTGGACGGAAAACCGATTGTGACCGATGCCTTGATCGGTGCCGATCTCACCGACAGTTTCGTGCGCCGTGCCGTGACCAAGGAGCTCGAGCGGAAGGGGATGCGGTTGGCGATGAAGAGCCCCGACCTGCTGGTTAACTACCGCGGGAATTTCGAGCAGGCGGTTTCGTCCGAACCCGGGAAAAGTGGTTACAGTTATGCCTGGCGTTGGAGCCAGGATGACAGCGGAGAGTGGACAGGTCGTTCCCTGGCACGTGGTACGCTGTTGATAGAAATGATCGACGCCCGGACCAAAAACCTGGTCTGGCGCGGTTCCATATCGGACGCGGTTACTGATGCGTCGCAGCTGCAGTCGCAGATTCCCGCCGCTGTCCGAGCCATTCTCGACGCTTATCCGCCGAAGGTGAAATAATTCGTTTACAAAGAAAAACGGGCTGACACCTTATGGTGTCGGCCCGTTTCATTTGGAAGGTTATAGAGTGGATTCAGGCGGCGCGCCGATTCGGCCCATGGTAATAGCGGGAGTTCCCAGTGCCGCGAATCGGGTCGAGGCCGACCGTGACCCAGCCGTTGGAGCGTCTGAAACGGGCGACCCTGTTTTTGGACAGAAACAGGTCGAGAGCTCGCGGTGCCATGCGGCAGATGCGACCGTCTGTGGTCTCCACTTGAATCAGTCGGTTCATGTTGGGCTCCAAAACGGGCAGTCAAATCTAGGCATTAAATCAGGTTAGAGCTTATACACCTTCTGCAAGTGAATGGCAAGGGTTTTAATCTTAACGGCCCGGCTTCGGTCAAGGAATTGTCTGCCGGTGGCTGGTCGGGCTGCCGTCGATTTCGTCCCATCCGCCTCCCAGGGCCTTGACCAGGTAAATCGTCGATTCGAGTTGTTGTCCAAGCGTGCTGACGGACTGACGTTCCGCGGAGAGCAGGGTGCGTTCCGTGTCGACGACCTCAAAGTAACTGACCAGCCCGGCGCGGTAACGTTTGCGGCTTAGTTCTGCGGCGCTGCGGGAGGATGCAACCGCTGCGTTGAGAAAGGCGGCCTGGCGTTCGAGGTAGTGCAGGCTGGAGAGGCCGATCTCGACTTCGCCGATGGCGAGCAGGACTTTCTGGCGATAGGCGGCAGCCATCTCGTTCCAGGCGGCCTCGGCTCGCTGCAGGTTCGACCGGTTACGTCCGCCGTCGAAAATCGGCAGGGAGACCGAAGGCCCGAGCCCCCATGTCCGGTTGTCCCACTCGAACAGGTCGCCGATGGTCGCACTCTGGAAACCGATGTTGCCGAACAGTCGAATCTCCGGGTAGAAGGCGGCGTGGGCGAGGCCGATACCGGCATTGGCTGCTGCCATCCGCCGTTCGGCGGCGGCGATGTCGGGACGTCGTTCCAGCAGGCTTGAGGGGATGTCCGGTGCGACCGCGGGGACATCGAGATCGAGAGGCTTTTCCGCTACGTCGAAACCGGTTGCCTGCTCTCCTATCAGGACGGCGAGGGTATGGACAAGTTCGTCCCGGTGGCGGGCGACGGCTTCGGTCTCGGCCTGGGCGATGGAAAGCTCTGTCCTGGCCCGTTCAAGGTCGAGTTTGCTGGTTTCCCCTGCGTCGTAGCGACTCTGAATCAACTCCAGGTTTTTTTGACGAAGCTCGATGGTTTTTGCCAGCAGGGCTGCATCACTGTCGAGGGTTCGGAGAGAAAACCAGGCCCGGGCGACTTCGGCTTGCAGGCTGAGCAGGGCACCCTGGTAGTCGGCCATCCCCGCTTCGAGATTCGCTTCGGCCGCCTCGATCGTGTGCCGGACCCTGCCCCAGAGATCGATTTCATAACCGAGGTCGAGGGGGAGGTCGAAAAACGAGGAGACGGTGCCGTGGTCGCTGCCGGAAAAGTCTCTGGCGGTGCGACTGCGGCTTGCCAGCGGGTTCAGGTCGAGACGTGGGTATCGTCCGGCTTCGCTGGTTGAGACACCTGCACGGGCCCGTGCAACCCGCGCCAGAATGATCTGCAGCTCGGGGTTGTCAGCCATGGCTCGTATTTCCAGGCGGTCCAGTTCGGGATCATTGAACACCCGCCACCAGCCGTCCCGTGGGAGGTGGGCTTTCGGTACGGCCACCCGCCAGGGTCCTGTCGGCTGAAACGATGCCGGCATCTCCGGTTGCGGCGGTTGGTAGGTCGGGCCGACCATACACCCGGACAATACAAAAACGGTCAGCAGCAGATAAAAGGGAAATCGAAACATACATGTCACCTTGCACGGATGCCGGGCTGCTCACTTGCGGAGACAGTCTCCGGACTCGGTTCAGAAAATGGCGGTCAGTCTTTCGTAGGCATGGCGCAGTTGCTCGGCCATTCTGCTCAGTAGTTCATTGAGGATATGGTTCGCCAGGGTCGGGTGCTCGATTGCGAGGGAATCGAAGTTTTCGCGGCGAAGTATGACCAGGGTCATGTCTTCGACGGCCCGGGCCGAGGTCATGCTGCCGCTTTCATTGGAGAAAGAGAGGTCCCCGACCAGGGAGCCGGGTCCGAACAGCCCGATGACCAACGGGTGGCCCGGGATGTTCATCTCCTTGGTGATTTTGGCCCGGCCTTGAATGATCAGAGCGACACGACCGTCAGTCTCCCCCTGTTGCCAGAGAATCCCCCCCTTGGGGATTTGTTGCCAGTTGACATATCCCTTGAGAATCTCCAACTCCTGCCTTTGGAGAAATCCGGCCAACGGGAACTTCACAGCCCCCGGCTCGGCTGGTGGCGACAGGCTCTGCTCCCCGGTCATCATTCAGGCCTCCAGGGAATCGGAGTCATAAGTCGATGAATCACTCTCTTCGTGGCCGGTCCGCCGACGGGCGAGCAACAGGTAAACCGTCGGGATGACGAACAGGGTCAGGATGGTCCCGAGGGACATGCCGCCGACGATGACCCAGCCGATCGCCTGACGGCTTTCGGCTCCGGCACCCTCTGCAAAGGCGAGCGGAACCGCCCCGAGCACCATTGCCCCGGTCGTCATCAGGATCGGGCGGAGCCGGAGGGCGGCCGATTCGATCACGGCGTCGAACTTGGACTTCCCCTGCTCTTGCAGCTGGTTGGCAAACTCGACAATCAGGATGCCGTGTTTGGTAATCAGCCCGACCAGGGTCACCAGGCCGATCTGGCTGTAGACGTTGAGGGTGTTGCCGGTCAGGTAGAGGGCGCCTAGAGCCCCGGCGATGCTGAGGGGGACCGAGAGCATGATGATGAACGGGTCTCTGAAGCTTTCGAACTGCGCAGCCAGCACCAGGTAAATGAATCCGAGAGCGAGCAGGAAGGTGACGTAAAGGCTCGCGCTCGATTCCCGGAATTCCCGGGACGGACCATCGTAGTCGGTCACGGCGTTGCCGGGGAGGACCCGCGCGGCAATCTCTTCCAACCGTTTCAGCCCGTCGGAGAGGACATAGCCGGGGGCAAGGCTGGCGGTGATCTTGACGGCGCGGAGCTGGTTGAAGTGATTGAGCTCTTTCGGCGCGACGGTTTCCTCGACCTTGACCAGGTTGGAGAGTTGTACCATCTCCCCCTGGTTGCCCCGAACGTAGATGGATGAAAGATCGGATGGGGTGCTCCGTTCCGACTCTTCGATCTGGACGATGACGTCGTACTGTTTCCCTTCCCGCTTGAAGCGGGTCACCTGGCGGCCACCGAGCATGGTCTCCAGGGTACGACCGACCCTCTCGACGTTGACGCCGACGTCGACGGTTTTCTCCCGGTCGACCCGGACCGAAAGCTGTGGCTTGTTCAGCTTCAGGTCGGAGTCGAGGTTGATGAAGCCTGGCCACTGGCGCGCTTCGTCCATGACCGCATCGGTCATTTTCTGCAGTTCGTCGTAGGAGGCGTTGGTCTGGATAACGAACTGGACCGGTTTGGCCAGGGCGCTCTGTCCGAGGGGCGGGCGGTTGAGAGGGAACGCCATGACGCCGGGGATGCCGCCGTAGAGCTTCGGCTGCAGCTCCTTGACGATCTCCTGCTGGGTCCGTTCCCGTTCCTCCCAGGGCTTGAGACCGGAGAAGGAGATAATCTGCGAGACGACCGGGAACCCGGTCACCACGAAGTAGCGCTCGATGTCCTCAGTGCTTGCGTAGACCTTCTCCATCATCCGGGCGTACCTGTCGGTGTAGTCAACGGTCGACCCTTCCGGTGCGATGCCGACGCCGATGACCGTTCCCTGGTCTTCGGTCGGCGACAGCTCCGACTTGAGGGTGCCGAACAGGAACCAGGCCGAAGCGGCGACGCCGATAGCAAGCAGGAGGACCACCACGCTCCCCCGCAAGGAAGCGCGCAACAATCGGCGGTACCCCTCGGTCATGCCGTTGATCAGCTTTTCGATGAGGTTGTAAAGGGCTGAATGTTGCTCCTTGTGCTGCAGCAGCCTGGAGCACATCATCGGTGAGAGGGTCAGGGCGACGAAACCGGAGACCAGCACCGCTCCGGCCAGGGTCAGGGCGAATTCGGTGAAGAGTCGCCCGGTACGTCCTCCCATGAAGCCGATCGGTGCGTAGACTGCGGCTAAAGTCAGGGTCATGGCGATGACCGCGAAGGCGATCTCCCGGCTGCCGAGGAAGGCCGCTTTCATTTTCGGCACCCCAGCCTCGATGTGGCGGTGGATATTCTCCAGCATGACGATGGCGTCATCGACCACCATGCCGATGGCGAGCACCATCGCCAGCAGGGTCAGGTTGTTAACCGAGAAACCGAGGGCGAACATGATGGCGAACGAGCCGATCAGTGAGACCGGGATGGTGACCAACGGAATCAGGGTCGAACGGAGGGATCGCAGGAAAAAGTAGATGACCAGGATGACCAGGATGACCGCCTCGCCGATCGTTTTGTAGACGTTCTTGATCGATCGGTCGATGAAGACCGAGCGGTCGTAGGCGATCCGCACCTCCATGCCGTCCGGCAGGTCGGTCGCGATTTTCGGTAGCATCGCCCGAACGTCGGTCGATATATCGAGCGGGTTGGCTGTGCCCTGCTTGACCACCCCGAGAGCGACGGCCGGTTCCCCCTTGAAGCGGACCACGCGCCGCTCGTCCTTGGCGCCGAGTTCGGCCCGACCTACATCCCGCAACCGGACCATGTACCCGTCGCTGTTCCGCAGGATCATCCCTTCAAACTCGTCCGGGGTGCGCAGGTCGGTTTCCGAGAGGACGGTGAATTCCCGTTCGGTCGACTCGATCCGTCCGGAGGGGATCTCGACGTTCTGTCGCCGCAGGGCATCCTCGACATCCTGCGGCGTCATGTTGAAGGCGGCCAGTCGAGCCGGGTCGAGCCAGAGCCGCATGGCGTAACGGCGCTCGCCGAGGATCATGACGTTGGAGACGCCGTTGATGTTCTGCAGGCGGTCTTTGACATAGCGGTCGGCGTAATCGGTGATTTCCAGGGGGGTGTGCTGGCTCGAAGAGAAGGCAAGGTAGATGGTCGGCTGGGCGTCGGCCTCAACCTTGCTGATGACCGGTTCGGTAATCTCATCCGGCAGCTGTCCCCGCACCCTGGATACGCGGTCACGCACATCGTTGGCCGCTTCATCCGGGTTGCGGCTGAGTCGGAACTTGACGGTGATCTGGCTCCTCTCCGGGCGGGAGATGGAAGTCAGCAGTTCGATCCCGTCGATTCCGGCGAGGCTTTCCTCGAGTGGTTGGGTGATCTGGGATTCGATAATTTCGGCCGAAGCCCCCGGGTAGCTGGTCTCGACGTTGACCACCGGCTCGTCGATATTGGGGTATTCGCGCACCGAGATCCGCTGATAGCAGATGATCCCGAGCAGGACGATGACCAGACTCATGACCGTCGCGAGAACGGGACGTTTAATGGAGAGATCGGAAAGTACCATGATCTGTCAGCCCTCTCCCTTCCCTGGTTTTTCAGTCGAGTCCTTTTGCGGCAGGACCATGACCGGCATGCCCGGTCGAACCTTGAGGTGGCCGGCGGTGATGACCGTTTCCCCCGCGGAGAGGCCGGAGAGAATTTCGACCTGCCCCTTACGGCGCAACCCGATCTCGACCGGGGATACCTCGACTTTCCCTTCGACCACCTTGTAGACGAGCTGCTGTGCCCCCTTGGCCATTAAAGCCTCCTCCGGGATCATCAATGCTGCCTGCTTCTGTTCCAGGATCAGCGCGACCCGGGCAAACATCCCGGGGCTGAGAATCTGGTCGTCGTTGGCCACCCGTGCCCGGAGCAGCAGGCTGCGTCCCCTGGTGTCGAGTTGGGGAGCAATCGCGACCACCTTGCCCGGGAACTTTGTCCCCGGCACGGCATCGACGATCAGGTCAAGCGTCTGGCCGACCCTGACCTGCCCGGCGAAACTCTCCGGCACCCGGAAGTCGACCTTGATCGGGTCGGTCGCGACCAGATTGACGATCTCATCGCCCGGCTTGAGGTAGCCGCCGGGGCTGACGTTGCGCAGACCGAGTCTTCCGGAAAACGGAGCGCGGATGACCGTCTTGGCCAGGTTCGCCTCGGCAAGACGTACCGTCGCTTCGTCCAGCTGCCACTTGGCGTACGCTTCGTCCCGCTCCCGCTTGGAGATGGCATGATCTTTCAACAGGGTTTCGGCCCGTTTGTAATTAGCCTGACTGAGCCCGAGGCTGGCCTTGGCCCGGTCGAGTTCCGCTTTCAGAACCGAGTCGTCGAGGCGGAGCAGGACCTGCCCCTTCTTGGCCGGTTCCCCGTCATTGAAAGCGACCATGGAGATCCGCCCGGCGATCTCTGCGCCGAGGACGACTGCTTCATCCGCCTGCAGCGTGCCGACGGCTGTCAACTCCCGGGTGAGGGGGGAGGTGGCTACCTGGACCGCTTCGACCGGCATCCCGTTTGGTTTGCCGCCGGCCGCCGGCTTACCTTTCTCTTCGGCCGCCCCGTTCGGGGGGAGCGAGAGGATGATGACGCTCGCCAGAAACAGGCCGAAAAAACCCCCCTGCCAGAGAAGCCTGCGCCAGGCGGAGGTCGTGACTTTCGAACGATTCAACGTACGTTGTTGCTTCAACATTAGAAAATCCCTTTTCGGAGTGAATAGTCAGTCCGATTTGGCGTGTCGGCGACGGGGTGTGACTGACTGACAATGATTGGCATATTGAATGATGTCTGCTGTCTGCGGGTTAGCGTTTCAATCCGTCCCAGGACGCCTGCACCACCTGGCGAATCATATCCTCGTCAACTTTCAGGTTTCGGTAGATACTCTCCCGGGCCAGTGAGCTGAGCGGTCCGAATGTCAGGGCCAGCAGTACTTCCATCGGTGCATCCTTGATGATCTGTTCGGTTTGTCCCTTCAGGAGGAGCTGTTGCAGCGTTTCGTACTCTTCCGGTGCTTCACATGCGTCTTCGCTGTAATACGGGGAGAAATAATACTGCTCCAGGAAACGGAATTCCGCCGGATTCTCCAGGAAAAACCGGAGCAGGCGACTCGACATGCGGAGGTAGCGTTCGGGGATCGGCAGGCCGGACGTTGATTCGGTGAAAACCTTCGTCTTGGCGTCGTCGTGCAACTCACGATAGAGTTCACGAATCAATTGGTCCTTGTCCTTGAAATAACGGTAGATGGTGCCGACCCCGACTCCGGCCTTTTCGGCCAGCAGTGATGTTGGCGCGCCATGGAATCCGTTTTCTGCGAACAATTCCAGGGCGGCCTTGAGAATCGCCGTTCGTTTGTCAGTCGCTTCCATACAGCCTCCGGAGTGAGCGTTCACTCCGTTTTACGGTATGCGGTTTTCAATGTCAAGCGGTTTGCTCCGAACGGGAAATTTTTCGTTTGTCGCGGGAACATGGACTTTCCGTCGCTCTCGGACGATAATGCATTACCTGAATCAAGAAAGAAGAGCGGAATGGATACGTTTGACCTGATTGTCATAGGCGGAGGACCCGCCGGAATGTTTGCCGCCGGGCATGCCTCCCTGGCCGGGGCCCGGGTGCTGCTGCTGGAGAAGAACCGGCGCTGCGGCGCCAAGATTCTCATTACCGGCAAGGGGCGCTGCAATGTCACCAACAACGAACCGGATGTCAGGAAGTTCTCTGGCCACTTCGGTTCGGGCGGCAAGGCGTTGTTGACCGCCCTATATGCCCACGGGGTGCAGGACATCATCGATTTTTTCACCCGGCGGGGATTGCCTCTGACCGTGGAACGGGGCGAGCGGGTCTTCCCGACCCGCGGCGATGCCCGTGACGTGCAGAAACTGTTGGAGAGTTTTCTTGTCGAAGCCGGGGTGGCGGTACGCTGCAGTTGCGAAGTGAGGCGTCTGGTGAGGGATGGCTCAAGCATTGCCGCCGTGGAAACACCCTCGGGCATCTTCCGTGGGAGGTGCGTCCTGGTAACGACCGGCGGGCTCTCTTATCGTGAAACAGGCTGTACCGGTGACGGCTATCGCTGGGCCCGGGAGCTCGGCCACGAGGTCGTCGAACCGGAACCGGCGCTGACTGCCATTCGCCTCGCTGAAACCTGGACCGGCGAGGTGTCCGACCTCAATCTGAGGAACGTCGAGCTTCGCCTGATGCAGGAGGGGAAACTCCTCGAGCAGCGTTTCGGCGAGGTGTTCTTCACCCGCAACGGGATCGGCGGACCGATTGTCCTCGATTTGAGTAACCGCACCCGGCTGGCTTTGAAGGACGGCGGGGTGTCACTCGTTCTCGATCTCAAGCCGGCGGTCGATCCGTCGCTGTTCGACAAGCGATTGCAGCGGGAATTGACGGCACATGCCAACAAGGATTTTCGCAACGCCCTCGGTGGCCTGCTGCCGAAAGCGCTGATCCCTCTTTTCATCAAGCTCTCAGAAATCGATCCGGAAAAGAAGTGCCACTCCGTGACCCGTGAGGAACGGCTCCGTCTGCTCAAGCTGTTCAAGGAACTGCGGCTGCAGGTCACCGGTTGCGACGGTTTCGGCAAAGCGATTATTACCCGTGGTGGCATCGACCTGAAGCAGATTGATATGAGGACGATGCGCTCGAAGCTGGTTGATAACCTCTATTTTGCCGGAGAAGTGCTCGACCTGGACGGTCCGACCGGGGGATTCAACCTGCAGGTCTGTTGGTCGACCGGTTACCTGGCCGGAGTGAGTGCGGCGGCGCGAGTTCAGGACGGAACCGAAAAATGAAGCCAGGCAATGTGAAGCGGAAATAATTGGTTAGAAACTGCTATGGGCCAAGGCTGACGTCCGAGTCTTTGCCCGGTCTGATTAGGGCATCTCTTTAGCTGATTTTTTGAATCTTTCCTCCCCCCCTCCCTCAGTGTGTAATCCTACAACTTGGCGCCTTTTTTTTGAGCATGTTCCGGCGTGAAAGTCTCCTAAAAGACCAAGGTAATAAGTAAAATCAAGCACTTCCCCTTTTCTAATGTTTTGGCAGGCCGTTTGCAGTATCTGGCGGCACCACTTCAATCCCACGTAAAAGGAGTTCACCCAATATGTCCCTGGCAGTCACAGCAACATCCTTTCAGACCTCCGCCGAGGAACTTCCGCAAGCCCCCGGTTTTTCCATCCTGCAACTCGCACCCGGTCTTTACCGCCTCGGTGTCACCGGACAGTTCACCCCCGGCTGGCTGGCGCGTCTTTCCGCAGGTCTCTCCGGTCAGCAGGTCAGTATCGTCAGGGGGCATGCCCGCAGGGTTCGGGCCGCCCAATGGGAGGCCGACTTCGAGATCGAGATGGATCCGCGGGCCGGTGATCCGAGGGACCTCGATTACCTGTCGTTTCTCCGTGAAACGCAAGCGATCCCGGAGTCTGACGACCTGAAGTTGTCCGACTGTCAGTTTCGGCCTGCCGAAAGCGGGGGGAGCGGTGTCTGGGTCGAAGTCCAGGGGGCCGACAAAATCGGATTTTTAAAGAAGGTTCTCAAGTGTTTCGCCCTTTTCTCTCTGTTCCCCTGTGAACTTGAAATCGACACTGTCGGCAGCGACGCTCGGGACCGCTTCCTGTTGCGCGGTATTGCCGGAGCCGCCCCTTCAGGGGATGCGATCAATGGTCTGCGGGAGGTGCTGAGCGCTTACCGGTGAGAGGATGGTTTGAAACGAGACAAATAGCTGAAAGGCCTTGATTTTGGGCTGACATTAGTGCTAAATCGGGGCTAGGTGTCTATCGGGCGACCCATGAGCCGGCTGTAAATTCGATTGTTTGGCCTGAATCAAAGCTCCTTTTTGGTCCATAGCTTCAACTAATGGCCCTGCAAACGAGCCGTGCTGTCTCAGAAACCCGAATTTTCGCTTCGACCCGTATAGTCCGACAGACCCATGGAGAAAACGTAACGGCGGAGGTTGCCAGGGGACCATTGACGGCGAACCCCTGAAGCCTTCCAACGAAGGACGGCCCGGTCGTCGCTTCAGTCCCGGACAAGACATGACCACGACCCTGATCGCCATTATCATCGCTTACCTGGTCGGAGCTATTCCGACCGGCGTTATTCTGACCCGTCTGGTCGGCGGCGAGGATATCCGTAAGGTGGGCAGCGGCAATATCGGTGCGACCAACGTCTATCGCGTGGCGGGGCGTAAGCTCGGGGTCATCACCCTGATCGGAGATGCGCTCAAAGGGCTGCTCCCGGTCCTGACAGTGCATTGGCTCGGGATGGGGATGGCGACGGTCGGCATGGTCGCCGTTGCCGCTTTTCTCGGACACTGTTACCCGGTTTACCTTGGGTTCAAGGGGGGCAAAGGGGTCGCAACCGCCCTCGGTATTTTCCTGGTTCTCTCCCCCTTGACTGTTTTTTGTGCGGTCATCATTTTTGTCGCCCTGGTCTGGAAGTGGCGTTATGTCTCCCTCGGCTCCGTTTCGGCAGCGGGAGCCGCTCCGTTGCTGGTCCTGCTGCTGGAGAAGGACATGGCCCTGTTTCTCGCCACCCTGGTTATCGCCGGGCTGGTGATCTTCCGCCACCGGGAAAATATTCGACGTCTGCGCGCCGGAACCGAGAACAAGTTTCGCGCATGACCCGTACCGGGTTGCGACTCCCCTGCTTGACACCCCCCTGCGAATCCCATAAAATCTCAAAATATTTAACCTTTTCCCTTTTTTCCCGATGCGTATTCGATTCCTATTCATTCTCTGTTGTCTCCTGCTGGTTATCGGAATTCCAGGGGCTCGATTTGCCATGTTCCTGTCCGATTCGGTTGCCCCGGATGGTGAGTTGGTGGTAACGGTCAAGCCGGGGAGTTCGTTGGGTATGGTGTCCGAACGGCTGCATAAGGATGGCATCATCAGCGACCCTTTGCAGTTTCGCTTGCTCGCCCGCTGGAAGGGAGTGGCGACCAGGATTCACAGTGGAGACTACCTGTTCTCCGAAGCGGCCACCCCCGTTGCCGTGTTGCAGCGCCTTGTCGAGGGTGACGTGCGACGCATTCGCTTGACGATTCCGGAGGGTTTCACCTTGCGGGAGATTGCGACCCGGGTCGAGAGACGGGGCCTTGGTGACGCGGAGCGTTTCCTGCGGGCGTGTAGCGACCCGCGATTCCTGAACGCTCTGGAGGTGACGGCTGCCAGCTTGGAAGGGCACCTCTTCCCGGAGACTTACCTGTTCGAGGCCGGCCGGCCGGAGACCGACCTGATCCGGGCCATGGTCGCCGAACTCGATCGAAACCTGTCCCCGGAGTTGCTCGCCAAGGCTGAGAAACAGAACCTGAACCGGTATCAGCTGCTGACCCTCGCCTCCATCGTGCAGAAAGAGGCCGGCAACGTCGCCGAGATGCCGCGGATCGCCGCCGTCTTTCACAACCGGCTCAAACGGGGCATTCCGTTGCAGGCCGATCCGACGGTAATTTACGGCATCGCCGATTTCGACGGGAACCTGACCCGGGCTCATCTGAAGGACCCCGGTCCATACAATACCTATGTCAATCGCGGGTTGCCGCCCGGGCCGATCTGCAACCCCGGCCTCGATGCCTTGAGGGCAACCGCTGCTCCTGCCGATACGCGGGATCTCTATTTCGTGGCACGTGGCGATGGCACCCACAAGTTTTCCACAACGCTAAAAGAACACAACCGGGCGGTTCGCCGTTACCAGCTGCGGCGATGAGGGAGCAAGGATGAGCCAGGGACTCGGTCAGACCGGCCATATCCTGATCGCGGAGGACAACAAATCGATCGCCGAACCGTTGGCGCGGGTCCTGCGTCGTTCCCGCTTTCAGGTCGATGTCGCCCCGGACGGCCTGGTGGCCTTGCAGAAACTGGCCGCCCATACCCCGGACCTGCTGCTGCTCGACCTGCAATTGCCGAAACTGCACGGCATCGATCTGCTGAAAAAACTCCGCCAGAGCCCGAAGACCCGTCACCTGCCGGTCGTCGTCATCACCGGGGTCTATCGCGGTGAGAAGCATGCCCTCGCGGCGCGCAAGCTCGGTGTCCAGAACTACCTCGAAAAACCGTTCCGGATCGGTGACCTGGTCGAGGCGATCCAGGTCGCCCTCCAGCAGGCGGAGCTGAAAAACGCCAAGACCCTCGACCAGCACCTCGCGGCCCTTTTCCTCGAAGACTACAGCGGTCGCTTCGTGGTGGAGCACGACGGCAGATCTCACCAGATTGACTTTCATCACGGTCGTCCGGTCAGCCTGGCACCTGGTTTCGTTTCTAGGGACCTGGGGGATTTCCTGCTCCGACAGAAGATCATCTCTGCCGAGGCGAATGATTATTTCCATCAGCAGGGCGGGATGCGGGCAGAGTCCCTGGTCGAACTCGGGGAATTGCGGCACACCGACCTGCAGGCCGAGAAACTCTCGTTTCTCGGCGACGAATTGCTGACCGGCATGAGCCTCGGCACCATGGTCGGGGAGCGGAGCGAAGGGGGGTTGCCTGACACCTGGAACCCGCCGCTGCTCAATCTCCCCCGGTTGCTCCACGCCTGTTATCGTCGTCAACGCCAACCGGAGCTGCGCAAGCGACTTTTGGAACAGCACGGCCGTCGATATGCGGGGCTCGGGAAAAATTATTTCCGTTTTATCAACTATCTCGACCTGAACGAGGATGAAAGACGGTTGTTGACCCGGCTCGACGGTCAATCGTTGTTGATGGATGTCCTGCACGGCATGAACGAGGCCGACGGCCTGTTCCGCACCCTGATCACGCTCCACATCCTCCGCCTGAAAAACGAACCGTTTTCCATGCCTGAATCCCACTTCGGGTTGCAACCACGCTTGTTCAATGAACCTTGGGTCGAGGAGGACGAGGAGGTTGTGGAGAGTTTTGTCAACTTCGCCGATGTGGTCGGGGATGCCGACGATGAAGGCGAAGATTTTGCCGGTTCACCGGCCGCCACCTCCAGGGAGACCGGCGCGCCGGTCGATCTCAATACCCGGGTTCGCGAAACTCACGCCGCGTTGCAGAAGAAGGATTATTATCAGGTTTTCAACCTCGATCGTGGTTCCTTCTCCATCATCCTGCTGAAAGAGCGATATTTCGAGTATACCCACCAGTTCGGGCCGGAGGCCCTGATGCAGCTCGGCGGAGAGGAGGCCGAGCTGGCCCAGGAGATCCTCTCCCTCGTATCCAACGCCTACAACACCTTGTCAAACGTGGTGAAAAAAGAGCGCTACGACGAACTGCTCGGTGCAGAGAAAATCGGTCTCGACCAGGAGGGGGACGATGTTTTCCAGGCCCAGGTCCAGTTCCAGTCAGGGATGGTCTTCCTGGAGATGGAAGAGTGGGACAATGCCGAGCATGCCCTGCAGGATGCGAGCAACATAGAGCCGAACAACGGACTCTATCTCGCCCACCTCGCCTGGTCGATCTACAAGAATCCGAAGTACTTGGACAGCCAGGCGATGCAGAACAAGGCGAAGCAGATGCTGGCCAAGGCGATCTCTCTGGAGCGGACCGCCGAGGCGTTCGCTTTCAAGGGGTGGATGTTACTCGATTCCGGTCAGGAGACCCTGGCCCAGTCCGAGTTCAGCAAGGCCCTGAAACTCAACGCCCGTCAGGCGCTCGCCCGCAAAGGGCTGCGGTTATTGGAGGAGAAGAGGGAGCAAGACAAGAAAGGACTCTTCAGCCGCATGTTTCGGGGGTAGGGCGGCTGAAAAGACCTCATCTGCTGCGTTCCCTTTGAGTTCATCGTTGCGACGTAGCTGCCGCTACGCCTCACTCTTTACTCTGCAGGCGTCTTGCATCTAAGGGCTTTTGAGCCGCCTAGGTCGGTTCGGCAGGAATTGAGGATGCTGCTTCGGGTGAAGTGGGGTAAGGCGGCTGAAAAGATCCAATCTGCGGCGTTCCCCTTGGATTCGTCGCTGCGACGTAGCTGTCGCTACGCCTCACTCCTTATCTTGCGGGCGCCTTGCATCTTGAGCCTTTTGAGCCGCCTAGCTACGTTGGACCGTTTTTGAGAATGGTGCCTCGACAGGTTGCGTTGGCAAATAAAGAACGGCCACCCGATTCGTCGGGTGGCCGTTCTGGGTTTTCAGGTTTTGATGCGAAGGGTTACTTCGCCATCACGAACTTGCCGTCCTTGACTTCGACGATGACCATCGAATCGACGCTGAGGCCGTTGTGGTCTTCCGGGGTAATGTTGTAGGTGCCGGAGATGCCGACGTACCCCTTGGTGCTCTCGATCGCTTTGCGCAACGCCTCGGGCTCGGTGCCGACCTCCTTGATGGCGTCGGCGACGATCATGATGGCGTCCCAGGCGTAGCCGGAGTGGGTGTTGATCGGGAACTGCTTGTCGTACCCCTTCTCCTTGTAAAGCTTGATGAACTCCTGGATCACCTTCTTCTGCGGGTCGCTGTCCGGCAGTTCGTCGGCAACCATCAGCTTGGTGGCCGGCATCCGGTCCCCTTCGCTGGCGGCGCCGGCCAGTTCGATGTATTTCGGGTCGGGCAGGCCGTGGCACTGGAACAGCGGCAGGTCGATGCCGAGCTGGGCCTTGTTCTTGGCGACGATGGAGCCGGCCGGCCCTATGGTCCAGGCGATCAGCGCCTGCGGCTTGAGATTTTTCGCGTTGGTCAGCTGGGCGGTCATGTCGGTGTCGCGCGTACCGAACGACTCTTCACCGAGGATCTCGATGCCGTACTGCGGGGCGAGCTTCTTCATCCAGCGCGCGCCGTCTTTGCCGAAGCCGTCAGCGGCGGTGAGCAGGGCGACCTTGGTCAGCCCTTTCTCCTTCAGGTAGATGAAGAGGCGTTCGACCGCTGTACTGGAACGCTGCGGCGATTTGAACACCCACTCGAACGGGCCGAACTTCCCACCCATGATCACCGGGTCGCCGCCGACGGTCATGAAGATCGGCGTTTTCCCCTGGTCGGCGACTTTTTTCACGTTCATGCCGGTGTCGGTCAGGGTCGGGCCGATGATCGCCGCGACCTTGTCCTTGTAGATGAACTTCTTGGCGATGGAGGCCGCCTTGGCCGGGTTCGCCTGGGTGTCGCCGACTTCGAGTTCCAGCATCTTGCCATTGATGCCACCTTCGGCGTTGATCTTGTCGACGACCATCTCGGCAACCAGCTTGGTCGGGGTACCGATAAAGGCGGCCCGGCCGGAGAGGTCGAAGAAGGCGCCGAGTTTGATGGTGTCGGCCGCCAGGGCCGGGGCGGCGCTCAGCAGCAGGCAGAGCAGGGTGACGAACATCTTGCGCATGGTTGGTCTCCTTTGCATGGAATGGACATGGGGTGTGCTTCCCAGAAAACGTCAATTCGCAAAGTCTAAGGTATTGCAGGTTTTTTTTAAAGGAGAATCGGAATCGTCCACGATGTGGTGACGGGAAAGGTAAGCTGAATTCGAGGAATCAGATCGAATCAGGGCCCCCAATAATTTCTCAGATGATCTGAGAGCTCCCCTGAAAACAATTTTTGGGACACTTCCGGGGTAAATGGGAAGTGGGCACCTGATTCTAGTAAAAATCGGTGCAAATTCGGCCATTTGATTTTCGCTTGACTTTCCCATGCCCGGCGAACAAAGTTAGACATAACTAATCTTGTGGGTGTATTGAAAGGGCTCTGATGATCCGAAAAACAAAATTGTTTCTAAATCTTCTAAGCCAAGAAACACTTTTGAGTACTATGCCGAGCGGTCTTTTTCTGGTCGACACAGAGCGTCATATAGTCTACTGGAACCCGGAGGCGGAAAAGATCACCGGTTATTCAGCAGCAGAAGCCATAGGTCGGCACTGTTCTTTTCTTGAAGGGATTGAATGCGGTAATGCCTGCAGTCTCTTTGACTCGGAGTCCCCTGATAAACCAGTTATTGGTGCCGAGTGCAATATTCGGACAAAATCAGGTGAGAAGGTTACCATCTCCAAGAATGTCGATTTTCTTTGGCAGGACGGCCAAATTATCGGCGGCATTGAATCGTTCGTCGATATGACTCAACAGAAGAATCAGGAAGATCTCCTGCGACGGAACAGTGAGGTTCTCGAAAAGACAGTCCAAAGACGAACGCTCGCGTATCAGGAAGAAAGGAACCGGCTGCGCGAAGTTCTCGACAGCATGCCTGATCTTGCTTACATCGTAACGGCTGACTATAGAATCGATTTTCTGAATATCGCCATGGCGCAGATCGTCGGCGAAAGCAGGGGAGAGGTTTGCCATGAGGTTCTCCACAAATTACCCTCCCCCTGCCAAGACTGCCCCATGTCCAAAATCAGGCGGGGGCAAACGGTACATGAAGAGCGTTCCTTCGACGCAAAGAAGGGAACCTACGAAATCATTCACACACCTGTTTACAACCACGACGGGATAATACAGAAACTGGCAGTATGCCGGGACATAACCCAGCGCAAACGTGCGGCTGAAAAACTGCTGGAGGCAAACCGACATCTTGATGCGTTCGCCCACACAGTATCTCACGACCTCAGGTCACCTCTCACAGGTGTTTTAGGTTACACCGAACTTCTGATTGAAAAAATTCGGGCAAATTCCATGGAGGACTCTTTGCCTTTGTTGCATACAGTTAGGGATCAAAGCAAACGAATGGTTAATCTAATCGACGACCTGCTACGTTTCTCCACAGCCGGCTATCTGGATTCCGATGACCTGTCCGTCAACACGAATACCATCATCGAAGATATTCTCAAAGACAACCAGTTTGAAATTTTGGAGAAAAAAATTCGGATAACCGCCGAAAAATTGCCGTCGATTCGGGTGCCTGAGTCATTGATTTATGAGCTTTTCAGCAACCTGATCTTGAATGCAGTCCGCTATGGGTATGCGCCAGGGGGCGAGATAACTGTCACCGGCTACAGCGATGATAACAGCCAGGTCATAATTGTTCGAGACAACGGCCCCGGTATCCCGAAAAATGAGAGAGGCAGAATATTCGATGCCTTTTACCGTGGATCGACGTCCAACGACACAGAGGGGACAGGGATTGGTCTGGCAACAGTTTCGCGGATCGTCGACCGTTTTGAGGGCCAAGTCAAACTCCAGGAGACCCCTGGTGGCGGATGTACCTTCATCGTCCAATTCCCTTTATACGGATAGGGGAAATACCGTCCCGGTTCACATTGACTACTATGTAATCTCCAGCCACCCCCGGCCGGGTTTTTCTTGTATGTCCGTAAGCTTCCCCATTTATCGACAGTTTAAAAATAGAAAAACCACCCACTTTTGACAGCAGATGGCTTGTAGCCCGACACTGGCACGATACGTTAACGGGCCGAGATCGTCTAAATTCAGGCTGTCCCAAATGTTGTATCACCAGATTTCAGTGGTCTCAAAACAGTCTCTGTGGACAATTCTCGCAACCCCTGGTGTTGACACACTCAGCGAATCAAATATGTCTGTCAAAATCCATTTTCTGATGCAATATTCAGCCTTTGCTTTGGGGGAAAATATGATTTTGCTCATAAGGACAGAGACTGTTTCTTGCCTGAAATGAAAGCTTCAATATCCAACCCTGTCGAAGGCCCAGACTTTTCTCCCTCAATTAAGGCTTGGCGTAGTTCCTCCAACTTCATGTGGTCTTTTCTGATCAGATCCCGGATGTAATCAGAGTAGTTTGCGTATCTTCCAGAATGTACACATTCTTCTACCCAAGCTTTCATTTGCTCTGGTAAAGATATATTCATAGTCGCCATAACTGTCTCCTTCAACTGGCAGGGTATACAAACATACTATGACAACCTTTGCCATCAAGGCGTGCATCTTAACCCATGACTCAAGACCTCGCTCCTGACATATCCAATTTCGTGTTCCAGGGGTGTGTAATTCCTGTAAACCCTGGTCTTGACACACTGGCAATTTAACGACGCCTGAGATAAATCTCTCTACGATGCCCAACCGCTAAAGCCAGAACAACAAGTTGCTGATCTTGGATTTCACAGATGACTCTGAAATCTCCTATGCGGTATCGCCATAGGCCAGCCAACTCCCCTCGCAGGGCTTCTCCAAAGTGCCTGGGGTTCTTGCAACCTTCGATTCGATCTTCAAGCCAATCGAGAAGGCGTTTTTGTACAGGCTTATCTAACTTGCGAAGTTGTTTCTCGGCATAGTCACTGACCTCAACTGTCCAGGCCAAGGTCTTTCCTCAACTCTTTAATGGATTTACTGCTGCGAGTCTCTGCGAGTGCCTGCTTTGCCAGTTCAAGGTCTTCGTTGTCTTCCAGGTAGCGCACAATCGCTTCACGCACCACCGCGCTTCGATTGCTGCCTTTGGCTTTGGCGAGCAAATCAATTTCTTGCTCTAGGTCTTTTTCCAAACGAATAGCGAGCATAAGCCCCTCCACAATAGGTGTATTACATTGTATAACATGGTCGTGCGATTATTCAACAAGAAAAGAATGGCGGGTGGCTAGCGATGTGTCAATGCCTCGTCACTGAAAACAGCCCCTGTGGAGCATTCTCGCAAACCCTGCAACTGAGACAACAACAAGCTAAGAAAAAAGAGTATTTGAATCGTCTGGTGCCTCTTGCCTTGAGTCCTTTGTGTAATCCCTTTTAACCTGACATACTCTGATCCGATAATTCTTGAACAGCTGATGACGACCCTTGGACTGGGCCATGCGGTGCTCTTCAAGGGTCCGCCATTTCCTGACGGAGTCCTCATCGTCCCAGAATGACAGCGACAACAGTTTCTCTGGCTCAGTCAGGCTCTGAAATCGCTCAATGGAGACGAAGCCCGGCATTTGGGTCAAATGCTCACGCAGACCAGCGGCGATGTCCAGGTATTCCTGTTTGCCCTCTTTGGTGGGAGTCACTTCGAAAATTACCGCAATCATTCCTCGTCTCCCGTCAAATCTGTCTAGACGATCTCATCTGTCAGGCGCGTATCGAACACCCGCTGGCTCTTCCGCTCCGAGCGGGGCAGCTCGCCGTATTCGACCAGCTCGAGTTCGGCGGATACCAGCAGCTGTTTCTTGATCTGGTGGACCGCTTCGTGAATCAGCTCGGCGTTGCGAGTCGCAGCGACCCCCACCGCCCGTTCGACTTTCAGCAGCATGTGGTCTTTGCCGCCGGCGTCGCGGGTCAGGTGGATCTGGTACTCCGAACCGAGGCCGGGAACGGCCGAGAGGATGGTGTCGATGCTGCTCGGGTAGATGTTGACCCCGCGGAACTTGATGGTGTCGTCGGTCCGGCCCTTGATGCGGGAGTGGCGCGGCAGCACGCTGCCGCAGGTGCAACGGCCCGGAATGATCCGGGTGATGTCGCGGGTTCGGTAGCGGAGCAGCGGCGCACCCTCCTTGCAAAGTGTTGTCACCACCATCTCCCCCCATTCCCCTTCCGGGACCGGCTGCAGAGTCCCCGGGTCGAGGATTTCCAGCAGATAATAGTCTCCCCAGTAGTGAATGCAGTCATGCTCGCGGCACTCGATCCCGGTCCCGGGGCCGTAGAGTTCGGTCAGGCCGGTGATGTCGAACAGCTCGGCCCCGCCGAACAGTTCGGAGATCTTCTGGCGCATGGAGCGACTGCTCCGCTCCGAGCCGTAGATGATCTTGTTGACGGCGATTTTGTCGGCGATGCCGCGCCGGTGGATCTCCTCGGCCATCAGCAGCGCCATGGAGGCGGTGGAGCAGAAGACGGTCGACTGGAAGTCGAGCAGAAACTGGATCTGCATGTCAAGGTTGCCCGGTCCGGCCGGCACTGACATGGCCCCGATCTTCTCGCAGCCGAGTTGGAACCCCATGCCGGCGGTCCAGACGCCGTAGCCGACGGCGATCTGTACCCGGTCGAGCGGCGTGACGCCGGCCATCTGGTAGCAACGGGCGAAAAAGTCGGTCCAGTCGTCGATGTCTTTCTGGGTATAGCTCAGGACCTTGCGTTTGCCGGTGGTGCCGGACGAGGCGTGCACCCGGACGATCTGCTCGAACGGAACGGCGCGCAGCGGGAAGGGGTAGTCGTCGCGCAGGTCGTCGGCTGTGGTGAACGGGAGTTTCCGCAGGTCGTCCAGGGACTGGATCGCGTCAGGGGTGAGCCCGGCCTGTTCGAGGCGATTCCGGTAGAAAGAGGAGCCTTCGAAGGCGTGGCGGACGGTCCACTGCAGGCCTGAAAGCTGATGCTGCTTGAGTTCGTCGTCGGTTTCAAACGTCGGCATGAAGTCGAGTTGGTGCATGTCCGGTTTCTCCAGGCGGATGTTGGTCAGGCCGGCGGCGCCGAGGCGGCTGGCGGCCGGGTTTTCATGGCTGGCGGCGCCGAGGAAGGCGGCGCGCAGGCGCGGATCGTTGAGCAGGGCCGCGCTCTCCCCCTGTTCGACGATCCGGCCGTTGGCGAGCAGGTAGGCCCGGTCCGAGGCGGAGAGGGCGCGGGCGGCGTTCTGTTCCACCAGCAGGATGGTGGTCCCTCCCCGGGCGAGTTGATGGATGATGGCGAAAATCTCGTCGGTGATCAACGGCGCCAGGCCGAGGCTCGGCTCGTCAAGCAGCAACAGGCGTGGATTGGCCATCAGGGCGCGCCCCATGGCGAGCATCTGCTGTTCTCCCCCGGAGAGGGTGCCGGCGAGCTGTTGGTGCCGCTCCTTGAGCTTCGGGAAGCGCGCGAAGACTTCCTCCAGGCGCAGTTTCTCCTCATTGCGACCGAGCTTGAGCGGGAGGGCCCCGAGTTGCAGGTTCTCGAACACCGAGAGATGGCCGAACACTTCGCGACCCTCGGGGGAGAGGGCCAGGCCGCGCCTGACCATCTGCGCCGGGCTCGTCCCGGTCACCTCCCGGCCGTCCAGGGTAATGGCCCCACCGCTCGGCTTGACCAGTCCCATCAGGCACTTGAGCAGGGTGCTTTTGCCGGCGCCGTTGGCTCCGACCAGGGCGACGGTCTGCCCGGCCGCTACATCAAGGTCAACACCGAACAGGGCCTGAGCGGCACCGTAGTGGGCTGTGAGATCACGGATCGTCAGCATCAGGCGACGGCCTCCGTTCGTCCCAGGTAGGCTTCAAGCACCAGCGGATTCCGTCTGACCTCCTCCGGGGAGCCCATGGCGATGCAGCGTCCGCTGTCAAGCACCACCACCCGGTCGGCAATGGTCATGACCAGTTCCATGTCGTGCTCCACCAGCAGCATGGTATGTCCGGCGCGACGCAACAGGTTCAGCTGTTCCCCGACGGCGGCGGTCTCCTCGGCGTTGAGCCCGGCGACCGGTTCGTCGAGCAGGATCAGTTCCGGTTTGCCGACCGTGGCGCGGGCGAGTTCGACCCGTTTCTTGTCGCCGTAGGCGAGGACACCGGCCGGCCAGTTCGCCTTGTCGGCCAGACCGAAACGGTCGAGGGCTTCGAGGGCTCTGAGCTTGAGGCTCCTCTCCCTGTGGCGCAGGTAGGGGAGTCTGAACATCGCCATCACCAGCGATTTTCCCCCTTCGCAGGTCAACCCGGTCAGCACGTTGTCGAGGACCGTCAGGCGGGGGAACAGTTTCAGGTTTTGAAAGGTGCGGGCGATGCCGAGTCGGGCAATTTGATGCGGGGGGAGAGTTTCAATCTGAATGTCTCGGAAGCGGATGCGGCCGGACGTCGTCTGCAGGACGCCGGTCATGCAGTTGATCAGGGTCGATTTGCCGGCGCCGTTCGGTCCGATCAGGGCGGTCAGCTTACCTTGTGGGATGTCGAACGAGACATCGCTCAGAGCCGGCAGCCCGCCGAAGTTCTTGGAGACGTTCTCAAGCCGCAGCATCTTGACCTCTCCGCAGGGCAAGACGGGTTCGGACCAGGTCGAACAGCCCGGTCACCAGCCCCTGGGGCAGAAACATCAGCACCAGCACCAGAATGCCGCCATGGACAAAATCCTTGTAAGTTTCGAACAGGTCCATCCACTCAGGCAGCATGGTGATCAAAGCGGCCCCGAGCAGGGAGCCCCAGATCGAGCCCATCCCCCCGATCACCACCATGATGACCATGTCGGTCGAAACGAAGATGTTGAACGAGTCGGGGCTGACGAACGAATAGGTGTGGGCGAACAGGCTTCCGGCCAGGGAGGCGAGGACGGCGGAAAGGACGAAGACCTTGATCTTGGCGTTGCGGGTGTTGACGCCGAGGGCGGCGGCCGCTGTCTCGTCTCCGGCCAGGGCCGCAAGGCCACGACCGACCCCGCTCCTGACCAGGTTGAGACAGAGCAGCAGGGAGAGCAGGGCGAAGCCCCAGAGCAGGTAATGCAGGCGGAACTCGTCGTAAAACTCGAAATCGCCGATGGCGAGATAGGGGATGCCGTAAAAGCCACTGGGGCCGCCGGTCACCTCGTCCCACTGCAGCAGGATGGTATGCAGAACGAAGTTGAGGCCGAGGGTCGCCATGGCGAGGTAGTGGCCTGCGAGGCGCAGGACCGGGATACCGATCACCAGGGCGACCAGGGCGACCAGGAAGGCGACCAGCAGCATGGCCAGCCAGGGGTTGATCCCGAAATTGACGGTGGCGATGGCCGACCCATAGGCGCCGAGGCCGTAGAAGGCGGCATGACCGAGGGAGATCTGACCGGCGTAGCCGATGAACAGGTTGAGCCCGAGCACCACCACCACATGCAGGGCGATCAGGTTGGTTAACCCGAGGGTGTACGGGTTGGAGGTGACCAGTGGCCAACAGAAAATCGCCGTCGACAATAGCGTCACGGTCAGCCCTGTCCGGTGCAGGTAGAGGAAATAGAGGATTTTCTGTTTAGCGGTCATGACAAATTGTTTCGGTTATTCGGTCGTTGTAGAGACGCCCCAGCGGGGCGTCTTGATTGTTGTGAAACGTGATGTTTATGAGACGCCCCAGCGGGGCGTCTCTACGGGTGTGCGTCCATGCAGAGACGTAGCATGCTACGTCTCTACGCCTGCTGTGACAATCCCCGTTGAAACGCAGTTAGATTCTGCTCAACGAATTTGGCCGGCGCGAGCTGGCGGATGGCCGTTTCGCATTCCTCGGCTGAGCAGAACAGAATCCCCTGTTTGACGGCTAGCCCGAGCAGAACCAGGTTGGCGAGGACGGCGCTGCCGAGGTCCCGGGCGATGCCGGAGGCGTCAATCCGCTCTCCAGGGCCCGGTGCCGTCGCGTTGACGGCGAGTCGACCGTTGGTTTTCAGCAGCCCCTGGTGAACCTCCAGGTTGGCCTCCCAGAGCAGCAGCCCCGTATCGGCCTGGCCGGTCCGAATCAGCGGGCTGGCGAAGTCACCGACCTTGATGGTGGAGAGCACGGTTCCGCCCCGCTGGGCCATACCGTGAGTTTCGGCCGTCAGCACCGGCAGTTGCCGGTTGACCGCCACCTGGGCGATGACCCGGGTGAGAAACAGCACTCCCTGGCCGCCGATGCCGCTGACGATGATCTGCTGCTTCATCATGAATCCTCCTTGACGATGGCATCAACCGGGCAGACCGGGATGCAGACGCCGCAGCCGATGCAGCGGTCCCGGTTGGCCACCGCCTTGCCGGTTTCCGCATCCATTTGCAGCGCCGGGCACTCGAAAGCATCGACACACTTGCGGCAGCCGATACAGCGTTCGTCGATCGTGACCCGGTAGGCCGGTTGGGAGGCCCGGACCTCCCGGTCCATGATGCAGCCGTGGCGTGATATCAACACCGCGACCCCGCCATCGTCGCTACGGATAAAGTCATCGGCTCGTTTCAGCAAGGCTTCAAACGGCTCGGTGTCGTACGGATCGCAGACTTCGAGGAAATCGACACCGCACGATTTGACCAGCGGTTCGATCGGGATCGCCTTGGTTTTCCCACCGCCTGCCGCGATACCGAGGTGAGGCACCGGCTGCCCACCGGTCATCGCCGTGGTGGCGTTGTCGAGGATGACGACGATGATGCGGGCCTGCTGGATGACCGCGTTGATCAGGGCCGGGATGCCGGCGTGGAAGAAGGTCGAGTCGCCGATGGTGACGACGATTGTCGGCACCTCTCCATCATCCTGGGCGTAGGCCTGGTAGAAGCCGGCTCCCTGGCTGATACAGGCCCCCATGCAGTGCACGGTGTTGACCGCGCCGAGGTTCATGCCGAGGGTGTAGCAGCCGATGTCGGAGGGGAAGATGCCGTGCGGGAAGCACTTCTTGATGCTGTAGAACGCGGCACGGTGAGGACAGCCGGGGCAAAGCGAGGGG
The DNA here is from genome assembly GCA_002868905.1 of Desulfuromonas sp. Taxonomy (GTDB): domain Bacteria; phylum Desulfobacterota; class Desulfuromonadia; order Desulfuromonadales; family Geothermobacteraceae; genus BM304. The sequence goes on from PKUA01000049.1 coordinate 40,622, forward strand.
CGTTGTCCCCGCCGTTCGGCAGGCGCGGCCTCCGGCATCTTCAATTCCAGGAACTCGGCGAGGGCGGTATGGATGACGTCCGGGGTCAGCTCTCCTTCCCGCGGCACGTCGCCGGTCTGTTTGCCGACCGCGCCCGGGTGGGCGAGCTGCAGCTCGATCACCGGGTAGGTCTCCTCCAGCAGAAGGATACGGTCGTAATCGTCGTGGAGTCGACGGCAAAATTCCGGGTTGAGCGGATAGGGCATGAGCACTTTGAACAGGTCACAGCAGCCGGTCAGGTCGAGTTCATCGAGCAGGTCGACCAGGTGTCCGTAGACGATCCCCGAGGCAACCAGAGCAGTCCTCGGCCGGGTTCCGTCCCCAGCCGTCTTCTCTGGCTGGAACGGCTCTTCGGTCGCGATCTGCTCCAGGTTGGCGTTCAGCTTGCGGTGCAGGGCAGGGAGGAAGGCCGGCGTGGCGGCCCAGCGGGTCGGGTCCTTGCGGAAGTCGGCCGATCGCTTCAGGGTGACTGGCGGCTGCAGTTCGACGTTCTGGCGCGAATGGCAGATGCGGGTGGTCGGTCGCAGCACGACATTGACCTCGTATTTCTCCGACAGCTCGAAGGCGAGAGGCACCAGCCGTTTCGCTTCGGCCGGGCTGGTCGGATCGAGGACGGGAACCCGGGCCTGCAGGCAGAACAGGCGGGTGTCCTGCTCGTTCTGGGAGCTGTGGGGGCCGGGATCGTCGGCGACGATGGTCAGCATCCCTCCCTTGATCCCGAGATAGGCGGTCCGCATGAACGGGTCGGCGGCGACATTCAGGCCGACCTGTTTCATCACGGCGACCGAACGCTTGCCGGTGTAGCTGGCGGCGAGGGCAACCTCGAAGGCGATCTTCTCGTTGACCGACCACTCGATGTGGAGCGGCTCGGCCGCCTGGTCCCGGCGGTCGATGACCGCCTGGAGAATTTCGGTGGAGGGGGTGCCGGGGTAGGCGGCGGCGATCTGGCATCCCGCCTCGATCAGCCCCTGGCCGATCGCTTCGTTTCCCATTAAAAGCTGGATCGTTTCACTCATATGCATCCTTTTAAATCAAATGTAGGGGCGAGGCAATGCCTCGCCCGGGCGATCCAACGAATCGCCCCTACATAGTGTTATTTCCCCAACAACCCCTTCGGGCGGATAAACAGCACCAGCAGCAGGACGACGAAGGCGACGACGTCCTTATAGGCGCTGGAGAGGTAGCCGGCCGACAACGACTCGAGCAGACCAAGCCCGAGCCCGCCGAGGATCGCCCCCGGAAAGGAGCCGAAGCCACCGAGAATCGCGGCGGCGAAGCCCTTCAAGCCGAGCAGGACGCCGACATCGTAGTTCAGGGTGGTGATCGGCGTCACCAGAACCCCGGCCAGGCCGCCGAGAGAACCGGCAATGGCGTAGCTGGTCAGCCTGACTCTGCCGGCCGGGATGCCGACGACGGCGGCGGCCGTCGGGTTCGAGGCGACGGCCCGCATCGCGAGGCCGAGGGGGGTCCGGTAAAAAAACCAGGTCAGCAGGGCGATGGCGATGACTGTCAGTAGCAGAATCCACAACGCCTGCGGCAGGACCGACGCGCCCAACAAATTGACAGGGGTATCGGAGGTCAGCGGCGGTAGGGCCATCCGATTCTTCCCCCACACGAGCTTGATAATGCCCCGCAGGATAATCGACAGGCCGACGGTCAGGAAGATCAGCACCAGGTGATGATTGGAACGGGCCGGGCGCAGCCCGACTCTCTCCACCAGCATCGCAATCAGGGCGACTCCGGCTACGGCGAGCAACAGGCCGGGAACCGTCGGCAGGCCGATGGCAAACAGGGCCGAGAACATCAGCATTCCACCCAGGGTGACAAAATCGACCTGAACGAAGTTGACGATTCCCATGGTGTTGTTTACCACGCAGAAACCGAGAGCGATCAGTGCGTAAATCGCTCCTCCGGTCAGGCCGGAAAAGGTGAATTGCAGAAAATCCTGGAAGGGGTTCAAGGTTACGGCTCCCGGTCAATTGGTAAGCCGTCAGGGTAGTCAAGAAAACCCTTCTGGTCAAGAAATCCCGACTGTTCGCTTAAACAGCCTGGATTGTCGATGGCCGATGGCTGAAAAAGAGGTTATTCGGGTTGTGGTACAGGGTTGGACGGCTCAGACCTGCCGTTTTTGCTGGGGAGCAATCGTGAGATCAGGTAGATGCTGATGCAGGCGATGGTGCCGTGAACCAGGCCGGTCGACATGCCCCATTCAGGGGACGTCAGCATGGCGACCCGGTCCGGGTCGATGAAGGTGATCAGTTCGATACGAAAAAGGTCGGCCAGCCAGAACATGATAACGCCGAGTAAAAATCCGCCACCCTGCAATAAAAGGATCGGCGCGGCGGCGCAGATCGTTCCGATGGTCAAGATCCCGAGGTCAAGATATTCAAGCATTGCCCGTCTCCAATTCGGCTTGCATCCCCCTCCCGATGAAACAACATAAAATCAGTAGTATTAAAAAAAACTAAAGAAGATGGAATTTGTCTTCTTGGCGATTATAAGATGAGAAGTTTTTTAGTCAAGAACTCTAATATTAATTCGAAAACGAATTAATATTGATGGTTCGCAATGGAAAAGCGAGGCCCTTGCCATCATCCTGAGAGGTGACGGAAAGGGCCTTCGGGGTGCTGGCGGGATCAGAGAGCGTTCTGAAAGCTGACTTCGACATCGGCCCGATGTGCCGGGTCAATTTGCCAGAGTTCGCGACTGGTGAAGTTAAACGGCCGTGCGATCAGTACGTCGGGGAACTGCTCGAGGCGGATGTTATAGATATTGACCGACTCGTTATAGAGCTCGCGCCGGTCGGCGATCTGGTCCTCCAACTCGCTGATGCGGGCGCCGAGCTGACGAAACGCCTTGTCCGCCTTGAGGTCGGGGTACCTTTCCACCACCATGAACAGTGATTTGAGGGTGTCGGTCAGCATGTTCTGCGCCTGCATCTTGTCATGCTCGCTCCGGGCAGTGCCGACCATGGATCGGGCCTTGATGACTGCCTCCAGGGTCTTCTGCTCATGCTGCATGTAGCCTTCGCAGACCTTGATAAGCTTCGGCAACTCGTCGAACCGTTGCTTGAGGAGCACATCAATGTTGCTCCATGCCTTGTCGATGTTGTTTTTCATCGAGACGAAGCCGTTGTAGATGACGATGGCGTACAGAACGACGACCACGAGAATGAACAGGATGACGGCGAGGATGATCGTTGCAATCATGGAAAACCTCCGTTTTTGGATTGCAGATTCAACGGTGAGTGATTGAATCAACATGTAGAGACGTAGCATGCTACGTCCCTGCCCCAGTATGGGCAATATAGTAGCAGAAACCTTTCTAGAAGGCGAAAAGAACCAGGGCCCTCCATACGGCAAAGAGCGCGCAGAGCAGCGAAGCGATCAACAACGGCCAGGCGAACCAGCGGTAGCGGCCGATCAGGTCTTCTTCCGAGGTCGTCTGGGCGATGATGAACGGCAGGGAGCGGTGCGGGCCGCGCCCGATCACCACGCGTGTGGCGGCATCGGCCGGCTTCTCGTCAGTCGCGAGTTGCTCGCGCAGGGCCTCATCCTGCATCGCATCCTGCGCGGTCTGCCATTCGGTCTCGTCGATCTGCCCGTCACCATCGGCATCGTATTGTTGCATTCGGGACTTGTCCCGTTTCAGGTCGCGTAGCTTTTCCACCGTTCGTTCACGCAGCGACGGTCTTTCCATCCTGACCGGTTCGGCGGTGCCGAGGACGTAGAGGGGGCGCCCTTCCGGAATCGAGTGCTCGACCCACTTCTCCGAGGCGGAACCGCCGTAGCCGCTGCCGAACAGGATACTCCCCGACTCGCCCGGATACCCCTCCTGACGGTGGGTGGCCCTGACCCTCGCTTCGAGAGGGTCAACGGTGACCCGCCCGGTGGTATCTTCGAGGAAAAAGGGCACATGGCCGCTGTCGGTGTCGCTGGTCAGGCGCCATTGCCTTCGATTGTTGCGGTTTTCCAGTCGGTACTTGCGCAACCGGTAATAGACGCACGGCATCTGGCTCAGGGGAGAGACCAGGGCGTAACGCCGCCGTGCGATGCCGTGCAATTCGACCAAGCCCATGGCGAGCGAACGGATCTTGCTGGTCGGGGTGTTGGCGATGCGGCGTTGCAGACGGAGGTAATGGAATCCGGCCCAGAACAAACCTATGGAGGCAAGCCCGGGGAACAAACCATTTTGCAGGCCATGTTGAAATACCCAACGGGCCAGGCGGGTGTCACCGAATTCAAAGGAGACGAAGAGTGCCAGGATCCCTGCTCCGGCCAGAACAGAGATGATGGTCTTCCTGTGAAGGCGTGAGTTAGCCCGGTGGGGAGGCGGAGCGGGGAGGGCACTGGTTGACGCTTCAACGTCCTGGTGCGTCGGCTGCTCCGCCATGGCGTCATTGATCTCCTGCGCCACCTCACCCACGCCGGGCAGGTTCTCGATCCCTGCCGTGGCCAGTTCCGGCCGGCCGAGCAAGGTGGCTGTCACGACACCGCCTACGGAGGCCTCCGGGCCGCCTTCCGGTCGGGTTCTCTCCTGTTCCAGCGCGAGGTCGGTCATCAGCCAGCCGAAACGGGTCAGGCGTCGCAGGTTCTCTTCCTGCCAGTCATTCGTCTCTCTGGGCCTGCAGAGACCGAGTTTTGGAATTTGGGAGACACCGAAGCTGGTGTCAAAAAGAAGGATGTTGGCATTTTCCCTGATCAGGCGGAGGACCGTTTCGAAATTTTGTCGGGCGCTGATGGTTTTCAGGTCATCGAGGCCGGCCGGGTTGAACTTGCCGGGGAGGACCCTGAGGGCGCTGCGGATACGATCCTTGTCATCGAGCAGGTAAAGGTCGAGAACCGGCACCCCCTGCAGAATGGTGGATATGCTCTCTTCCGGGGACAGCCCTTGCTGTGGCGTTGTCCCGAGGTAGATGTTGTGTGCAACCAGCCTTTTAAGTTGCTTGTCGGCCAGCTTGCCGGAGATGTCGGCCAGGACGGCGACCGCGCGGGTGTCACGATCGAGGTGGATCTCCTCCTGTTTGGAGACGAGCGTCAGCGAGTTCGCCTCTCGCTGCAGGCTGCGAACCCGGGTGGGGGCAAAGCGGGGGCGGGACGGTTGTACGATCCAGGCATCGACTTTTGCCTCGCGCAGGATGGCAACGATTTTGTCCAGGGTCTTTCTCGCACCCCGGCAGAGCAGGGCGAGACTGCCTCCCAAAAGGCGTTGTCGCGTCGTGGCGACATCGAGTTTGTGTCGGGCGGCGATAACCTTCAGCGCATCCTGCTGTTCGTCATTCAAGGTCGCTTGCTGGCTGACGAGCAGCAGGTGAGGTGTCGGTTTCTCCGGGTCTGGTTTGGCAGAAGAGTCCATCAGATACGATGTCTAGTCAATCCCACCCATGCAGAGATACTTGATCTCGAGGTAATCATCGACACCGTATTTGGAGCCTTCGCGGCCGAGTCCCGACTCCTTGACCCCGCCGAACGGGGCGACGGTGGTGGAGATGAGCCCGGTATTGAGACCGACCATGCCGTATTCCAGCGCTTCACCGACCCGCCAGGAGCGGGCCAGGTCGCGGGTGTAGAAATAAGCGGCGAGGCCGTATTCGGTGTCATTGGCCAGGCGGATCGCCTCGGCTTCCGTGTCAAAGCGATAGAGCGGCGCCAGCGGTCCGAAGGTCTCTTCCCCCATCACCAGCATTTCCGCCGAGACCCCGGTCAGCACCGTCGGTTCGAAGAAGCTTCCGCCGAGGGCATGGCGTTGTCCTCCGCAGACGACTTTGGCCCCTTTGGCGACGGCGTCACCGATGTGTTCCTCGACCTTGGCGACCGCAGCCAGGTCGATCAGCGGCCCCTGGTCGGTCTCCCCCTGCAGGCCGTCACCGATTCGCAGCTTACCGACCCGCTCGGCCAGTTTCTCGGCGAAGGCATCGTAGATGCCGGCCTGCACCAGGAAACGGTTGGTGCAGACGCAGGTCTGGCCTGTATTGCGGTACTTGGAGATCATCGCTCCATCGATGGCGGCGTCGAGGTCGGCGTCGTCGAAGACGATGAACGGCGCGTTGCCGCCGAGCTCCATGGAGATTTTCTTCATGGTGCCGGCGCATTGCTCCATCAGGGACTTGCCGATTTCGGTGGAGCCGGTAAAGGTCAGCTTGCGAACCAGCGGGTTGCCGGTCATCTCCCCGCCGATGGCCGAGGATGCGCCGGTGACGACGCTGAAGACCCCGGCCGGGATGCCGGCCCGCTCGCCGAGTTCCGCCAGGGCGAGGGCCGAGAACGGCGTGGCGGTGGCCGGCTTGACCACCATGGTGCAACCGGCCGCCAGGGCAGCGCCAGCTTTGCGGGTGATCATCGCCGCCGGGAAATTCCAGGGGGTAATGGCTGCGCAGACACCGACCGGTTGTTTCAGCACCACGATCCTTTTATCTCCCTGGTGGGGGGGGATGATGTCACCGTAAATCCGTTTTGCTTCTTCGGCGAACCATTCAAGAAACGATGCGGCGTAGGCGATCTCCCCCTTCGATTCCGCCAGCGGTTTACCCTGCTCAGCCGTCATCAGTCGGGCCAGGTCATCCTGGTTGGCGAGCATCAGTTCCGACCAGCGGCGCAGGATGGCAGATCTTTCGCCGGCCGTTTTGGTGCGCCAGCCGGGCCATGCGAGATTGGCGGAAGAAATTGCGCGCCGGGTTTCCCGAACTCCCATTTTGGGGATGTTGCCGATGATGCTGCCGTTGGCTGGATTGGTCACGTCAATAGTTTCACTGTTGTCGGCACCCGTCCAGGCTCCGTTCAGATAGCATTGCTGGCGAAATAGGTTGGTGTCCTGCAGGTTCAACATGGTCTCCTCCTGTCACATTGAATTGTCATATGTCGCCGGCAATTTTAGCACAGGCCTGGCGCATATGGGACCTCCTCAGCTTAACCGATGATGAATATTCGCTGTTGCGTCTTGATGTCAAACTGATAAGCTATTGTAACTATTGGATGAATTAACGATATAGCGCCAAAATGGACTTTAAGGAGCCTCAGATGAACGCGGATTGGTTGCAGGGGAATATCGAAGCGGTGTTGTTCGACCTTGACGGGGTGCTGACGGCGACGGCGAAAATCCATGCCATCTGCTGGAAGCGGATGTTCGACGCCTATCTCAAACGACGAGCCGCCCTGCACAATGAATCATTCTCACCCTTCGACACCGAGACCGATTACAAGGCCTATGTTGATGGCAAGCTCCGCTATGACGGGGTGGCCAGTTTTCTCCAATCGCGCGGTATCGAATTGCCGCACGGGACGCCTGACGATGACCCGGATCAGGAGACCGTCTGCGGGCTCGGCAATCGTAAAGATCGCATGGTCGGTGAAATTCTGGCGAGTGAGACGGTCGAGGTTTTTGAAGGATCGATCCGTCTGGTGCATTGGTTGAAGCGACGTTCGATGCGCATGGCGGTCGTGTCGGCCAGCAAGAACTGCGGGGCGGTCCTCGCCGCCGCCGGGATCACCGACCTGTTCGAAGTCCGGGTCGACGGCGTGGTGGCCGAGCGTATGAACCTGCCGGGAAAACCGGCCCCCGATACCTTTCTCCACGCCGCCGGGATGCTCAAGGTTGCACCGGAACGGGCGGTCGTGGTCGAGGATGCCATGGCGGGGGTTGAAGCGGGCCGATCCGGTGGTTTCGGCCTGGTTGTCGGGGTCGCCCGGCACGGCAACGCGGACGCCTTGCGGGCCAGCGGAGCCGATCTGGTGGTCAGCGACCTGGGAGAACTGTTGCCTGAGTCCGAACAGTTTTAAATTCGGAATCCGGACAGGCCTCAAAAAAAATGTGCGAAGCAAAGGACTGAAAGACCATGATTCGTCATGAAACCCTGAACCCGCCACTCCACATCTATCCGGTCAACGAGTGGCAGATCATCGAAACCAGTTTCTACCCCAGGTTTCTGGCCCAGACCGAGACGGTTTTCGCCGTTGGTAACGGGTATTTCGGTATGCGCGGTAACCATGACGAAGGTTCGCCGGTGCTGCAAAACGGGACTTTCATCAACGGCTTCCACGAGACCTGGCCGATCGTTTACGGCGAGGAAGCGTTCGGATTTGCCAAGACCGGGCAGACCATGCTCAACGTCACCGATGCCAGGGTGATCAAGCTCTACGTTGATGACGAACCGTTCTACCTGCCGACCGCCAACCTGATGCTCTACGAGCGGGTGCTCGATATGCGGTCGGGGGTGCTCGACCGGAAGGTGTTATGGGAGACGGCGGCCGGCAAGCAGGTTCTGATCGAATCGCGGCGCCTCGTCTCGTTCGAACATCGGCACGTCGCTGCCATCTCCTACCAGGTCACCGTGTTGAACGCCAAGGCTCCGGTGGTGATCTCGTCCAAGCTGGTCGGCGACCAGCCGAACCAGGCGACGGAAGGGGATCCACGCCAGGCGCGCGGTTTTGACCGCAAGGTCCTGGAGCAGGAGATCCATTACGAGGTCGACCAGCGCCTGGTCATGGCGCATCGTGCCGTATCGAGTCGGATGGGGGTGGCATGCGCGGTGGACCACCAGCTCGAGACCGAATGCCCCTACCAATATCGAAGCGTGCATCTTGACGAAGAGAGTAAGACGGTTTACTCCATCGAGGCCCAGCCGGGGCACCCGATCCAGTTGACAAAGTTTATCAGCTACCAGTCGTCTCGCCGCGCACCCGGAAAGGAGCTCTGCGGGAGGGCGGAGCGGACCCTTGACCGGGTCATGGAACACGGGTTCGACAGCCTGGTACAGCAACAGCGGGAATATATGGACGACTTCTGGGCTCGCTCCGACGTCCTGGTCGAAGTTGAGGCAGACGGGGCGAAACGTCCTCCCGGCGAACTGCAACAGGCGTTACGCTGGAACCTGTTCCAGATCCTGCAGGCGTGTGGACGAGCCGAAGGGGTCGGGGTCCCGGCCAAGGGACTTTCCGGCCAGACTTACGAAGGGCATTACTTCTGGGACACCGAGATCTACCTGTTGCCATTTTTGACCTATACCGCCCCGCGTATTGCACGCAACCTGCTCAAGTTCAGGCACTCCATGCTCGACAAGGCACGCTTGCGTGCCACCGAGGTTAACCAGAAGGGAGCCCTGTTCCCGTGGCGGACCATCAACGGTGATGAGGCGTCGGCCTACTATGCGGCCGGGACGGCTCAATATCATATCAATGCCGACATCGTGTTCGCCCTGAAGAAGTACGTCGAGGTGACCGACGACAAGTCGTTGCTGTTCAACGAGGGGGCGGAGATCCTGGTGGAAACGGCGCGTCTCTGGCTTGATCTCGGATTCTACGCCCCGCGTCGGGACGGAAAATTCTGTATCCACGGGGTGACCGGCCCGGATGAATACACCACCGTGGTCGACAACAACACCTTTACCAACCTGATCGCCCGGGCGAACCTGCGCTACGCCGCCGATACCATTGCCGAAATGCGGCAGCAGTTCCCCGAACACTACCAGACCCTGGTGCACAAGACCCGGCTCGAGGAAGGGGAGGATGGCGAGTGGCGGGAGGCGGCCGACAGCATGTACATCCCATATGACGAAAGCCTCGGCATCCATCCCCAGGATGACAGCTTCCTCAACCGGGAAGTCTGGGATCTCAAGAACACGCCGCGTGAGAAATTCCCCCTGCTACTGTTTCATCATCCGTTGGTTATCTATCGGCACCAGGTGCTCAAGCAGGCCGACGTGGTCCTCGCCATGTTCCTGTTCGGCCGGGAATTCAGCACCGAGCAGAAAAAACGCAATTTCGATTACTACGATCCGTTGACCACCGGGGATTCTTCTCTCTCCGCCTGTATCCAGAGCATCGTGGCGGCCGAAATCGGCAGCATGAAAAAAGCGGTGGAATATGGGCGCTACGCCATCCTGATGGACCTCGCCGACATCGGCGGAAATATGAAGGACGGCTGTCATATCGCCTCTATGGGAGGGACCTGGATGGTCATGGTCTATGGTTTCGCCGGCATGCGGGACGAGGGGGGTGAGGTCAGTTTCAACCCGCATCTCCCGGAGTTGTTCCGTCGATTGCGGTTTCACATGACGGTCCGGGGGCAGGGCCTGGAGATCGACCTTTCCCGGGACGAGGCGACCTACACCCTGACCCACGGGAACGAATTGGCCTTTGCGCATCAGGGGAAACCGGTCAGCGTGAAGGTCGGTCAGCCAGCAACTCTCCCAGTTGTTTGACGATTCCAGTCGGCAAAATTGTTGTAATTGCAGTAATATTAAAGAAGGTAGACCGGAATTTTCCGAGTTCTGATGGGAGGTGAAGCCATGCTGACAACGATGACCAGGAGCCTGAGCTGGGTTTGCGGCTTGTTGTTTGTCTCGCTGCTGGCGTCCTGTGCCCCAAGCACCTCCGGAAATGTCTATTCCCGGGATCAGGCGCAGCGCTCTATGAACGTCTATTACGGTACGATCCTGCGGGTGGCGGATGTGACCATCGAGGGTGAGCAGACCGGCAAGGGGACCCTGGCGGGCGGCGCCATGGGCGGCGCACTCGGCAGCGGTGTCGGTTCCGGCAGTGGTCGGACCATCGCCGTGGTTGGTGGCGCAATCGCCGGCGCAATCGCCGGCTCACAGATCGAAAAGGGGGTCACCACCGAAGCCGGCGTCGAACTTGAAATCGAGCTCGACAACGGCGAGCTGATTGTTGTTGTTCAGGGGAAGGATGACGTCTATCGGGTCGGGGACCGGGTCCGGGTGGTCCGGGATGCGCGCGGCACGACCCGGGTACGGCAGTGAATGTCCGGGCTGTCAAAAGATGGTCAGATTTCGGGTTCACAGGTGCCGGGTGTCCTGATGGACAACCTTGACCTGCCGATTTCACCTCAGCCGGATGAAACAACCTGCGGTCCGACCTGCCTGCATGCTGTCTATGGCTACTTTGGGGACGAGCGGGATCTCGCTGACGTAATTGCCGAGGTCCCCTCGCTGAGCGGCGGCGGGACCCTCGGTGTCCTGCTCGGATGTCATGCTCTGCGGAGTGGATATCGGGCCACCATTTATTCCTACAAGCTGCAGATCTTCGATCCGACCTGGGCGGGATTGTCGCGCCGTAAGCTGGCCGATAAGCTGCGTCGTCAACTCGAATTCAAGACCGATGAAAAAATCCGCATCACCTCGGAGGGCTATCTCGACTTTCTCGCCATGGGAGGTGACGTGCGGTTCGCCGATCTGACAGGTACGCTGCTGCGGCGCTATCTCAGGAGAGGGCCTCCCGTGATAGCGGGGCTGAGTGCTACCTATCTCTATGGCAGCGCCCGCGAGTTCGGGCCGAAATCCGAGTATGACGACCTGCGCGGAGAGCCGGCGGGTCACTTCGTCGTTCTTTCCGGGTATGACATGGAAGAACGCGAAGTCGCCATTGCCGACCCATTGGTGAACAACCCGCTCGGTTCCCACCATTACTACCGGGTTCGCGTGCAGCGCCTGATCAATGCCATTTTACTTGGTGTCCTGACCTATGACGCCAACCTGTTAATCATCCAACCGAAACGATCCTCCCATGGAACCCGTCCCTGATCCTCGTGTTTTGCTGGTGGTTGACCGGACCACCGATTGGCTGTTGAATCTGGAGGGGGTCGAGGTGGTCACCGCCCGTGATTACCTCACGCAAAGCACCTACCAAAGCTCCGGTTCCGTGAGGCGATTGTTCAACCTCTGCCGCTCTTACCGTTACCAGAGCCTCGGTTATTATGTCTCGTTGCTCGCTGCGGCACGCGGGCACAAACCGCAACCGGATATCGGCGTCTTGCAGGACTTTCGCAGCCGCTCCACCTTCCGCCTGGTCTCCGAAGAGCTTGACCAAATCATCCAGCGTAGCCTGGCTCCGCTGCAGGGGAAAGAGTTCCTGCTGAGCGTTTACTTTGGGCGCAACCTGGCCAAACGTTACGATCGCCTCTCGGCTCATCTTTTCCGCCTGCTCCCGGCACCTTTTCTCCAGGCCCAGTTCATTTACAATGACCGTTCCGGCAAATGGTTGCTGCAGACGGCCGGGCCGATTCCGACCGGCGAGGTTCCGGACAGCCACCGGGAGTTCGCCCTCGATGCGGCCAGGGAGTTTTTTCGCTCCGCCCGTTTGCGACGTCAGCGCCGATTCGCCGGGCGCTACGACCTCGCCATTCTGGTCGACCCTGACGATACTGAGCCCCCATCAAACCCCAGAGCCCTGCAGAGATTCATTCGTGCGGCCAAAGATGTCGGGTTTAACTGCGAGTTTCTACGGCGGAGCGATATCGGCCGATTAGCTGAGTTCGATGCCCTGTTTATTCGGGCGACCACCAACGTAAACCATTTCACCTTTCGCTTCTCCCGCCGGGCGGTAGCCGAAGGGCTGGTGGTGATCGACGACCCGGAATCGATCCTGCGTTGCACCAACAAGGTCTACCTCGCCGAGCGGATGGAGCGCCACGGGATCCCGACCCCCCGCACCTGCATAATCCATCGCGGAAACCGCGATCAGGTCCTTGGGCAGCTTGGTCTCCCCTGCATTCTGAAACAACCTGACAGCGCTTTTTCCCAGGGGGTGAACAAGGTCGAATCGACCGAAGAATTGAGCCGTCAACTCGACGAGTTGTTGCGAAACTCCGACCTGATCATCGGACAGGAATTTCTCCCGACCCCCTTCGATTGGCGAATCGGCGTTCTCGACCGCAAGCCGATCTATGCGTGCCGTTATTACATGGCGCGCGGGCACTGGCAGATTCTGCGCCGGGACGACGGCGGGAGCAAGTGCGAGGAGGGGGATTCGGATACGGTCCCGCTGGATAACGTCCCGCGCAATGTCTTACGAACGGCAGTGAAGGCAGCTGGATTGATCGGTGATTCGCTCTATGGGGTCGATCTGAAGCAGGTCGGTAACCGGGTGCTGGTTATCGAAGTGAACGACAATCCGAATATCGATGCGGGAATCGAGGATCTCCTGCAGCCGCGAGAGTTGTACCGAACCATTGTCTCCTCTTTGATGCGCCGGGTCGAAGAACGGCGACAGGGGAGGTCGCGATGAAGGGTCCTCTCCATCTGTTTCAGGGGTACGGCGTCGAACTCGAGTACATGATTGTCGATCGGACAACCCTGGATGTTCGTTCATTGGCTGATCATCTCCTTCGTTCCTCCGTCGGTGAACCTCAACTGGAACTGCAGCGGGGTGACTTCGCCTGGTCCAACGAGCTCGCCCTGCATGTCCTCGAAATGAAGACGGCCGGTCCGTCTCCGACCCTGAAAGGACTCGCCGACGGGTTCCAGCGCGAGATCAGCGCCGCCAGTCAATATCTCGCCGAAGTTGGCGCCCGCCTGCTGCCGACCGCCATGCACCCATGGATGGATCCCGTGCGCGAGAGCCGGCTCTGGCCCCACGAGCAGGGACCGATTTACCAGGCGTATGATCGGATCTTCGATTGTCGCGGTCACGGCTGGACCAACGTGCAGAGCGTCCACCTGAATCTACCGTTTGCCGGCGACATAGAGTTTGGTCGGTTGCATGCGGCAATCCGCGCCGTTCTCCCCCTGCTTCCGGCTCTGGCCGCTTCCTCCCCATATGTTGAGGGACGGGCCGGCGAGGCGCTCGATGCGCGCCTCGATTATTACTGTCGGAACCAGAAGCGTGTCCCCGCGATTGCCGGACTGGTAATTCCAGAAAGGGTTTGGACCAGGAGCGGTTATCGCCGCAAGGTGCTGTGGCCGATGTACCAGGAGATCGCTCCGCTTGACCCAGCGGGAGTGCTACAGGAGGAATGGCTCAATTCCCGCGGCGCCATCGCCCGGTTCGAGCGAAGCGCCATCGAGATCCGCCTGCTCGACATTCAGGAGACCCCTCGGGCCGATTGTGCCATCCTTCGGTTGGTCGATGCCGTCATCAGGGCTTTGCTGGGAGAAAAATGGGTCGAGCAAGAGGCTTTGCGACAGTTGGACGAGGCGGTTTTGGGGGGGGTGCTGCAGGACTGTATCCGAACCGCCGACCAGGCCTGGGTTGCAGACCCCGGTCTGCTGCGGGTGTTCGGGTTCACTGGAGCTTTGAGGGCCGGGGAGCTCTGGTCACGGTTAACTGAAAGTCTGCTCGATGGCGCGGTCGAGCCGGATGTGGTGGGGCCGTTGCAGATGATTGCGAATCGAGGACCGTTGGCCCGGAGAATCCTGAAGGTTTGCGGGCGGGAACCTGACCGGAGCAGTCTGCGCGACACATATCTCGAACTGGCCGATTGCCTGGAGCGAGGAGAGTTGTTTGATCGGGGCTGAATGGCAGCTGATCCTGAGTTGCGAACACGCCAGCAACAAGGTGCCGGATCGTTATGGAGGTTTGTTTGAAGCGGTATCGGACCTGCTTTCATCTCATCGCGCATTTGATATCGGCGCAGCAGAGCTTGCGCGCCGCTGGTCAAATATTTCGGAAGCGCCTCTGGTCCAGGGGCGGGTGAGTCGTTTGCTGATCGATCTGAATCGTTCATCGCACCACCCCGCGCTCTTCTCTGAATTTTCCCGGCCACTTCCCAAAACAGAACGTCAGAAGCTTTTAAAAACCTGGCACGAACCATATCGGCAGCAACTATGCGGCATCGTTCAGGACCACCTTGCGGCAGGCAGACGGGTGCTCCACCTCTCACTCCATTCCTTTGCCCCGGTGCTGAATGGAGTGGTGAGGATGGCCGACATCGGTTTGCTTTATGACCCCCGCCGTTCCATGGAGAGATCATTTTGCCTTGGCTGGCAGAGATTGTTGCGTGACAACGGTTTGCGGGTGCGGCGTAATTATCCGTACCGGGGTGTCGCGATTGGTATGGTAACATTGTTGAGACGGCGGTTTTCGCCATCGGATTATATCGGCATTGAGCTGGAAATAAATCAGTCCTTTCCCGAGGGCAAGACGAGCGACTGGCGCAAACTGCAACACCAGCTGATCGAGTCATTCGAGCGGATGCAAACGGGTTGCGGCCACGGGAGCAGGTGACATGAAGCAGAAAATGATTGATTTCATCGTCGACCGGGTCGAATTTGACCCTGACAACCGGATATTTGACGACGAGCCGTACTTTACCCGCCCCCTGGTTGCCATAGCTGATGCCGCCGATCCACTTTTTTCGCAGTATAAAACCATTATCGGCAAGTTCCACCGTCATCCGTTTGACTGGCTGGCCGACCTGCGGCCGGACAACCCGCCACGGAGCGGCAGCGTCATTTGTTGGGTATTGCCGATCAGCGAGGCGGTCCGCAAAAGCAACCGTGCCGAGTCGACCTGGCCGTCACGTTCATGGGCACTGACCCGGCAGCACGGCGAGGCATTCAATGTCGGGCTGCGGCAGAAGGTTGTCGCTTTTCTTCAGGAGCGCGGGGGGTTGGCCGTCGCACCGCAGCTTGCTCCCGGCTGGCAGGAGGTCGCATCGCCACAGTCGGGAGCCGCTTCCGCCTGGTCCGAGCGCCATGCCGCCTATGCGGCCGGTCTCGGCACCTTCAGCCTGAATGACGGGTTGATCACCCGGTGCGGTATCGCTCACCGCCTCGGCAGTGTCGTGACCGATTTGAAGATGGAAGCCGATGTCCGGCCCTGGCCGAATCATCTGCATAACTGCGTTTATCACCGTAACGGCAGCTGCGGAGTCTGTATCAAGCGTTGCCCGGTGAAGGCGATTTCCAAGGACGGGCATGACAAGATTCGTTGCATGGAGTACGTCTACGGAACGGTGGTGCGTTGCAAAGGGGAAGAGTACGGAGTGCATATGACCGGTTGCGGCCTTTGTCAGACTGGCGTACCCTGTGAAAAAGGGATCCCCCCGGGATAGTCGATGGAGGGCTGTTTTTGATTGAGTTGCAGGTAGATTTATGCAAGTCTGCGCTGTTTTTCTCAGGAACCAGACCTTGAAAGCGGCCACCGGCCCGGCAGGAAGACGATGCTGAAATCGCAAAACACCCCACAGATCCTTGGCTGGCGGGAATGGCTGGCCCTGCCCGAGTTGGGTATTCCGGGGATCAAGGCGAAGGTTGATACCGGAGCACGGACGTCGGCTCTGCATGCGTTCTTTGTCGAACCGTTCTGCGACGGCGAGCGGCAAATGGTTCGCTTCGGGGTGCATCCCCTGCCGCGCAAGGCGACGCTTGAAATCATCTGTGAAGCCCGGGTCAAGGAACTGCGCATGGTCACCGATTCCGGCGGCCATCGCGAAAAGCGCTACGTGATCGAGACCCGGGTCGCCCTCGGGGATAGAAGCTGGCCGATCGAGGTGACGCTGACCAATCGGGATACCATGAAGTTCCGCATGCTGCTCGGCCGGACCGCCCTGCAGCCGGACCTGCTGGTCGATCCCCGTCGCTCCTACCTCGGGGGACCGTCCCTGCGCCACAGTTACCGTTGATTTTTTCATTATAGAATTTAAGATGGGAGGTTGGAATGAAACTGCTGATTCTATCGAGAAACCAGAACCTGTACTCCACGCGCCGATTGGTCGAAGCTGCCAGTCAACGTGACCACGAGGTGCGGGTGGTTGATCCGCTGCTCTGCTACATGACCATCGCTTCCCAGCGACCGACGATTCACTACAAAGGGGAGGAGTTGGTTGGCTTCGACGCGGTCATTCCCCGGATCGGGGCCTCCATTACGTTTTACGGCACCGCGGTACTGCGTCAACTCGAGATGATGGGAGTCTACAGTGTCAATGAGTCGGTCGCCATCAGCCGTTCGCGTGACAAGTTGCGCAGCCTGCAGCTGCTCGCCCGCAAAGGGGTCGGCCTGCCGGTGACC
>PKUA01000067.1 GCA_002868905.1 Desulfuromonas sp.
GTCGCGACCCAGGTATCGGCTCGGATCATCGGTCAGAATTTGCTTTCTGCCGAAGTTGCCGGTACGCCCGCTTCAGAGATCCTCCCTGATAGCGAAACACTGCACCTGCTTGACCCGTTGAGTGCCGAATGGTATGCCCTGGCTGGACGGCTGGAGTACCAGGCGGGGGATCCGGTACGGGCAGTGGAGAGGTTCCGAACTGCCAACATAAAACGTCCATTTAACCGGATTATCCTGCAGAGTCTTGGAGAACTGCTCATCAGCCAGGGGCGGATTGAGTCAGGTCTGCTGCTGGCGAGAGCTGGGGCCGAGCAGGAGCGAATGTTTCCAGATGGCTGGCGTTGGTATGTCACGCTCCTGTCGCAAGCCAATCCCGAAGAGAGCCTTCCGGTTTTCAAGCGGGTTATCAAGCTCGAACCCCTGAAAACACGCGACTACCTGACGATGATGGTTTTGCGAGGGTTTACCAATGACCAGATCGAACGGGCTCTCCCTGACGAGTCAATTCCGTGGGTTTCTTATGGCGATTATCATCGTGAACTCGGCGATGAGGAGGCCGCCGAGGCGTGTTACCGAACTGCGACCCTGCATGCACTTTCCTCTTCTGCTCCATCAGCGGTTGTGTTTCGAAAATATGCTGCTTTTCTCGTCAGTCGTCAGAGAATGGCCGAGGCAGTCGATCTGCTGGAGCAGGGGTGCGCTCTGCTGCCGAACGATCCGGGTCTTCTGTTGCTGTACGCCAGGTACAGCGAGGTGGTCGGGTTGGTGCGCCAGGCGCATGACGGTTATCAGCGGGTGCTGATGATCAGGCCCGGACATGTTGAAGCCCGCCGTCGGCTGACCCAGCTTGAGAAAGAGTGGACAACTCTTTAATTTGAATCAGATTCTTGAGCCGGACAGCCGGATTCGCAGCCGGTTCATGGATCGTCTGACAGAATCCTAACCGACCATTTTTGAAAAATGGCGTTTGGTGGAATCCTGCAATTTGCTGGCGACCCTGAACGCTTCACGCAGCAGGTCCTGCTCGTTCTTTGTCAGCGCATACGGGTCGAGATAGTGGCTCGGACGCTCCCCCTGCTCAATCATTGCGATCTCATTGCGCAGCCGTAAGAAGGTGAAAGCTTCGAACGCGGCCTTGATGTGCTCGGCCGACTCCTGGGTAAAGACTTTCAGCTCGACAAGTTTGTCGAGACGTTCAATGGTCGTCGTCGCGTCGACCTGCTGTTCCAGCAGAAACATCCTGACACAGTCGACAATGAAGATACTGCCGGCCTGTTTGATAGAGAGGGTCCCCTTGTGTTCCTCCTCCCGATCGAGGGTGAAACGACCGAGCAGGCCGAGCGGAACCTTGTGCTTGAAGTCGAGTTCCATCATGTGGTAGAGGAACAGCGGAAATTCGGCAAGCAACTGGTGGACGATGTCACGCAAACCGTTGCAGAGAGAGGCCTCTCCCACCAACGGCATGAAATCGAAAAATATCGAGGAGTACCTGACCCGTTGCGGCTCCGGGACGTTGATCCAGGTGGTGATACGTTTTTTCCATTCCGACAGCCTACCCCGCCAGAGCGGATTGTCGGCCATGACCTTGCCGTCGCAGAGCTTGTAGCCGATGCGGGCGTAGGCATCGACCAGTTTGTCGGCAAACGGCACGAAAAAGGCGTCGACCTCGTCCTGCATGTCGTCGGGGAAGTCTTCGTAGATGAAGCCGTTGTCCTGATCCGGTCCGAGCAGCATCTCCTTGCGACCACCGCTCCCCATAATCATGAAACAGAAGTCGATGTCGGGTGGAGTCATCCCTTGTTCCGCCATCTCCTTGAGAACCAGGTCGAAACCGCGTCGCATGATGGTGTGGTGGATGTAGGAGATGATCTCCATGGTCTCGAACGGGGATCGTGTCTCGCTCATCAGTGCCTTGGCCACCTTGACCACTTCCTGCCGGGCGGTGGCGAGCTGCTCGATGGTGGTTGCATCCTTGATGCTGCCAACCAGGAGCATCGACTTCTGGCTCCGGTAGCGCATCAGGTCCCGCAGAGTAACGATCCCGACCACCTCGCCATCCGCGAGAATCGGCAGGTGCTTGACCTTGTGGGACATCATGAAGGTCGTCGCTTCGTACATGTAGGTGTCTGGAGCCATGGTGTACGGATTCGGCGTCATGACATCCCGCGCGACCACTGTAGTGGAGTCGATGGTGTCATTGGCAAGGACTTTGGCGACCAGGTCCCGCTCGGTGACGATGCCGATCACTTTGTTCCGGTCAGCGCAGACCAGAATGGCACCGATGCCTCTCTTGATCAATCTTTGCGCAATGTCTCTGACACAAGTGTCCGGCGAACAGGTTTCGACCGGCGTCGACATGATTTCGGACAGCCGCTTCTTAAATGGGTAAGCCTCCATCTGGGTCAGGGCATTCTGCGCATGATCCCTGACCATATCGGCGTACAGTCCGCGTACCTGCGAGAGGACCGCTTTGGTGAAATGCTCGGTGATCTGGGGGTAACGCTTGGCCGTTTTCTGCAGGTGTTCAGCCGGAATCAGGTAACACTCAGTCTCCTTCACGGTGCGGGCCCCGGCGGTATAGTCTTCGTTGGTAAAGACCGGGGTGCCCCCGAAGAAGTTGCCTTCTTTTCGGTAGTCGACCACCATTTCAACCCCGCCGGGAGTGAGGGCGACAATTTCCACCAGCCCGCTCTTGATAACATAAAGGTAGCCGGTCGGAGGGTCGTTCTGGTTGAAGATGTGTACGTGTGCCGGGAATTTTTTGAGGGTGGCAGCCTGCCTGAATTCATCGAATACTTCGTCGGGGATGTGGTTGAACGGTTCCGTCTGTTTCAGATTCCTGATCAGGCCCATGGTTTTCCCTCGTGCCGGTGGCGGCGCTTGATAGCATTGTCTGCGGGAGGGTCACCAGTCGAGACCCTCGCCGTCCGCGGACAACCATAGCATAGGAGATTCGGGGAAAAAAGAAATTAAGCGGGAGGTTGTGGTTACGGTTGCTTGGTTTTGCGACCGAATTTGAACGGGTGGGCCTGCAGACGAATGATCCAGTCGGCGAAGATTTTGCCCCAGATGGTAACGCCGGCCACGCCACTCCAGCTGTAAAAATCCTGAAAGGGGCCGAGCAGCAGACCGGTGAAAAGATACAGCGGCACCCCGACAATGACCCATACTGCGCACAGGCCGGCAACCAGGTTGACCAGACCGGTATAAGGTGCCCATTTCTTGACGTCTGCAGGTGGTTCGCCGCGCTTGAGCGCGACTTCCTCGTAGTTCTTCTGCAGGAATATCCGGTGCGCGCGGCGCAGCCAGATAAATGCCATCGGGAAGAGGGCGAGAAAAAGAATCCAGTTCATCACGAGGGCAACAGTCAGTGTCATTGGCAACTCCGGTCAGGCCCGCATGGGCTTGTTAGTACTCCGGTCACTTTTTAGCCGACCGGGCGCATCAGTTCAACTAAAAAGTGGAAAAAAAGCCCCGCCAGTCGAACTGACGGGGCTATGCAATGGAACTTCAGTGTAAAGGCAGCGTATCTTAGTGGGCTCCACCGATCTCCTTGGAACCACGCGGGATACGGACGCTTTCGACCATGGCGGCGATGTCTTCCGGTACCGGCGGGGTCATGTTCTTGACCGCGAAGGCGACCGCGAAGTTCACCGCGGCACCGATGGCGCCGAAGGCGTTCGGCTCGATGCCGAGGAAGAAGTTAGCCTTGCCACCAAAGACGCCGAGGAAATCGGTCCCCTTGATGAAGAAGATGCCTTTGTGGGCGAAGACGTAGAGCATGGTGATGCCGAGACCGGCGAGCATGCCGGCGATGGCGCCCTGCTTGTTCATGGTCTTGCTGAAGATGCCCATCATCAACGCCGGGAAGATTGAGCTGGCGGCGAGACCGAAGGCGATCGCCACGGTGCCGGCGGCGAAGTCAGGCGGGTTGAGGCCGAGATAGCCGGCCACGACGATGGAGCAGGCCATGGCGATCTTACCGGCCAACAGCTCGCCTTTTTCACTCAGGTCGGGCATGAACTTCTCTTTCAGCAGGTCATGGGAGATCGCCGAAGAGATGGCGAGCAACAGACCGGCCGCGGTCGAGAGGGCGGCGGCGAGGCCACCGGCTGCGACCAGGGCGATGACCCAGTTCGGCAGTCTGGCGATTTCCGGGTTGGCGAGAACCATGATGTCCCGGTTAACAGAAAGCTCACTCCCGGCCCAGCCGGCAGCCTTGGCTTTTGCGAGGAACGCCTCATTTTTCGATTTGGCGTTGTAATACTGAATGCGGCCGTCACCGTTCTTGTCTTCGAACTTCAGCAGGCCGGTAACTTCCCAACGCTTCATCCAGGCCGGCCGCTCGTCGTACTTGATGCTGCCGTCAGGGGCGAAAAGGGCGGCATTACGCTCCGCTTCACTGGCGAAGACTTTCTTGACCGACGGGTTGACGGTAGCGTGCAGGTTCAGGCGGGCCATGGCGGCCACGGCCGGGGCGGTGGTGTAGAGGATGGCGATGAAGACCAGCGCCCAACCGGCGGAGGCACGCGCATCCTTAACCTTGGGTACGGTGAAGAAACGGACGATGACGTGCGGCAGACCGGCGGTCCCGATCATCAGCGACACGGTGTAGACGAACATGTTCAGGGTGCTCAGGCGCGGCATGGTGGTGTACTTGGCGAAGCCGAGGTCCATGACGACCTGGTCAAGCTTCTGCAGCAGACCCATGCCGGAATCACCGAACTCACTACCGAGGCCGAGCTGCGGCAGCGGGTTGCCGGTCAGGTTCATCGAGATGAAGATCGCCGGCACGGTGTAAGCGAGAATCAGGACGCAGTACTGGGCGACCTGGGTGTAGGTGATCCCCTTCATGCCGCCGAACACCGCGTACATGAAGACGATGCCCATCCCGATGAAGATCCCGGTTGTGTTGGAGACACCGAGGAAGCGGGAGAAGGCGACGCCGACACCGGTCATCTGGCCGATGATGTAAGTGACGGAAGCGGCCAGCAGGCACATAACCGCCACGGTGCTGGCACCCTTGGAGTAGTAGCGGTCGCCGACGAACTGCGGCACGGTAAACTTACCGAACTTCCGCAGGTACGGGGCGAGCAGCATGGCGAGCAGGACGTAACCGCCGGTCCAGCCCATCAGGAACAGCGCGCCGCCGTAGCCCATGTTGGCGATCAGGCCAGCCATGGAGATAAAGGAAGCGGCGGACATCCAGTCGGCGCCAGTCGCCATCCCGTTCACAACCGGGTGGACACCGCCACCGGCTACGTAAAATTCCTTGGTACTGCCAGCCCGGGCCCAAATAGCAATGCCGATGTACAGGGCAAAGGTCAGACCGACGATAATGTAGGTAATTAACTGAAGACTCATGGTATTCGCTCCTCCTTAATCTTCGTGGACGTCAAATTTTTCGTCGATTTTGCCCATCATTTTGGCATAGACGAAGATCATCGCCACGAAACAGTACATTGAACCCTGCTGGGCGAACCAGAAACCGAGCGGATAACCGCCGAGCATAATGCCGTTCAGGGCAGGGGCGAACAGAATGCCGAGCCCGTACGATACGATGAACCAAACGATCAGGACGTTCCTGATCAGGCCCAGGGTGGCTTTCCAATAAGCAACACCGTCTGTAGTCATGAATTGCCTCCTCTCTCTCAAACTTGAAAAATGTGTGGTTACCTTCCTAACCAGACTTGCAACTGCTTGATCCGCACATATGGCGAATCGATTCGATTACAACGTTTACAGCGTAGTGTCGAAATGGCCTCCTTTCCTAGGTTCGTTGATTTCTGTCATCCTGTTGAAAAGTGACGTGCCCGAAGCCCGCATCATCGCGGGCAGATAATGGTTTCAATGCCCTGCACCACCAAGGTAGTGACCGACATAGCCGAGCTTGCTGGAGATGATGACCCCAGCCTCACTTAGCATGGGCAATAGCTCTTGATTGATCTTTTCCTCGTTCATCCGGAAATCCGGTCCGACCAGGCAGAGGCTTGCGGTCAACTTGCCGCTATTGCCGAGCAGCGGGACGGCGAGGGATGTGACCCCTTCACCCAGTGCGCCTTTGTCGATGCAGTTTCCTCGAACCTGGACTTGCGCCAGTTCGGCCATATTATCCACCTCATCCTCCGGCAGGTCTCCCGGCTCGCTGTAGGCGAGAAGGATCTGACCGGCGGCCGTTTCGGTCAGGGGATAACGCCGGCCTACCAGTGAGACGATCTTGACCTGATGGGATGTGTCAACCATGTCGAAGAAAAGGACATCTTTTCCGCGTCGTACCGTCAGGTAAACCGCCTCGTTCGTTGTCGTGACCAGTTTTTCCATGACCGGCTTGGCTTTGCGAAGCAACCCCATGCGTGATAAAAGCTTCTGGGCGATTTCGTAAGCCGAAAGCCCCACCCGGTATTTGCTGTCGCCATCGGTCCGTTCGACGTAACCGCGAGTTTCAAAGGTCGCCAGCAACCTGAAAACGCTCGTTTTGTTCATGCCGAGACGTTGACTGAGGCTCGAAATCCGAACCTCCTCTCCGCTCTCCGAGAGAGCCTCGAGAACATCAAGAGCGTTTTCGACCGATTGAATGGTATAGGTGGCTCGACCTCGGGGTGCCATGTACGTCGACAAAGCTCCTTCTTTATTTTCGCTTCCCCTTAAAGGTGAAACGCTATCAATGCGACGTTTCGCCGGGACGGGGCGGGCATTTGCGAACTCTGCCCAAACAGTATTTGAATTCAGTGCGGCCAAATCTAATACGCCGTTTTATTTTTGTCAACCAGTTTTTTAAAAGACACTTAAAAAAAACTTAAAAAGCTAGATAAAACATGTATTTGTCGAAATTAACAGTATTTACGAAATACAAACATTAGAGAAAACACATTGTTTGTTATATGACTTTTTTTGTTATATAAGTGATGCTCATAATTTTTATGCCTTAAGATAAAAATATACGATGTTTCAGGAATTTCAACTGGTCGGGTAAAAAAGAAAACCGACATTCGAAATGGAGCATTTTGGTCTTAGTTCAAAACGGGGGTTCAGAATTCTCCCTCAGGGTGGCGAACTTGGATTTGTGATTTCAATAAAAGCTGGTCGATTCCCTGGCTGGTCGCGATTCTTTCCTGCGCATGTCCGAAGATGTGTCGATGCGGTTCCGTGAATGAAACGGTTTGGTCAAAAGGATTTGGATCGGCCCCTCGTGTTCGTGGGATGAAGTCGTGAGAGTGTGCCGGGTCAGGCCATCTCTCGTCGGAGATAATGCCCGAGATATCCGAGTTTGGAAGAGATTGTGTGCCCTGCATTGATCAGGTTTGGCAGGAGCAGACCTTCGAGGAGTTCCTTGTTTATTCGATAATCGGGCAGGACAAAGCAGAGGGAGCCAGCTACTCCGCCACCGGAGTTGAGTAGCGGGGCGGACAGGCTGGCGACTCCTTCACCCAGCTCGTTCTGTCCCCGGCTCCAGCCGCACTCCCGAATCTCCTTGAGTTCGTTGAGGTCGAGAACGTCGGTTACCGGATATTTCTTGAGCTCGCTGTCAGTCTGGTGGGCAAGGAAGATTCGTCCGGCGGAAGAGGCGTGAAGGGGATAGCGTCTCCCGACCAGGGAAGCGATTTTGACCTGCTGAGGCGTTTCGACTTTTTCGAGGAAAAGGGCATCTGTGCCACGCTGGATAACCAGGTAGACCGATTCTTGGCAATTACGAACCAGCATGTCCATGACGGGACGGGCGTCTCGCAACAGGTGCATGCGGGAAAGGAGTTTTTGCCCGACCTCGAATGCCGAGATTCCCAGGCGGTAGCGACCGGACTGTTCCTCGCGTTCAACATAGCCGCGGTTTTCGAAAGTGGCCAGCAGGCGAAAAACGCTGGTTTTGGTCATGCCGAGTTTTTCACTCAGGCGAGAGATTTGAACTTCATCCGGTTCGTCGCATAGGGCCTCAAGGACATCGAGGGCATTTTCAACCGAATGGATCGAGTAGGACTCTTTTTCTCTAGTCGTCAAAATGCCCCTGCCGGTGTTGGGAGATAGAGGTGGGTTGGTCAGTGGAGCCGAGGGAGTCGATTTGGGCCACAAATGGTTTGACCCCGCCACCTAATTAATTCAATAGATAATACAGTGTTTTATTGTTGTCAATTTATTTTTGAGGAAAAAGTGATTTTTGGAAAAAGTCTCATAAATAATTGAAAAAAAACAAGAAAAAATACCATAAGCTGGTTCTTTGTTGCGGTGTTTTGCGGTGGTTCGGGGGACGTTCTCAGGTTGGAATTTCGGATGGTAAGAAAAGTTATATCTTACTAAAAAGATGTTTTATTGATTGATTCGGTTCATGGGCCCACTTTGATTGATTTTTGTGTTCCGTAACCTTTCCACCAGGGGCCGGTCTGCCGGCAGGAGTCGGTACTGATCCAGCGCCGAGGGAGAAACCCAGGCATGTTCTGCCACGCCGATATTTTTTACGGCATCTGCAAGCGGTTGGCAAAGGTAGAACAGCAGTAAAACCGAGCCGAAATCATAAGTGTGGTGAATTACGTCAAATATTCTCCCGACACGGATCGGAAGGCTCAATTCTTCCAGAATCTCACGCTGCAGGCCTTCTTCCGGAGACTCACCCTCATGCAATTTCCCCCCGGGAAATTCCCACCAGCCCGCGTGGCGACTTCCCTCGGGACGCCGAGTGATAAGGATCTCCCCGTTACGATAAATGATAGCAGCGGTGACAATCAGTGGTGCCATGAGTACTCCGAGTCGGATAAGGTTTTTGCTGACAGTTTTGATTCCGATATGCTAATAAAGCGTGCTTGCGTAACCGTTCCGGGCCGTGACTGGAATTCCGGGACTGGGGAATGTTCCTCCATCCGAGAAAGCTCTTGAAACATGTTCCGCCTCTCCGACAAAGGGCGTGGCATCCGTGAGATGTTCGATGCCATCGCGCCCCGTTATGATTTTCTGAACCGGCTTCTCTCCTTCGGCATCGATCGCCGTTGGCGGCGTTTCACGGTGCGGCAGCTCGCAGTCCCGAAAGGAGGCGCGGTCCTT
Source organism: Desulfuromonas sp. (assembly GCA_002868905.1). Lineage (GTDB taxonomy): Bacteria > Desulfobacterota > Desulfuromonadia > Desulfuromonadales > Geothermobacteraceae > BM304. The sequence goes on from PKUA01000067.1 coordinate 9,028, forward strand.
GACATCGCCACCGGGACCGGCGATGTTGCCCTGGAGGTTGCCCGCCAGACCGACCCGTCGGTCTCGATCGTCGGGGTCGACTTCACCCAGGGGATGCTGGTTCACGGCCTTGAGAAGGTTGCCGCATCTCTGTATCCGGAGAGGATTCGCCTGGTGAACGCCCCCTGCGAGGCGCTGCCTCACCCGGACTCCGTGTTTGATGGTGTTACCATTGCTTTTGGGATCCGCAACGTGGTTGAGCGTCAGCAGGGGTTGCGCGAAATGTTCCGGGTCTTGAAGCCGGGCGGTATTGTCGCCATCCTCGAGTTCTCTCAGCCGGAGTCTCAGCTTTTCCGCCAGATCTATTATTTCTATTTTCGACGTCTGCTCCCGTGGGTCGGTGGCCTGTTCTCCAAACGGAGTGCCTACCAGTATCTTCCCGATTCCGTCCTTGAATTTCCGACGACTGAAGAGTTCCAGCAGATGATGACGGCTGCCGGTTTTATCGAGCTTCGCTCCGTGCCCCTGACCTTCGGGATTGCCACACTCCATATCGGCCGGCGTCAGGCGGACTGAGTCAGGGCGTTTTTTCCAGAAGAACCGTCGCAAACTCCTCGAGCATCCTGTTCTGTAGAACCTTGCAGCCGAGTCGGGTATAAAGCTGCCTGACTTCGAAATTGTATTCCCAGAGCATTCCTGATAGCAGCAGCTTTCCCCCCGGTTCGGCCCATGGTATCAGCTGAGGTGCCAGATCGACCAGCAGATCACCATAGATGTTGGCCAGAACCAGGTCGAAGGTCTCTTCTGACAGACTCTCCACGGTGCCGGTGACATGTCGAATTCGGTCGTTGACCCCGTTGATTTCACCGTTGTGGCGACAGGTTTTAACGGCGTCCGGGCTGATGTCGACGCAGACTGCCTCGCCGGCTCCAAGTTTGAGAGCAGCGATCGCCAGGATGCCGGTGCCGCTGCCGAGGTCGAGAATGCGTCGCCCGGCCAGGTCGGGGAGGTTGCATAGAATGTCCAGGCAGCTGGCCGTTGTCTCGTGTTCACCGGAACCGAAGGCCCCTTTGTCGATCAGGATGTCAATCCGACCATCCGTCAAAGGCGCCGTTCCTGCCGAAACGACGCGCAGTCGATTCCCGATTTCAATGCTTCCTGTCATCGTGGTCTTTTCCTTGATTGGATGAAATTCAAAATTAGTCCCTCTCCACAGGGAGAGGGTGGCGCGAAGCGTCGGGTGAGGGGAGACTTCAAAGACAAATATGCCCCTCATCCGTCCTCACGGGTACCTAAGAAAAGCTTGAGCTGAAACTCATTGTTTTACATCTGCGTGCGGAAACAATAAATAATCGATGCCATGCTGTCTTGGCCCGCGCTTGAACCGTCTCTCTGGCCGACACGCTATCAAAGGTTTAGCGCGTAACTTTTCATGGATTCGAATCGGGGTCAAGTGACACAGACGTAGTCTTCTCCTTCTGAAAGCCGTTGTACTGTTGCGACATCCCGTACTTCGCCGCGTGCGCCGCGGCTGCCGATGGTCACCAGGATCGGCGCGTGGGAAGCGGTAAGCTCGCTCCGGCCGATGACCGGGGCGTTGCAGATTCTCTGGCCGATTTTACGTCTGTCGACCTCGACCCAGCAGGAGATCTCGAAGCCGGATTCCCGGAGAAGTGTCTGCCACTTTTTCCCTTCCTGACCGGCTCCCCAGAGGGTCACGGTTTTTCGGTTGCTGAGAAAGTCGCGCTCGAGATAATGCAGGCGGCAGCGTCGGAATGCGTCAAGACTGCAGTTGGTTGCCGTCCGTGTCAGTCGTTGCGGACGGTCACGCCAATACAGGAGAGTTTCGGGCAGCCGTTGAAAGCGACGACCGGCGTCTGCCATCCTCAGCCAGAGGTCGTAATCTTCCGCCCATGGCTGGTCCCGGTAGCCGCCGACCCGTTCGACGGCTGACTTGCGAAACATCACGCTTGGATGAGCGAAAGGACTCTCGACGAACCGGTCACGCATAATCTGGTCGTGACTGAGCAGTTCGTTCTGCCAAGTTTCGTATGCCTTCATTCCGGGTTGCATGTCCGACCGGGGGAAATGCTCAATCCTGCAGGCGACCAGGTCAAGCTGTGAATCTCTTTTTAGCGCATCAAGCTGTTTTTCGAGCCGTTTCGGGTGGCAGATATCATCCCCATCGAGGCGGGCGACGAAATCGCTCTGACAGTTTTCCAGGCCGTATTTGAGAGCTGCAACGATGCCACTGCGCGGGAGGAAAAAGGGACGGATTCTCGGGTCGGCGCTGGCGGCCTGACCTAGCAGCCTTTTGGTCCCGTCGTTTGATCCGTCATCGACGACCACCAGCTCCCACTGTCTCAGGGTTTGGTTCTGTAGAGAGGCAAGCGTGGATTGAAGGAACAATGCCTCGTTATAGACCGGCATCAGGATGGAGACTTGTGGTCGGCTCATCAAAGTCCCAGATACCGCAACGACAGGAGCAGCAACGAATAACTTGCGGCCGACAGCAGGGTGCTGAGCATAACGATGGAGGCGGCCAGTTCCGTATCCCCTTTCAGTTCGTACGCCATGATGAAATTGGCGGTGGCGGCCGGCGCACCGAGCAGGATCAGGCCGGTTGCCAGGTCGAGGCCGGATATTCCGAGAGCCGTCAGGCAGAGCAGTCCGGCAGCCGGCAGAAGTAGCAGCTTGACTGTTGAGGCGAGCAGAACGGGGCGCAGGTCACCTTTTAATTTTTTGAATGTGAAGGAACCACCAATGGCGATCAGGGCCAGAGGGAGAGCGAGACCGGTTACGATTTTCAGCCCGCGATCGAGTGCGGTCGGCAGTCCGAAACCGAACATGCTCCAGATGATGCCGGCGGCAGAAGCGAGGATCAACGGGTTGAGCAGCAGTTGCTTTCGCCACTGGGCTTTCGAACCGGCTCCGGCATCCCCGTGGTGCGGCAGCAGCAGAACCACAATGGCGCAAAAATTGAGAACCGGCACCATGAAGCCCATCAGTAGCCCGGCTCGGGTCAATCCTGCCTCTCCGTAGGCGTTGAAGGCGATGGCAAGACCGATATAGGCGAGGTTGCCGCGGAAGGATCCTTGGCTGAAAGCGCCGATGGCCGTTTGAGGGTATTTGCGCCAGTGAGCATACAGGTAAGAGCCGGCTGCGGCCAAAACAGTCAGAGCCGCGGCGGTCAGGACCAAGAGCCCGTTGAAGTTGCTTGCGAAGTCGGCGGTGCCGATTTTATAGAAGAGCAGCAACGGCAGGCAGAGGTAGTAAACCAGGCGGTTGGTTCGGTGCAGAAAGGCATCGTCGATCAGGCCGATGCGGAGCAGTGCCGCACCGAGGCCGATGACCAGGAAGACTGGCAGGACGATGTTGATGATGTCGATAATCATAGGTCCGAAACCCCGGGTCGGTAACGGCGGCAAGCATAATCAATTCGGCTGAAACTGTCCAACGGTTCTTCTCGGGGTGACTCACCTGTGGCAGGACGAATTGCGAAAAATCAAGCTTTTGACTTGCACCGGGGTGTAGAATATTACACAATTTGAACATGCCGAAAAGTACTCCGCAAAGAATAGTGATCCTGTTGCTGCTGGTGGTCGGAATTACGGCGCTGCATTACCTCACCACCATCCAGAAGGACTACTTTCACGACATTTATCGCCGTCTTTATTACCTGCCGGTTGTTCTCGGCGGTCTCTGGTTCGGATTCAGGGGCGGCCTGCTGACGGCTCTGGCGGTTTCGGTCATCTATGCTCCCCATGTGCTGTTCCAGTGGGGCCACCATCCGTCGGCCGAGTTGGAACAATATCTCGAGATTATGCTCTACAACATCATCGGTTGTCTCACCGGATTGCTTGCCGAGCGGCAACGAGTGGAGATTCGCCGCCACCAGGCGACGGCGCAGCGACTGGAGGAGAGTTACCAGCACCTGAAGGAACAGGCGGACCAGATCCTCGAGATCGCAGAGCAGCTGAGACGTGCCGACAGGCTCACGGTGTTGGGGGAACTCTCGGCCGGAATGGCTCATGAGATCCGCAATCCGCTTGGCTCGATACGTGGGACGGCCGAGATCCTGCGTGATGGTGTGCCTCAGGACGACCCGAAGGCGGAGTTCGCCGAGATTCTGCTCAAGGAGGTCGATCGGTTGAACCGGGTGGTCCAGGAGTTCCTCGATTTCGCCCGACCCGGACAGGCCGACATGTTCAAGCGGACCGAGATTTGCGCTCTGTTGCACGAATCTGTCCAGTTGATCGGGAATCAAGCGCGCAAGGGGAGGGTCGACATTACGCTGCGGTGCGACACTTTGCCTGCTTTTATGGGGGATGCCGAGAAAATCAAGCAGGCCTTGCTCAACCTGCTGCTCAATGCCCTGCAGGCAATGCCGGACGGGGGAGCACTCAGGATCGAGGCTGATTCGGGCGAGAAGGAACTCAGGGTCAGGATCAGTGACAGCGGGTGCGGGATTCCGGCCGAAGCTCGGGAGAAGATTTTCAACCCGTTTTACACCACCCGGGCCGCAGGGACCGGACTCGGGTTGGCGATTACCCATCGAATCATCCAGAGTCACGGGGGGCGGCTTGAGGTCGAGAGCAGCGTCGGGGTTGGTACCACCTTTACGATGTTGGTCCCGCTGGCCGGGAATGGAGGGGAAGGCGGATGATGAAAACCATTCTCGTGATTGATGATGACGATTCCCTGCGGCGGGTGGTCGAGTTCCAGTTGCAGCAGGCCGGGTACCAGGTGGAAACAGCAGTCGACGGGGAAGAGGGGATCGAGAAATTTCGTCAGCTGTCTCCCGACCTGGTCCTGACCGATGTCCAGATGCCAGGCTTATCGGGTGACGAGGTGCTGGAGGCTGTGCAGGAGGAAAAACCCGGCACCCTGGTGATGGTGGTGACCGCCTTCGGGACGGTCGAAAAAGCTGTCGAGGCGATGAGGTCCGGCGCGACAGATTATCTGACCAAGCCGTTCAGCAGAGACGCCTTGCTGCTCGCGGTGGAACGGGCCTTTGCCTTTCGGGATCTGGAGCGGGAGAATCGGAAACTGCGTGAACAGCTGTCGGCCAAGGCCGATTTTTCCGGAGTGGTCGGGCGCTCCACCGTCATGCAACGGGTGTTCGATACGGTGAGCAAGGTTGCTGCGAGCGAGGCGACGGTCCTGATCGGTGGTGAAAGCGGAACCGGCAAGGAGTTGATCGCCCAGGCCCTGCACCAGGGGAGTGATCGAAAGAACGGACCTTTTATCCCGGTGAACTGTGCCGCGATTCCCCGGGAGCTGATTGAGAGTGAGCTGTTCGGACATCTCAAGGGGGCGTTCACCGGCGCGGTCAAGGACAGGACCGGCAAATTCGCCCAGGCTGAAGGCGGCACGATTTTTCTCGATGAAGTCGGCGAGCTTCCCCTGGAACTGCAGCCGAAGTTGCTGCGGGCTTTGCAGGAGCGAGAGATCGAGCCGGTCGGCGGGAAACCGTGCCGGGTTGATGTCAGGGTGGTGGCCGCCACCAATCGTGACCTTGACGAAGCCGTTCGCGAGGGATTGTTCCGCGAAGATCTTTATTACCGCCTGGCGGTGATTCCGGTCGAATTGCCCCCGTTGCGGGAGCGACGCGAGGATATACCGCTGCTGGTGCGGCATTTTCTACTCAAACACGGCGGGGACCTTCATCTCGACATCAATGAGGAGGCGATGAGAGCGTTGGCCGACTACCGTTGGCCGGGGAATGTGCGGGAGTTGGAAAACCTTGTGGAGCGGATGATCGTGTTGCGTCGGGGCGACGAAATCAACGTCGAAGATCTGCCGATTCAACTTTCAGGTGGCAAAAGGGACAAAAGCTCGGACGTTTTGAATCTGCCCGAAGAGGGGTATCCCCTCGAACAACTTGAGGCGGATGCGGTGCGCCTGGCTCTGCAGCGCAGCGATGGCAATCAGACCAGGGCGGCCCGTTTTTTGAGTATTCCGCGACATACGTTGATCTATCGGATGGAAAAATATGACATCAAGTCCCACGATAGTTGACCGGATGTTGATTGTGAAGAGAACGTTGGGGACGATTGGTCGAGGCATTTTTCTGTTCGCTCTGTTTCTGGTCCTACCCGGAATGGCTTCGGGGGGAGACGTTTGTCGCACCTCGGTGGTCAGGTCGAGGTCGAACTACCATAACGACTGACGGAGGTTGCATGTCGATTTTGCATAGCCCGTTCGAGGCGCAGCGCGATCCGGACCAGCCTCAGTTCGAACTCGAAGGCTGGATCGATTCCGCCCCTTTCGAAGACCTGCTGGAGATGACTATTGAGTCGGCCGAGGCCGGTCGGGCACGCCTGCGAATGCCTTTTCTTGTCAAGCACGCCCAGGGCGGGGGCGTCATGCACGGCGGCGCCCTGACCTCACTGGCCGATACGGCGGTCGCCATGGCCATCAAGTCGCTGCTGCCGCCGGAGAGTTTTTTCGCCACGACGGAACTCACCATGCGGTTCCTTGCTTCCGTGAAGCAGGGGGAGGTGATCGCCGAAGCCGTTGTGCACGGCCCGGAGGGGCGAACGTTTATCGGTGAGGCGGATTTGATCAATGACGGCGTCACCGTCGCCACCTTCCGTTCTGTCTTCAAACTGCGCCGCCCAAAGGGGGCAGGGGATGACGCTCAAGCAGTTTGAAAGGTCGGTAGCGACCTTTCTCGAAGAGTTGCCTGAAGTCTATGCCCGGCGGATTTCAAATCTCTCGGTTCAGGTGGAGGACATCCCTTCCCCCGAAATCCTTGCAGAGGTCGGGTTTGCAGATCCTCTCGAACTGCTCGGGTATTATACCGGGACACCTTTGCATGAACGTGGTCATGACAGCGTCGATCTGCCGGATATCATCCTGCTGTTCCGTAAGCCGATCCTGGCTGAAGCACATGCTGCGGATGTGGCGGTGGAGAGGGTCATTCTCGAGACCCTGCTGCACGAACTGGCCCATCATTTCGGTTTTTCCGAGGATGACATGGAGCGGGTCGAGCAGGATTGGGCCGAGCGACATGGTTGTTAGCATCGCCTTGACTTGACTTTTATGTTGTCACGGTGGATAGTCCAAACCGCAGACGGCTAGCCCTGATTTAATCCGCTGGAAAAGGCGCTGTTTCCACTCCATCTGGGAAAGGTTGGCACACGAAGCGTCGGGTGAGGTGATGCTCAAGAGACAAACATGCCCTTCATCCGCCCTTGCGGGCACCTTCTCCCCCTGGAGAAGGAAGATTGGTATTATTTGACAATGCTTGGGTCAAAGCCCATGGTTTTGAACCGGCGTACGAAAACTTAATAATAGGAAGAACAAATAAGAAATGCAGAAAACAGTTTTTCTGGTGGTGTTAATCGTTGTTGTGTTCGGCCTTGCTCTGCTGATGAAGGGGAAGGGGGGCGAGACACCAAGCGGGCCGAAGGGGGCCGACCTGGTCGGCATGACCGCGCCCGATTTTGTCTTGCAGAGCAACCAGGGGGGAGAGATCCGTCTTTCGGATCTTCAGGGTAAGGTGGTGATGCTCAACCTCTGGGCGACCTGGTGTCCCCCCTGTCGGGCGGAAATGCCCTCCATGGAGACGCTCTACCGGCAGATGAAGGACCAGGACTTTGCCATGCTGGCTGTCAATATCGAAGAGAACGGGCCTGACGTAGTGCCCGGGTTCCTGGAACAGAATCCGCACAGTTTTCCGGTCCTGTTCGATACGGAGAAAAAGGTCCAGAATCTTTATGGCGTAGATAAGTTCCCCGAAACATTTGTAATCGGGAAAAATGGCAAGGTTCTGGACCATATTATCGGTGCTCGCGAGTGGAGTCATCCAGACATGGTAAACTATTTCAAAGAGCTGACCCGGGAGAAATAATCAATGCCGCAAGGGAATGACGTCACCATCTGGATTGCTTTTTCAGCAGGGATCCTGTCGTTTCTCTCTCCGTGCGTCTTGCCGCTGATCCCGTCCTATATCACCTATATCACCGGTCTCTCGTTCGGCCAGGTCAAGGAGAGTCACCCCGGCGCCAAGGTCCGGTTCACGGTTCTGCTCCATTCGCTGACCTTTATCCTTGGTTTTTCGGTTGTTTTCATCTCCCTTGGCGCTTTGGCCGGTCTCGCTTCTTCCGCATTCCAAAGTCATCTGCGTGAGGGTTTGATCTGGATTCAGCGTGTCGGGGGAGTTCTGGTTTTTCTCTTCGGTGTCCACCTGACCGGATTGTTTCACTTCGGCGTTCTCCTCGGGGAGAAGCGGGTTCACCTGCAACGCAAACCGGGGGGCTTTGTCGGAACCTTCCTGGTCGGCATCGCTTTTGCTGCTGGTTGGACCCCCTGCATCGGCCCGATTCTCGGCACCATTCTCGCCATGACGGCCGGTACGTCCAGCAGTGTTGGCCACGGGGTCTTTCTGCTTGCCGTTTATTCGGCCGGCCTCGGTGTGCCGTTTCTGCTCTCCGGGTTGCTCTTCCATTCCTTCCTCTCGGCTTTTAATCGGTTCCGAAAGCATATTCGGCTGATCGAAATCGGAACCGGCGCCCTGTTGATGGTGGTCGGTGTCCTGCTGTTTTTCGATATGTTCAGCCGACTCTCCGGATATCTCTATCGTTATCTCCCGATGACCGGTTGAACAGCCCTGCATACCGAAAGAAATAAAACAGCCCCCACACCAGTCGGTGTGGGGGCTGTTATTGTGACAGCTTTATCCTGACAGTTCTCAGGGTTGTTTCCCGTTCTCCTTTTGGTGTGGCAATACCAGATTAAGAATCACTCCAGTGACACCGGCCAGTCCGATACCGCCGAGGGTGACCGGGCCTAATGTGATGGTCAGGCCGCCGATGCCGAAGACCAGGATAATGGCGATGATGATCATGCTGCGTGCCTGAAGAAGGTCGTCACCGGCCTTGACCAGTGTGTTGAGTCCGACGACCGTAATCGCTCCGAACAGCAGGACAAGAATTCCACCCATAACGGGAGTCGGGATGGTGGCAAGAAGAGCGCCGAGTTTGCCGACAAACGCCAAAAGAACGGCGGTGATGGCAGCCCAGGTCATGATCGCGGGGTTGAAGGAGCGGGTCAACGCAACAGCGCCGCTCACTTCCGAATAAGTCGTGTTCTGCGGACCGCCAAGGAAGGCGGCCAGGGATGTTGCCAGCCCGTCTCCGAGCAGGGTTCTATGAATTCCGGGGTCCTTGATGTAATTCTTTCCCGTGATCGAACTGACGGCCAGGACGTCGCCGAAATGCTCGATGGCCGGGGCCAGAGCCACCGGCAGCATGTAAATGACTGCCTCCCAGTGCCACTGCGGCAGGGTGAAGTTGGGTAGCGCGAACCAGGGTGCGGCCGCCACGGATTCAAAACTGACCAGCCCCATCAGCAGTGAGACGGCATACCCGACGCCGAGACCGGTCAGGATCGGGATCAGTTTCAGCATTCCCCTGCCGAACAGTGAGGCGACGACCGTCGCCCCCAGAGAGATCCCGGCTAACAGCATCGCGGTTTGTTGCGGTATCAGTTCAGCTGCACCGTCCCCGGTTTTTCCCGTCGCGAGGTTGACGGCGACCGGTGCCAGGATCAACCCGATGGTCATGATCACCGGACCAGTGACCAGCGGAGGAAAAATGCGGACGATAACGTGGCTCCCGCGGAACCTGACCACCAGGCTGATGATGATGTAGAAGACTCCGGCCGCGGCGAGGCCGCAGAGGGTGGCTGGGATACCCCAGGATTGCACCGCGTAAATAATCGGGGCGATAAAAGCGAAGGATGAGGCGAGGAACACCGGAACCTTGCCCCCGGTGACGAGCTGGAAAAGCAGGGTGCCCGCCCCGGCGGTGAAGAGCGCGACGTTCGGATCGAGGCCGGTCAGCAGGGGAACCAGGACCAGGGCGCCAAATGCGACGAACAGCATCTGGGCCCCGAGCAGGGAGTCTTTCAGACGGAAATTATAATCGGCCGGGTTCATTATGTTTCCTTTCGGTGCTGAAGAGAAATGAGGGTGTTACTTGGTGCCGAAAATTTTATCGCCCGCATCACCGAGGCCCGGGAGGATGTAGCCGATCTCGTTGAGGCGTTCGTCAATCGCAGCGGTGAAGATGTCGACATCCGGGTGTTCCTGCTGCAGGCGTTTGATCCCTTCAGGAGCAGCCACCAGGAAGAGACCCTTGATGTCCTTGCACCCAGCCTTTTTGAGCATACGGATACATTCAACGGTGCTGCCGCCGGTGGCCAGCATCGGATCGAGAATCAGCGCCGTACGGTCGGCGATGTTGTTGGTGAACTTCTCGAAATAGCCGACAGGTTCCAGCGTCTCCTCATCCCGGTAGAGTCCGACCACGCTGACCTTGGCACTCGGGATCAGGTCGAGGACACCCGACATCATGCCGAGCCCGGCTCGCAGGATGGGAACAACGGTGACTTTTTTCCCCTTGATCTGTCGAATTGAAACCGGTCCTGCCCATCCTTCAATGGTCTGGGTTTCAGTCTCCATCTGCTTGGTTGCTTCGTAGGTCAGCAGGCGGGCGACTTCTGATGCCAGGTCGCGAAAATCCTTGGTGCTGATATCTTTTGCCCGCATCAGGCCGATTTTGTGCTGTACCAGGGGGTGTGTCACTTCGGTGATGGCCACAGATCGTCTCCTCGGTCGTGTTGAGCCTGTTTGGTTGTTGAACGCCAAAATGACGCATTCGAACTTGTGGGTTTGCCAGATATCTCCTGTTGACAAACATTAGGAATTGCGTTCAGAAGATAGCTTTTACCGGGGTTCGGGTCAAGGCGTGTCGAACAAATATTCCAGTAGCCCAAATAGGTTCGGGGGCCCAAGGTTGGTTTTTGAATTTACGGTGTGATTCACCACTCCCCGTGAATTGACGCTTGACAGGAGGCTGAGACTAAATTAACTTGACATTCGTTTTCAAAAAGGGGTGCCGTATGCAAGAGACCAAGCAGGTGTTTCGGGAGTTTTTGCTGACCAAAGGGTTAAAGTCGACCCGGCAGAGAGAGATCATCCTCGATGCCTTTCTGCGCAGCAAAACCCATCCTTCCATTGAGGACCTTTACCTCAAACTTCGCAAAAAACATCCGAATATCGGCTACGCCACGGTCTATCGTACGCTCAAGCTGTTCGCCGAATGCGGCATTGCGGCCGAGAGGAATTTCGGAGATGGTCAGCGTCGCTATGAATCAACCAATTCCGTCGAACATCACGATCACCTGATTTGTACCGGATGCGGGCGAATTATCGAATTCGAAAATCTTGGAATCGAGCGTTTGCAGGAGGACGTCGCCCGCGAGCACGGATTCCGGATCGAGAACCATCGTCTTGAGATCTTCGGGACCTGCCCTGAGTGTGCCGGGTCGTAAGATCTGCAGCCAAAATACCTTTCCAATAACAACGACTATCAAAACACCTGGCCGGTATTCACCTATCCAGGTCCTGACCAGGTTTGCGGTGTATGAGCGATAAAGAACAGACTATAACGGCGATCGATGGAAAGCCACGGACCATTTTGCTTGTCGGCAATCCGAATGTCGGCAAAAGCGTCCTGTTCAATGCCCTGACCGGAGCCTATACTACCGTCTCGAATTATCCCGGGACGTCGGTCGAGGTTTCCCGCGGCGATTGCGAGATTCACGGCGTACGATACCAGGTGCTCGACACCCCGGGCATGTATTCCCTTCTTCCCATAACGGAGGAGGAGCGTGTCGGCCGTGAAATCCTGTTGCGCGAGCGACCGGATGTGGTCCTGCATGTCATCGATGCCCGCAATATCGAGCGGATGCTGCCGATGACCTTGCAGCTTATCGAAGCGGGTCTGCCGACCATCCTGGTGGTCAACATCCTTGACGAAGCCGAACGTCGCGGCATGTTCTTCGACATCCCCCTTCTGGAAGAGAAACTCGGCATTCCCGTGGTCGGGGCGGCGGTGCGCCGTCGGCGCGGCCTCAAGGAAATTCGCGCGGCCATCGTCGGATTCGATACGACCCTGCGCGCCTCTTTCGGTTATGCGAGTGATCTCGAACGTGACGTCCAGCGTTTAACAGCACTGATGACGGCCGATTACACCATCGATGCGCGTTCCTTAGCCTTGTTGCTGATGCAGAAAGACGAGGAGCTGCTGGCCCTGGTCAAGGATAAGGAGGAGGACAATTTCCCGGCCATCGAAGCGGCTCTGCGCGAAATTACCTTTGAACGCCGGGTCGACCTGAACTTGCGCATCAGCCTGGAGCGCAAAAGGGTTTGCAAAGGTTTGCTCGAAGGGATCGTTCGTCAGGAGGAGAGAAAGGGCCGTCCCCTGGCCGAACATCTCTCCGACTTGACTATGAACCCCTGGACCGGGATACCGTTGTTGTTGTTGATCCTCTACTTCGGTCTGTATCAATTCGTTGGCGGTTTCGGTGCCGGGACCGTGGTCGATTTTCTCGAAGGGGGCCTGTTTGAAGAGATCCTCAACCCGTGGGTGATCGATTTTTGCCAGCGGGTCATTCCGTGGTATTGGCTTAAAGAACTCCTCGTTGGTGAGTACGGCATCTTCACTCTGGGGATTCGGTACGCAATTGCCATCGTTCTGCCAATCGTCGGGACATTTTTCGTCGCTTTTTCCCTGATCGAGGATTCCGGTTACTTTCCGCGTCTGGCGATGCTGGTCGATCGTGTGTTCAAGTTGATCGGCCTGAACGGCCGGGCCGTGATACCGATTGTTCTCGGGTTTGGCTGCGACACCATGGCGACCATCGTGACCCGAACCCTGGAAACGGCCCGGGAGAGGGTGATCGCCACGCTGCTGCTCGCTCTGGCCATCCCCTGCAGTGCCCAGCTCGGTGTCATCCTCGGCCTGCTTTCGGCTGTTCCGGGCGCCCTGCTCGTCTGGACCGGCTGCCTGATCGGCATTTTCCTGTTCATCGGCCTGTTGTCGGCGCAGCTGATGCCGGGGGAACGACCGATGTTCTACATGGAGATTCCCCCTCTGCGCATGCCCCAGCCGCGCAACGTGTTGGTCAAGACTCTCACCCGGATGCAGTGGTATTTCCTGGAAATCTTCCCGCTGTTCATCATTGCCTCCGTTCTGCTGTGGGCCGGTAAATTGACCGGCGCCCTGAACTGGCTGGTCAATGCCCTGGAGCCGGTCATGAGGCTGCTCGGTTTGCCAAGCGAAACGGCCGCCGCATTCATTTTCGGGTTTTTCCGTCGTGATTTCGGGGCGGCCGGGTTGTATGACCTGCAGACCAGCGGCCTGCTCAGCCCGGTTCAACTGACCGTGGCAGCGGTTACCCTGACCCTGTTCGTGCCCTGCGTCGCTCAGTTCCTGGTGATGCAGCGGGAGCGGGGCTGGAAGGTTTCCACCGGTATCCTGGTATCGGTGACAACCCTCGCTTTTGCAGTCGGTTGGGCCTTGAACCGTCTGTTGCTGGCGACTGGTATGCTGCAATGAAATGCGCGTTCTGCCAGAAGGACATCCCGGAGGAAGTGCCGGAGAAAAGCTGCGGACAGTGCGTCGGGGGATGTCGCAAGGTACACTGTCCTTATTGCGGTTATGCCAACCCGTTGCCATCAGGCTGGTTGGAGCGGATGTTCGGCAGGAATGATGATAATCAGACAGACGGTAATAACGAATGACGACAGGGTTAAGTTTTTCAGATTGCAGATGTCGTTCTCTTAGGGAGTCGGACTGATGAAAGTATCTCATAAAGCCGAGGAAATTCTGGAACGGTTGTGGATCATCACCGAGGAGGGGGGGGACAATGCGGCTCATCTCGAGGCATTGTCGACCACTCTTGATGCCGAAGAACTGCTTGAGCTGCAACAGATGACCTACATCGAGGTCAAGGGGGAGCGGGTTTATTTGCGACCTGAAGGGCGCGAGGAAGCGCGGATGACGGTGCGACGGCATCGTCTGGCCGAAAGGTTGCTGATGGACGTCCTCGATTACAAGGGGAGCGGGGGCAACGAGCGAGCCTGTGAATTTGAGCATCTGCTGCATCATGGTGTCGACACCAAGCTCTGTACCCTGTTGAATCACCCGACAACCTGTCCGCACGGTAAGCCGATTCCTCCCGGAACCTGCTGCGAAGAAGCGCGCGCCACCGGGGAAACAGGGGTTGTCGCCCTGACAGAACTTAAACCGGGGGAAACGGGGGAGATCGCCTATCTCGCTACCGGCAATGAGAAAAAATTGCAGAAATTGATGGGGATGGGGGTACTTCCCGGGTCTGAATTGGTACTCACCAGGCGTTTCCCTTCTTATATTTTTAAAGTTGGCCATTCCGAATTCGCGGTTGACGAGGATCTGGCAAAGGAGATTTTCGTTCGCCGTTCAACGTGATCGGGTTTGCGGTGTGGTCTTGCTGCGACCATCGTTGTCTCCCTTCCTTTTGGTGGGCCCGCTATTCACCACGATGATGATATGATATAACCCTGAATCGATTGTGTGAGGGGATTGGTCTCAGGTGTTGGCATTGAGATGTTTTGGCATTGAATTGATTCGGTTTCTTGGCAGGATGACCCTATGCTTGTTGCTGGCGGCGAGCTGGGGTGAGGGTATCGGTTGGTCCGCTTCCGAAATTTCATCAGCTGTTAACAGTGATGCAGCGCCCTTGCTGCTGCGGGTTGAACTCCCGGACAAGCCAATCCGGAGCACATCCTGGACCTTGGTGGGGGTGTGTGCCGTTGACGCTGATATTTCCGTCCGGTTGCCGGCTCGAAACCAGGAAGTTCCGATTGAGCGAAGAGGTGAGAAATGGTTAGCTTACCTTGAGGACCTGCCCGAGGGGGAAACCAAGATTGAAATCACGCTCGTCTCTGCCGGTGGACGCAGTAAAGAATTGCAGGTGAGCCTGGAAGTCGATCGCGACCCGCCAACCATTACCATTACATCCCCGGAATCGCAGATTCATTATCCTGATATCCCACCGCTCGAGTTCTCCACGGAGGCTGAGACGGTACATTTTATCCTGGATGACAGACCCGTATCTGATATGGAAACAACATGGGCAAGTCTTCCTGACGGCGAGCACCGTCTGGTTGTCGCCGCACTGGATGCTGCCGGGAACCTGGCTCGCGAAGAAGTTTCCTTTACCCTGGATCGAACGCCACCTGCCCTGTTTGCCGCCGTTGTTCCACCGGTCGTCAATCGCTCGATTCTGGTCATTTCCGGTTTGCGCGAGCCGGAAACGATGATCACCGTGCAGGCCCCCTCAGCTGTAACCGTCAGTGAGCCGACCTATCCTGGAAACGACGACTGGCAGTTTGCCTTGAGTGGTCTGACTGAGAGGGATTATCGGGTTACGGTCACCGGTACCGATCCTGCCGGTAACACATCTCACGAAACGATTGCTTTCAGTGTTGATATGACCCCGCCACCGTTGCTTGTGGTCTCGCCGGAGGATACTGCCTATAACGACCAGTTCGTCCCGTTTGCCGCCACCGGATTCGGGGCAAGGTCCCTGGTTTTGCTGAACGGGAAGAAAATTGATATTCAATCCCCCGGGCGTCTCGGGCCTCTTGTCGATGGGGAGCATGTCCTGCTGGTCCGTTCCCGTGACCAGGTCGGTAACGTTGCTACCGTACGACGGGTTTTTGTGGTTGATACCTCCCCCCCGCTCGCCAGGTTGCTGGAGCCGCGTGACGGAGACACGACAGACCTGACGCCGACAGTCCGGTTTCAGGCCGGGGAAGGGAGTGTCATGCTCTACCTGGACGGACGCCCGGTGTATGTCCCCTCCGGTGACCCCTTGCCGGCCCTGGAAGAAGGAGATCACCTGCTGCGGTTGCATGTTACCGACAGCGCCGGCAATCTGGGCAGTGATTGGGTCAGCTTTTATGCTAGTGGCGGTGCCCCCCGGGTCTCCATCCTCTCTCCACCCGATGGGGTTGTTTTTGACCAGACTCCTGAAGTTCGCTTTGATGTGGCCCGGGGAGAGGTTTCCGTCTTGCTCGATGAAAAACCACTCGACCTCGAATCGGGTGATTTCCTCCCCCCCCAGTCGATTGGTGTGCATCGTTTAAGGGTCTTTGCGGTTGACTCCGAGGGACGGGTTGGTTCAGCCGAGAGCCGGTTTGAGGTTCAAGACCGTCGACTCAAGGCGCCAGGTCATTTGTTGAGCCGGCCGTTGGCTCGTTATCGGGAGTTTTCGGTGAACATGACGCCGACCCGTTTCGAACCGGCCGGGGCAGTTGATGTCCGATTATTCGTCCGCGGCTTGCAACAATTCGGTGAGATGGTTTATCTCGAGCAGTGGTCGGATTTGAACCATAACGGGCAGGTTGACATGGGGGAGCCGCTTCTGCGCCAGATGCGCTTGCAGGACGGTGTTTCCTCCAAGGGAGGACGGGTCCCGGCCGACGAAGATGGTGAAGAGGATGGGACGATCAGTTCGCGCCTTTTTTTCTCCGATGATCACGGCTCTCTCTGGCAGCCGGGACATTATGTCCTCTTGGTGATGAGTGAGTTTGATATCGAGGAGATCCCTTTTCAAATTATGAATCCTGGACCCTGACCGAAAAGGGTTGTTGTTCTTCAAATTGAAAAGACCTGTTTTTGCGGACACGCTGGTCCGAATCAGGTTGACAGCCAAAGCCGAAATTTCTAACCTGTTCAATTGTTGTGAAAACCTTCTTCAGGTGGTGTGATCTCTACCATGAAAGTCGTTGCAATTATTCCGGCCCGGTATGCCTCAACCAGGTTTCCCGGCAAGCCGCTGGCACAAATTCTCGGGCGACCGATGATTCAATGGGTCTGGGAACGAACCGTCCGGGCTTCCTTGGTTTCACGAACCCTGGTCGCTACCGATGACAGTCGTATCGCCGAGGTTGTCAACGGTTTCGGTGGTGAGGTTGTTATGACCCGCCCTGACCATCCGAGCGGAACAGATCGTCTGGCCGAGGTGGCGCAGAAGGTCGAATCCGACTTGTTTGTCAATGTCCAGGGGGATGAGCCCCTTATCGATCCGCAAATTATCGATGCCGCGGTACAACCGTTGCTCGCTAATCCCGAATATGAAATGGGGACTCTGAAGTCGCCGATTTCCGATCAGGCGGATTATCGGAATCCGAACGTGGTCAAGGTCGTTACGGGGCTGGAGGGGCAAGCCCTCTATTTCTCGCGTGCATCGATCCCTTTCCGCCGAGATGGCAAGGTTGATGAGGAGACCATTGGCCGGCTGCCTGTTTTCCGTCATATCGGCCTTTATGTTTACCGGAAGGAGGCGTTACTGGCATATCCGACTCTTCCGGTCTCTCCGTTGGAGGGTCTAGAACAGCTCGAACAGCTGCGGGCTCTTGAGAACGGTTGGTCGATCATGACGGTCACCGTTGACAGCGAGAGCCATGGGGTCGATACTCCGGAGGATTTGCAACGGATTGAAGAACTGGTGCGGCGGCATGGCCGTGGGATGTAAAATTAAGAGATTATCCAAAATATTTTTCGAGTCTTAAGTCTGATGTGATTGGACCGGGTGACAATGAAGAGCCTGGTTGATTTCGGTTTATCGGCGCTGAGAGTAAGGAGTCAATATGAAAACCAAGTTTCTATTTATCACCGGCGGAGTGGTTAGCTCCCTTGGCAAGGGGTTGGCGGCCGCGTCGATCGGCGCTTTGATGGAGGCGCGAGGGTTGCGCGTCACCATGCAGAAGCTGGACCCATATATCAACGTTGATCCAGGAACCATGAGCCCGTTTCAGCACGGGGAGGTTTTTGTGACCGATGATGGCGCAGAGACCGACCTTGATCTTGGTCACTATGAGCGCTACACAACCGCCAACCTGTCGAGAAAATCGAACTTCACCACCGGGCAGGTTTACGATTCTGTCATCCGAAAGGAGCGACGCGGCGATTACCTCGGTGGAACTGTTCAGGTTATTCCGCACATCACGAATGAGATCAAAAGCAAAATCCTGACCAACGCCAAAGGTGCCGATCTGGCCATCGTCGAGGTTGGTGGAACGGTCGGTGATATAGAGTCGCTCCCGTTTCTCGAAGCGATCCGTCAATTCCGCACCGATCGGGGTCACGAAAACGTCCTCTACATTCACCTGACCCTGGTTCCCTACATTCCGACCGCTGGTGAATTGAAGACCAAACCGACTCAGCACAGCGTCAAGGAGTTGCGGGAAATCGGGATCCAGCCGGATATTTTGCTCTGTCGATGCGATCGGGAAATCCCCCACGACATGAAGGGGAAGATCGCCTTGTTCTGTAACGTGCGGGAAGAGGCGGTGGTCAACGCGAGAGACGTCGATAGTATTTACGAGGTGCCGATGGCGCTTCACCAACAGGGACTGGATGAGAGGATCGTCGATTATCTCAATATCTGGACCAAGGCACCGGATCTTTCGGGCTGGGAGCGGATTGTCAAGCGGGTCAAGGAACCGGGCGGTGAAACCACCATTGCAATCGTCGGCAAGTATGTCGATCTGACCGAGAGTTACAAGTCTCTGTCCGAGGCCTTGACTCACGGCGGGATCGCCAATAACTGCCGGGTTAACCTGATCTATGTCGACTCTGAGGCGTTGGAACGACACGGTATCAATGGCAACTTTGACGAGGTTGACGGGATTTTAGTTCCCGGCGGGTTTGGTGAACGTGGCAGTGAAGGGAAAATTGCTGCGATTCGTTACGCCA
Source organism: Desulfuromonas sp. (assembly GCA_002868905.1). Lineage (GTDB taxonomy): Bacteria > Desulfobacterota > Desulfuromonadia > Desulfuromonadales > Geothermobacteraceae > BM304. The sequence goes on from PKUA01000067.1 coordinate 27,606, forward strand.
GGGAGAACAAATTGCCGTTTTTCGGGATCTGCCTCGGCATGCAGATGGCGGTGGTGGAGTTTGCCCGTTACGTCTGCAACCTCGAGGATGCTTACTCGTCGGAGTTCAAGGAAGACGCGAAGCACCCGGTGATTCATATCATGGAACAACAGAAAAAAGTTTCCGGAAAAGGGGGGACCATGCGGCTCGGAGCCTATCCTTGTGATTTGCAGGAAGGGACTCTTGCCCGCAGGATTTACGGTCAGCAGGCGATCAGTGAGCGGCATCGTCACCGCTTCGAATACAACAATCACTACCGGGAACAGTTGGAGGATTGTGGTTTGATCCTCTCCGGTGTCAATCCGGAGCAGGAGCTGGTCGAGATTGTCGAGCTCGCCGACCATCCCTGGTTCCTTGGCTGCCAGTTCCACCCGGAATTCAAATCACGGCCGATGGACCCGCACCCCCTGTTCGAGTCGTTTGTCGGAGCCTGCCTGAAAAATGGCGAAGGGAAAAAGAAATCATGAAAAAGGTCCAGGTCGGCAATGCCGTTTTCGGTGACGGAAAATCACTGGTATTGATTGCGGGACCGTGCGTCATTGAAAACGAGACTGCCACCCTCAAGCTTGCCGAACGCCTCCGGGCGATGACCGACGAAGTCGGAGTGAAGCTGGTGTTCAAGGCTTCGTTCGATAAGGCGAACCGCTCATCGGTCAGTTCGTACCGTGGTCCGGGTCTTGAGGAGGGGTTGCGGATCCTGGCCAAGGTCAAGGCCGACCTCGACCTGCCGGTTATCTCGGATGTTCACGATTGCAGCCAGGTCGGGGCAGCCGCCGAAGTCCTCGATGTCCTGCAGATTCCGGCGTTTCTCTGTCGTCAGACCGATCTGTTGGTGGCCGCTGCGGCAACCGGAAGGCCGGTGAATGTCAAAAAGGGACAATTCATGGCTCCGGGTGACATGAAGAACGTCCTGCACAAGCTCGCCGAGGGGGGTGCCAGCGACCTGCTGCTGACGGAGCGGGGGAGCACCTTCGGTTACAATAATTTGGTGGTCGATATGCGTGGTCTGCCGATCATGCGCCAGATGGGGGTTCCGGTCATTTTCGACGCAACCCACGCAGTCCAACTCCCCGGTGGCGCTGGCAACGCTTCCGGCGGTCAGCGCGAGTTTGTCTCGACCCTGTCGCGAGCCGCCGTCGGAGCTGGAATCGACGGGTTGTTCTGGGAGGTGCACGAAGATCCCGACAAGGCGCTGTGCGATGGGCCCAATTCGTTGCCGGTCGGGAGCCTTTCCAGGTTGTTGCGGGAAGTCGTCGCTATTGATGCCATTGTGAAAGAGAACCTGGATGATTGATCAGATGATTGAGACAGCACGAAAAGTTCTCCGGGTTGAGGCGGAAGCGATTCTGGCCCTGTGTGACCGGATCAACGGTGATTTTTCCCGTGCGGTCGAGATGGTTCTCGCCTGCCAGGGGCGGGTTGTCATTACCGGGATGGGCAAGTCGGGGTTGATTTGCCAGAAAATTGCCGCGACCATGGCTTCGACCGGAACGCCGGCCCTGTTTCTGCACCCGGCCGAGGGAATCCATGGTGATCTTGGTATGTTGATGAAGGGTGACGTGGTGATCGCTGTCTCCAATTCGGGTGAGACGGAGGAATTGACCCGGATTCTCCCCGTTATCAAACGGATGGGGTTGCCTTTGGTCGCTATGACCGGGAACCCGAGCAGCACTCTCGCCCGTGCCGGTGATGTGTTCCTCGATATTTCGGTCGCCGAAGAGGCCTGTCCCCTCGGACTCGCTCCGACGGCCAGCACATCGGCTACACTGGCGATGGGGGACGCCCTTGCTGTCGCTTTACTGGATCAACGTGGTTTTTCCGAGGACGATTTCGCTCTTTTTCATCCGGGCGGAGCTCTTGGCAAACGTCTACTGCTCAGAGTCGAGGACCTGATGCATTCGGGTGATGATGTTCCGTTGGTCCTGCCCCAGACGCTCTTGAAAGAGGCGCTGTTTGAAATTACCTCGAAAAAACTCGGGATTACCGGTGTGGCAGACGCTACCGGTGGACTTGTCGGAGTTTTTACCGATGGTGACTTGCGGCGCTGCATGGAGAGCGGGGTCGAGATCCTTGATCTGCCGATCGAAGAATTGATGACACGTCAACCGAAACGGATTCTGCGCCACAATTTGGCGGCAAAGGCATTACAGATCATGGAGCAGTTTTCCATCACCTCCCTGTTCGTGTTCGAGACCGAGGAGAGCGATCATCCGGTCGGGATTGTCCATCTACACGATCTCCTTCGGGCCGGAGTGGTCTGATGCAGGAGAAATTGAAAAGCATCAAACTGCTGTTGCTGGACGTCGATGGGATTTTGACCGACGGGAGCATCATCATCAACGACCGTGGTGAGGAGACCAAAGTGTTCCATGTCCGTGATGGTCATGGATTGAAACTGGTACAGCGCTCTGGGATTCGGGTCGGACTGTTGACCGGCCGTGAGTCGGGCGTGGTTGCTCATCGATCCGCCGAACTCGGTATTGACCTGGTCATTCAGGGGGCCAAGGACAAACTGGAAAAGTTTGACCAACTCCTGCAGCAGGAGAACCTGAAAGCAGAGCAGGTTGCCTACCTCGGTGATGACCTGATCGATCTTCCGGTGCTTCGCCGTGCCGGTTTCTCTGCCACGGCCTCCGACGGTATTGTCGAGGTGCGTGAGATGGTCGATTATGTTGCGACGCTGCCGGGTGGAAGAGGGGCGGTGCGGGAGGTTTGCGAACTGCTTTTACGCGCAAACGGTGCTTGGGAACGGGTTACGGCACGTTATCAGCGTTAGGAGTCTGTCAGGTTGTTCATGAGCCGGGACTCAGTCTCAATCGCCAAAATTTCACTTCGACCCCGTACTCTCTGGTCTCTTACAAGTCTTGTGCCAAATCCTTTTCTGCTGCTTTACAGTGGCGTTGAGGCAGTGTTATACTCCACCCTTATGAAGCCTCGCAGTTACTTCCGAAAACTCCTGCTTGTCCTGCTGGTCCTGCTGGTGGGGAGCGTAGGTCTGATTCTCCTTAATGCTCCCCCGGATGAGCAACTGGCGGAGGTTCCTCCCGCATTGGATGCCGAGGCAGATATTTCCGTTTCGAGGTTTGATTACACTCAACTTCAAGACGGGACGACAGCCTGGCGATTGCAGGCCGAACGAGGTGGGGTCACCCTTGAAAGTGGAATCTCAAGTCTGCAGGACGTCAGGTTGAAGGTCTTTGATGTTGAGCCGTTCGGTCCGGTGGAGGCGAGTGCCGAAGCCGGAACCTGGGACAGGAAGGCCGGGGATATCCAATTGCAGGGGAATGTCATGGTTCGGACCGAGCAGGGGATGTCTCTCGCGTCCGAGGAGCTCTCCTGGCATTCGAAGGATCAAACGGTCAGGTCCACGCGCCCTGTGGTTCTTCTGTCCCCGCAGTGGTCTGTCCGTGGCGATGCCCTTTTGGCAGATCTTGAACATCGCTCCATGACCATCACCGGTCATGTCCGGGCTCGATGGTATTCGGCCATGTCTGGAGGTAAAGGGTGAGGCGGACCTGGTTGTGGTTGTTTTTCACGATCGTCCTGGCGGGAACGTGTTATGCCGGACAGGACGTTGATCTGGCGAGTCAGCCGGTCGATATCAGTTCCCGCAGACTGGAAGTCGATGAGCAGGCAAAAACAGCAACTTTCAGTGGTGATGTCATCGCCCGCCAAGGTGATGTGACGCTCTATTCAGACATGTTGATTCTTGTTCTGGGTGAGAAAGAAGCTCTGGAGAAACTGAACGCTGTCGACAACGTCCGGATCGTTCGCGGCGATGAGGTGGCGACGGCCAACAGGGCCGATTACGATCTGAAGCGGCAGGAAATTATTCTGCAGGGCAATGCGAAGATTCACCGTGGTGACAATAGTCTCAGCGGCGAACAAATCATGATCGACCTCACCACCCGCCGCAGTGTTGTTACGACAGATGCGGAAGGCCGGGTCAGGGCTCAGTTTAGGCCGCAGCAGGGGGGGGAGTGAATAGGGAGCTTGTCGCGACCGGGCTCCGCAAGAGCTATCAGGGTCGACCGGTGGTTCGGAATGTCGATCTCAAGCTCTCTTCCGGAGAAGTGGTCGGATTGCTCGGGCCCAATGGTGCCGGAAAGACCACCTCGTTTTATATGGTTGTCGGTCTTGTCCGACCCGATGCCGGGGAGGTTTTTCTGGATGGAGAGAGGCTCACCGGCGAGCCGATGTTTCGTCGTGCCAGGCTCGGCATATCGTACCTGCCGCAAGAACCGTCCGTTTTTCGGCGTCTGAAGGTTGATGAGAATCTTACGGCTGTGTTGGAAACTCTCGGTTTGGACCGAAACGGTTGTCGGGAGAGGGCGGAGGAACTGCTGGAACAATTTCGCCTGACCAAGGTCGCGAAAAGTTACGGATATGCGCTCTCGGGCGGTGAGCGGCGTCGACTTGAAATCGCCCGTGCCCTGGTCGTCGATCCCGCTTTTATGTTGCTCGATGAGCCTTTTTCCGGGATCGACCCGATTGCAGTGCATGAGATCCAGGAGATTATCCATGCTCTGCGTGGCAACGGAATCGGCATTTTGATTTCGGACCACAATGTTCGAGAGACCTTGGGGGTTTGTGACAGAGCTTATATCCTGAACGATGGGGCGGTCCTGGAACATGGCAGCCCGGAGCAGATTTCCGAGAGTCCGCAGGCTCGCAGGTTCTACCTGGGAGACCATTTTCGCCTTTAGAAAAGAACTCCCTGGTGGTAAGCTAGCAGCAGGAGTAAATTTAAAACGGTAGACCCTATGGCCATTGAAATACGCCAACAACTGAAATTGAGCCAACAGCTGGTTATGACCCCCCAGCTGCAACAGGCGATCAAGTTACTGCAACTCTCCCGTATGGAGTTGCTCGACATGGTTCAGCAGGAGCTGGAGGAAAACCCGGTTCTCGAGGAAGGATTGGACCAGGTCGAAGAGAAGGACCTTCCGGAGCAGGAAGCGGGAGAGGATGCCGAAGCTGCCGCGGCGGAAAAGACCGAAGAGGCTGCCGAGAGTGCCAGTCAGGAAGAAGAAACCTTTAACGATTTCGACTGGCAGACCTACCTCGAAGGTTACAATATGGGGAGCTCGGGTGGCGAGACGGCCTACGAAGAGGACGACGAGCGCCCCTCCTTTGAAAATCTTCTGACCCGGAAGACCACTCTGGCTGAACACCTCCTCTGGCAGTTGAATCTGGTGCGTATTGATGACCGCACCCGATTCGTTGCCGGGGAAATCATCGGCAATGTCGATGACGATGGCTATCTTCAGACGACCATGGAGGAGTTGGTTGCCGCGACGCGTGAGCCCCTCGAAGTTGTCGAAGCTGCCCTCAAGACGGTTCAGGAATTCGATCCCCCCGGCATCGCGGCCCGCAATCTGCAGGAATGCCTGTTGAAACAGGTCGAACACCTGGAGATGCAGGGTTCGGTGGTTGACAGAATCCTCAGTGAATGTCTCAAAGATCTCGAGGCAAGGCGTTACCAGGCTATAGCGCGGTCTCTCGAAATCCCGCTTGAAGACGTGTTCGAGGCGGCGAAAGTCATTGCCAATTTTGATCCCCGCCCCGGCAGTAGTTTCGGCCAGGAAGATGTGCACTACATCATTCCCGATATTTTTGTCTACAAAATCGGGGATGAGTACGTGGTGGTTTTGAACGATGAAGGCTTGCCGAATCTACGCATCAATTCCTTCTATCGAAGCGCGCTTTCAGGCGGAACCGAGGTTGATAAGAAGGCGGGTGAATTTATCCAGGAGAAAATGCGCGGCGCCATCTGGTTGATCAAGAGTATCCATCAGCGGCAGCGGACCATCTACCGGGTGACCAAAAGTATTGTCAAGTTCCAACGCGATTTTTTCGACAAGGGGATCGAGCATCTCAAGCCGCTTGTGTTGCGGGATGTGGCCGAAGATATCGAGATGCATGAATCAACAATCAGTCGGGTGACCACAAACAAGTATGTGCAAACACCGCAAGGGCTTTTTGAGTTGAAGTTCTTTTTCAATAGCGGTATAAGCACATTCGGCGGCGAGACCATCGCTTCGGAAAGCGTCAAGAGCAGAATCAAGGATATCATCACGGGAGAAAACCCGAAAAAGCCGTATTCCGACCAGAAAATCGTTGAAATCCTGAAGGACTACAATATCGATATTGCTCGTCGCACCGTCACCAAGTACCGTGAAATGCTGAATATCGGGTCTTCCACCGATCGGAAACGGTTATTCTGATACCGGTTGTCGTGGTCGACTTCGACGCTATACTTGAATTAAACGTCCTAACAAGACTTGGGAGCCTGCCCGGGAGGAGATCTCTATGCAAGTTGCTGTAACGTTTCGTCATATGGAGACCAGTGAACCGATCCGAACCTACGCGGAAGAGAAGCTGTCCCGCATCAAGAAATACATCGATGAGCCGATTGATGCGCAAGCGGTACTCTCCGTGGAGAAAAAGATCAGGCATCGTGCCGAAGTGACCCTGCTTGCCAAGGGGATCACCATCAAGGGGAGTGAAGTAACCAACGATATGTATGCTGCCATTGACGCTGTCGTGGACAAGATCGAGCGACAGGTCAAGCGGTATCGTGAGAAAATTAAAAACCACAAACCGCTTTCCGGACGGGAACGTCAGGTGCAGAAGACCATTGTGGAAGCGACCAGTGTTGACGAGGGAACGGATGAACCTGTCATTATCAAAACCGCCAACTTTTCCGTGAAGCCGATGGCTGTGGAGGAGGCGGTTATGCAGATGGATCTGCTCGACAAGGAGTTCCTGGTGTTTACGGATGACACAACCGATGAAATCAGTGTGGTCTATCGCCGTAAAGACGGCAACTACGGCTTGATTGTGCCGCAGGGTTGATCATGTAGTAAATTTATGGAAAAGGGTGGGCGAGGCTTCTGCCCTTTTCCATTTTTGATTGAGTGGGACATGATGAAAATCGCAGATTTGTTGGATCCCAAAGGAGTAACGGCCGAACTTAAGGCGCGCACCAAGCAGGACGCCTTGGCAGAGTTGACCGATACCTTGTTGCAGGTGAACGACGGCCTCGTCCACGACGATGTCGTTCGTGTTTTGCTGGAGCGTGAAAGACTCGGCTCGACCGGTATCGGCGACGGAGTTGCGATTCCCCATGGCAAGTTGAAAAATCTGGAGCAGTTGCAAATTTCTTTTGGGAGGAGTCGAGAGGGCGTTGACTTCGATTCGATGGATGGACGTCCCGCCCATCTGTTTTTTCTTTTGGTTGCCCCGGAAGAGTCGGTTGGCATTCACCTGAAAACCCTGGCGCGCATTTCAAAACTTCTGAAAAACGGCTCGGTGCGTCAACGTCTGCTCGATGCTGTCGATGAAGATGAAATTTACCGTATCATCATCCAGGAGGATGAAGCGCTTTAGGGCTCCATGGCGCTTTATTCGTTCCGAATGGGGAAAGCCAACGGCTGAACATCGTCCATGCCCGGTCTGACCATTCAGGAAATTATCAATGAGAAAGAGGCGGGTCTTGACCTCGAGCTGCTTGCCGGAGAGCAGGGGCTTGACAAGGTCGTCACGGTTCCGCGCATCCAGAAGCCGGGCCTGGCAATCGCCGGTTATTTCGCCAACCTCCACCCCGACCGGATCCAGGTGCTAGGTTCTACGGAACTCAGCTACATCTTCCAGCTCCCCGAAAAAGTCGCTCGCAAAAATATCCGGAGACTCTGCGAACTCGACATCTCCTGTTTTATCATCACCAAATCACAGACGCCTCCGGAGGTTCTGGTCGCGGAGACGAGGCGTCACGGCATCCCCCTGCTGCGTTCGCACCATATCAGCTCGGCTTTTATCTCACTGATCACCCAGTTTCTCGAAGAGCGGCTGCTTCCTTCGACGACCGTGCACGGCGTGTTGGTTGACGTGCTTGGCGTCGGGGTTCTTCTGGTCGGGAAAAGTGGTATCGGAAAGAGCGAGTGTGCCCTCGACCTCGTCCTGCGTGGGCACCGGTTGGTTGCCGATGACATCGTCAAGGTAAGAATGAAACTTCCGGCAGTCCTTTTCGGAGAAGGAATGGACCTGCTCCATTACCATATGGAGATCCGGGGACTCGGCATCATCAATATCAAACATCTCTTCGGGGTGGCTGCCATCCGGGAGAGAAAAAAAATCGACCTTGCCATCGAGTTGGTGGAATGGGAAGACGGCAAACAGTATGATCGGCTCGGGCTTGAAGAGGAGACCTACAAAATCCTTGATCTGGAGATCCCTTTGTTGAATATTCCGGTTCGCCCGGGGCGAAACATGACCAGTATCGTCGAGGTCGCTGCCCGTAACCAGTTGCTCAAGGAGATGGGTTACCATAGCGCCAAGGAATTCCAGGACCGCCTGGACAAGAGAATGGCTGAAGTTGCCTGGCTGCACTCGCATACCATCATCGGAGACAACCTCGAATGAGGCGGCACCTGGTCATGATCACGGGTTTGTCCGGTTCCGGGAAAAGCTCCGCCGCCCGCGCTTTGGAGGATGAGGGGTTTTTCGTGGTGGACAACCTCCCTCTGCCGTTGTTGCCACAGTTGTTGACTTACTCACAGGAGCAACACCCCGTCGACAAGATAGCCGTCGTGACCGATGCCCGCCATTTCAGCGGGTTGGCTCAGATCAATCAGATCCTGGACGATCTTCGCAGCGGTGAAGTCACATTTGAACTCCTGTTTATCGAGGCGTGTGACGACGCCTTGGTGAGGCGATTTTCCGAAACACGCCGGCGTCATCCCCTGGCGCCTCACGAAAGGTTGAGCGACGGCATCGCCAAGGAACGTGAACTGCTCGATGTTATGCGGCAGCAGGCAACCTGTCTTATCGATTCATCCTTCCTGACGCCACATCAGCTTCGTGCCGAAGTTCTCAATCGAATTTGCCCCAGGGAGGGGAAGGCCCCGCTGACAGTCCTGCTCCAATCATTCGGTTTTCGTTATGGAATTCCGCCGGGTTCGGACCTCGTCATGGATGTCCGGTTTTTACCAAACCCACATTTCGAGTCTGAGTTGCAGGCGAAGACCGGTGTTGATCAGGAAGTCAGCAACTTCGCGTTGCAGAATGAGACCGGCGGGGAGTTTCTGCATCGATTTTGCGAGTTGCTTTCCTATCTTCTTCCGAAGTACCGTGTCGAAGGAAAAAGTTACCTGACGGTGTCCATCGGTTGTACCGGTGGGCGACATCGGAGTGTTGCCGTTGTCGAGTCGATCGCACGACGTCTCCCTGAGCAGGAGATGACGTTCGAAATCAGTCACCGCGATATTGCCAAGAGGTGAGTTATGGTTGGATTGGTCATCGCTACCCATGCCCGGCTCGGGCATGAACTGATTGCCGCTGCGGAAATGATCATCGGTCCCAGCGAGCGTGTTCGCTCTGTTACGGTTGAATCATCGATGAGTGTTGATGCGATTCGCCAGGAGTTGGGGAAGGCGGTGGTTGAAGTCGGGTCAGATGGAGACGGCGTCTTGATTATGACCGATATGTTCGGTGGTACGCCATCAAACCTTGGTGTCGCTTTTTTGGACCCCGGAAAGGTGGAAATGGTGACCGGTGTCAATCTTCCGATGGTGCTGAAATGTCTCAACTGTCAGGAGGGTATGCCACTGCAGGAGATGGCTGCTCTGTTGCGGGCTTATGGCCAACAGAGCATTTCCCTGGTTCGGGACCTTTTAAATCCGGATTCCGATCGAAGCAAGGCCAACTGAAACATTTATTACGTTTAACTGGATTTGCGATGAACATTGTTCTGGCACGGGTTGATAATCGTTTGATTCACGGGCAGGTCCTGGAGGCCTGGGTCCCCCACGTTCATGCTGACTGCATCATGGTTGCCAACGATCGGATTGCTGAAGTTCCCCTGCAAAAGGCCCTGATGGAAGCGGCTGTGCCAAGCGAGATCAAGGTTGTTATCGGAAGTGTCGAGATGATAGCCGGTGAGTTGTCGAATCCCGGCTGGGAGAATTCCCGAATTCTTCTATTGTTCGAAACCTCCTATGATGCTCTGGTCGGGCATCGCATCGGCATGCAGTTCGCAGAACTGAATCTTGGCAACATGCACGCGGAGACAGGCAAGGTCAGGTTCTCCTGTACAATTGCTCTCGGGGAGGAAGATATCAAAAACCTCGCATCCCTGGAATCCGAAGAAGGAGTTTCTATCGTCTGCAAATGCATTCCGGCCGACCGCGGCCGTCCCTGGCGGAAGCTACTCGGCAAGGATGATACGGTTGATGGGAGTTCCTGAAGTCTGTTTGGCCGGGATGATGGCGGTTGTCGCCGGCCTTGACCGTACCGCCATGCTGCAGGTGATGGTGTCGCGTCCCCTGGTTGTCGCACCCGTTGCCGGCCTCCTGCTTGGATGCCCCGAAGAAGGTCTCCAGATCGGTTTGATGTGCGAACTGCTCTGGCTCGGAAGATTGCCGATTGGCGCCGCCATCCCTCCCGATGATACGCAAGTGGCGATAGGGGCAACCACCCTGGTTGCGATGCAGGGTTCTGCCGATGTGGGTGGATTGCCGCTGGCGCTGCTCTGCCTGCTGGTCGCCATTCCCCTGGGAAAGACGGGACAGATTTTCGACCTCAAGGCACGCCAGTGGAACGGGCGCCTGCAACAACGTTGGGATGTTTGCCTTGATGCCGGTGACCTCGGTTCCCTGGAGAAAATTCATCTTCGTGGCGTGTTAAATTTCGCCCTTGCCTCAATTGGAACGTTTCTGGTGGTCGTGCTGGTCGGATCCCCGCTGGTTGAGATGGTGAAGGGGGTGCTTTTGCCAATGTTGCAGCCGGTTGCCGGCTGGCTCCGTCTTTCACTGGTCGCAATTGGGGTCGCCGGTATTGTCGGATCGCTGAACGTTGGTCGGACCCTGACACTTTTTTGTGCTTCGTTTCTCACGGGACTTATGGTCCTTTGGCTGCTCTGATCACGATGGCTGACTCGACACTGACATACGGGACTTTACGCAGGATCATGGCGAGGACTCTGCTATTGCAGGCAAGCTGGAATTTTGAGCGGCTGCAGAATCTTGGTGCCCTGTTTGCTCTGGCGCCGGGGTTGAGAAAGATTTACCGGGGCGAGGAACTGAAGGAGGCATTTCACCGCTACAGTTCCTACTTCAATACCCATCCTTTTCTCGCCTCACCGGTGATCGGCATGATCCTCGCCCTTGAGCGGGAGCGTAAAGAAAAAAAGGCGATTGACGTAGGTGGGGATGAGTTGCGCAAGATGGTCATGGCGCCGTATGCCGCTATGGGAGATGCTCTTTTCTGGGGGGGTATGCGCCCTCTCGCGGCCGGTGCAGCCTTGTTAGTCGCAGTCAAAGGCTCTTTCTGGGCACCGGTTGTGTTGCTGACGATTTTCAACCTGCCGCATGTCTGGTTTCGCTGGGTTGGGTTGCGTCTTGGTTACCGGCTTGGGTTGGGGATGTTGCCGCGAATACAGAAATGGCGCATTCCAGACTTGGCGGTCCGGATCAAGGAGACGACCATCGTCCTGCTCGGCGGGGCCTGTGCTTACCTGTTCGCCATAACGGCGCGCCAGGATGAGGTCGCGACCGGATGGGGGTTGCTGCTGCTGCCGGTGATTGTTTTCATGTCTTATCTGACCCGCAAGGGGTTTTCTATCCTTGCGCTGGTGTTCTGTTCGGCCGCTTTTTGGGTTCTGGCCGGCGTTTTGATGAAGTAACGGAGGGGTGATAAATAACGATGCTGGAGACAACTCTGAAAATTCCGAATCGCCTTGGTTTGCATGCCCGGGCTGCCGCACAGCTGGTTCAGACGGCCAATAGCTTCAAATCCGAGGTGCTTGTGCGAAAAGAGGACCTGGAGGTGAACGGGAAGAGTATCATGGGAATTCTGATGCTGGCGGCACCGCAGGGGAGCCGCATTTCGATTAGTGTTCACGGAGAGGATGAGCAGGAGGCCATTCAGGCTCTTACGGAACTGGTGAATGACGGCTTCGGTGAAATGTGACATAGCACAGGACACCATGCTGATCGGTATCGGGGTCTCGCCCGGGGTCAGTATTGGTGAAGCCTACCTGATGCGTCGTGCCAAGATGGCCGCGATCGAGCGTTCGATCGAGGGCCGGGATGTTGCGGGGGAGGTGCAGGCTTTTCGGGACGCCCTTGAGCAATCCCGTGGTCAGTTACATGAGGTCAAAAGGAAAGTCCAATCTCAGGTCTCATCAGACCATCTGTACATTCTCGATGCCCACCTGATGATTCTCGATGATCCGATGTTGATCGACGAGACCATCACCACTATCCAGAAGGAACAGGTCAATGCCGAAGGAGCCCTGCAGCGATCGCTGCAGAAGTTTCGGCGCGTCTTCGATGAGATCGAGGACGAGTACTTGCGCGAACGTGGATCGGATATCGAAGCCGTAGGTGACCGGATTCTGCGCAATCTGATGGGTGAATCGCAATTCTCACTTACCGGGATCATGCGCCAGGCCGTCGTCGTGGCGCACGACCTCTCCCCCGCAGACACGGTCCAGATTGATAAGCGGAAGATCCTCGGGTTCGTAACCGACCTGGGGGGACGTACTTCGCACACGGCTATTCTGGCGCGATCTCTCGGAATTCCGGCAGTTGTCGGCCTGGAAAATGCCACCAGCCTGGTTCCGGGCAGTACGCCGATGATTATAGACGGCAGCAGCGGCACGGTAATCCTTAATCCTTCCACCGAAACTTTCCGTGAATATCTTAAAAAGAAGCAGGCGTTTGAATATTTCGAACAAGAGCTTCTCAGTTATCGTGACCTGCCCGCCGTCACCGAAGACGGTTATCGGCTGACCCTGAAGGGGAACGTTGAACTCCCGGAGGAAGTTGCGGCCACAATGAACCACGGTGGGGAAGGGATCGGGCTTTTTCGAACCGAATTCCTGTTTCTGGGGCAGGAGTCACCGCCGAGCGAGGAAGAACAGTTTTTGCTCTATCGCGACCTGGTCAAGAAAATGGCGCCCCATTCGGTGACCATCCGTACCCTTGATATCGGTGGGGACAAGTATGCGCCGGATATCAACCTCGTAGATGAAGCGAATCCGGCTCTCGGATTGCGAGGTGTCCGTTTTTCCCTGACCGAACGCCGTATGCTGGAAACCCAACTTCGGGCCATTCTGCGTGCCTCTGCTTTCGGCCCGGTTCGCATCATGTTTCCAATGATCTCAGGGGTTGCTGAGGTCAGAGCTTGTCGTGCCATGATCAGGCAAATCATGGAAACCTTGGAGCAAAAAGGAATTCCTTTCGATCCAGCAACCGAAGTCGGCATCATGATCGAGACCCCCTCGGCGGTACTGATAGCCGATTTCCTGGCGCAGGAAGTCGATTTTTTTTCTGTCGGGACCAATGACCTGATTCAATACTGTCTGGCGGTTGATCGGGGGAACGAACATGTCGCTTATCTCTACGAACCACTTCATCCTGCGATTCTCAGAGCGTTGGCGTCGATTTGCAAAGCGGGTCGAGAGGCTGAGATCGAAGTGGCAATGTGCGGTGAAATGTCCTCTGACCCCCTCTACCTGCTGATCCTTATCGGCCTCGGTTTTACGGAACTCTCCATGAATGCTCCGTGCATTTCAAGAGTGAAGAGGGTGCTGCGCCGCCTGCGCCAGGCCGATGCCGGGCCTTTCCTGGAAAAAGCCATGCAAATGAGAACCGCCGCCGAGGTGGCCTCCCTGGCAGACCGGGAAATGACCGCTCTGCTCCCCGATATTTTCGAGGAAGCATTGATCTGACAGGACTTTTGAACTGTCGAAGCCGAATCTTCCGGTTGACAATTCGTTCGATTCTTCTTATCGTTGCGTGTTTTTTGATCTCTCAAGTAGTGGAGGATTAAGTATATGGGTATGACCGATTTTCTGTTTACGTCTGAATCCGTCAGTGAAGGGCACCCCGACAAGGTTGCTGACCAAATTTCAGATGCCATTCTCGATGGCATCCTGACGCAGGACACCAAGGCGAGGGTTGCCTGCGAAACCCTGGTGACGACCGGAATGGCAATGATCGCCGGCGAAATCACCACCAGTGCCTATGTCGATATGCCGGAGATCGTGCGGCAGACGATCAAGGAGATCGGCTACAATGACTCGGCCATGGGGTTTGATTATGAAACCTGTGCGGTTTTAACCAGCATCGATCGTCAATCGCCCGATATCTCCCAGGGAGTGAGCGAAGGGGAGGGGCTGTTTAAAGACCAGGGTGCGGGTGACCAGGGTCTCATGTTCGGCTATGCCTGCAACGAGACCAGCGTCCTGATGCCGATGCCGATCGTCTATGCTCATCAGTTGACCAAACGGCTGGCCGATGTGCGCAAGAGTGGTCTGCTCCCTTTCCTTCGGCCCGACAGCAAGTCTCAGGTTTCGGTGCAGTATATCAACGACAAGCCGATTCGCGTCGATACCGTGGTTGTTTCCTCACAGCACAACCCTGAGGTGACATACGACAATCTCAAAGAGGCGATTATCGAAGAGGTCGTTAAGAAGGTCGTTCCGGCAGAAATGTTGGATGAAAAAACCAAGTTCTTCATCAACCCGACCGGACGTTTCGTCGTCGGTGGTCCCATGGGGGATTGCGGACTGACCGGTCGCAAGATAATCGTCGATACTTACGGTGGGCAGGGGTCCCATGGCGGCGGCGCCTTTAGCGGCAAGGACCCTTCCAAGGTCGATCGAAGCGCCTCCTACATGGCCCGCTATGTTGCCAAGAACCTTGTGGCTGCCGGTCTGGCCGACAAGTGCGAAGTCCAGCTTGCCTATGCCATCGGGGTCGCCGAGCCGGTTTCTGTCATGATCAACACCTTTGGAACCGGCAAGATACCATCCAACGATATCGCTCGAATCGCGCAGGAAGAGTTCGATATGCGTCCCTCTGGAATTATTGAGACACTTGACCTGTTGCGCCCGATTTATCGTAAAACAGCCGCCTACGGCCATTTCGGTCGTGAAGAGCCGGAATTCACCTGGGAGAAAACCGATCGTGTCGACTCCTTGCGCAAACGGGCCGGAATCTGACCCTGTTGTTATTTAGAGGATATTGAACAAGGCGGGTCGGAAGACCCGCCTTTGTTTTTTTGTGATGGAAAAACCAATCTTATCCATTATCGTTCCTGTATTAAACGAGGCCGCGGAGGTTCAGGGTTTTCTTGACTGTCTGACCATGCAGGAAGATATCCGGTTCGAGGTTGTCTTCTGTGATGGCGGGTCGATTGACGGAACCCTGGACATGTTTGATGCGGCAGCTGGTGAAAGCCGTTTTCCAATCCGAACCATCGCCGGAAAGCCAGGTCGAGCCCGTCAGATGAATGCCGGAGCCAGCGTCGCAACCGGTAAATTCCTGCTTTTTCTCCACATCGATTCCCGTTTTCGCGACAACTATGCCTTAAATCAAGGGCTTCAGATGCTGCAGAGGTCAGTTGAGAGCTCTTCCCGGCCCGTCGCCGGCCGATTTCGACTTCGCTTCGACACGACAGACCGTGACCTGGCAGAGCAATTGTATTTCTGGGAGTGGAAAGCCCGCCTGAACAGGCCTGAGTGCATTCATGGCGATCAGGGGTTTTTGTTAACAAAAGCTGACTTTGCCGCATTGGGCCCGTTCGATGAATCGTTGCCGCTGGCTGAAGATTCGGCATTCGCGGAAGGGTTTCGGCGGGTTGGTCGCTGGATACTGCTCCCGGCTGAAATTTTGACCTCGGCACGGCGTTTCGCCCTGGAGGGTGTGCGGGAACGTCAGACGCTCAATGCATTGCTGATGAATTTTGTTGCGATCGGCTGGGATCGGTTTTTCGAAGCGGCAACCGATATTTATCGGCAACAAGACCGTGCCACCCGACTCCGACTTCCCCCCTATCTTGAACTGATCCAAAAACTATTGGCCGAACACGACTGGAAGAGTCGGTTGCGCCTTTGGTACCGGACCGGTGTCTACGTTCGACCCAATGCCTGGCAAATCGCTTTTCAATTCGACGTGTATCGAGCGCGTCGCCAGCACCTCCCTCCCGGAGTTTCGACAACTCCGTGTCTGAATTTTCATGATCGCTGGTTTGACCGGATCACCGACAACCGTGTCGGCAACCTTGTGTCCGCGCTCTTGACCAGGGCTTGGTTTTCGCTCCTGGCAAGGCGGGAAAGACGGGTCGCTCAGGACTGAAAAGAATCTTTACCCTGTCTTGACGTGGAGCCTCGCCTGTGGTAAATCAGGAAAAACGGATCTATAAAAATCACTGAAAGTTGATTTATGCTCCAGGTTTTCAAGGCTCTTGCCGACCCAACCCGTCTTCGGTTGCTTGCGCTGCTGACACACGGCGAACTCTCGGTTCAGGATATAACGACGGCCCTCGACATGGGACAGTC
Organism: Desulfuromonas sp.; assembly: GCA_002868905.1. Lineage (GTDB taxonomy): Bacteria > Desulfobacterota > Desulfuromonadia > Desulfuromonadales > Geothermobacteraceae > BM304. The sequence continues at coordinate 43,993 of PKUA01000067.1, forward strand.
GCGTATATCGCGCCACCTCAAGATACTGTTCCAAGCCGAACTCATCTCGCAGCAGAAACAAGGAACCTGGAGTTATTATCGTCTTCATGTCGGGCAGGAGCTGTTTGCCAGGATATGGCCGTTGTTAAGGGAGAAGTTCGACCATGACCCCCTCTACCGGGAGGACGCTTCAAACCTGGTTCGGCTTTTGGAGTCTCGCCGGCAACAGAGTCGGGAATTTTTTGATCAGCATGCCAGGCGCTGGGATGAGCTAAGCAGCAATTTGTTGCCGACTTCGGATTATCTCACGGAATTGCGAAGACGCATCGGATCCCCGACATCGTTGCTTGAAATCGGGGTCGGAACCGGCGCGTTGCTCCAGGAATTGGCAGGCGACATATCGCGACTGATCGGGATCGATCAATCGGCTGCCATGTTGGAGGAGGCGCGAAGTCGACTTGAGAAAGCCGGGATCAGGCATGCCGACCTTCGCCTCGGGGATATGGAGAACCTCCTGCTCGGCGATATTCAGGTTGATACCATCGTCTTAAATATGGTTCTTCACCATGCGGAGCAGCCACTGCTGGTTCTTAAAAAGATGGTACAGGCGTTGCGTCCCGGCGGGATGTTGGTGATCGCCGACTACCTTGAGCATAAGCATGATTGGGTGCGGCAGGCCCTGGCTGATGTCTGGCTCGGTTTTACCACGGATACTCTGCTTGCCTGGCTCGATGAAGTGGGCTTGCAGCAACTTGAGGCTGAAGTGACAGCACAGGATTCAAAAAAACAGTCGGTCGTTCTTGTTTCCGGAGTCCGACCTGAAACAACAGTGGAAACCAAAGGAGAAGAATGATGGCGGATACGAAAATCAATGATTTCAAGGTCAAAGATATCTCGCTGGCACCCTACGGTCGGCGTGAAATCGAATTGGCGGAAGTTGAAATGCCGGGTCTCATGGCATTGCGAGAGGAGTATGCCGGAGCGAAACCGCTCGCCGGTGCACGAATTACCGGTTCGCTGCATATGACGATTCAGACGGCAGTCTTGATCGAAACCCTGATCGTCCTCGGTGCCGAGGTTCGATGGGCCTCCTGTAATATCTTTTCGACCCAGGACCATGCCGCCGCTGCAATCGCCGCTACGGGCGTTCCCGTGTTTGCCTGGAAAGGTGAGACTCTGAAGGAATACTGGTGGTGTACGGAACAGGCCTTGACCTGGCCGGATGGACAATTGCCGAACATGATTCTCGATGATGGTGGTGACGCGACCATGATGGTCCTGAAGGGGGCTGAATGGGAGCAGAGCGGTGTCCCGGCGCTGCAGGAGGACGATCCGGAAGACTGGGTCGAACTGGTCGAATGCCTGCGCGAATCCATTGCCGGTGACGGCAGTAAATGGTCGTCGATTCAGGACTCCATCAAGGGAGTTACGGAAGAGACCACGACGGGCGTACACCGTCTCTATCAGATGCAACGGGATGGAGAACTCCCTTTCCCCGCAATGAATGTCAACGATTCGGTCACGAAGAGCAAGTTCGATAATATTTACGGTTGCCGACATTCCCTCGTGGATGGCATCATGCGCGCCACGGATGTCATGCTCTCCGGTAAAGTTGCCGTTGTCTGCGGATATGGCGATGTCGGAAAAGGTTGCTGTCAGTCTTTGCGTGGCCAGGGAGCACGCGTTATCGTCACCGAAATCGATCCGATCTGCGCCCTGCAGGCTCTCATGGAGGGTTACGAGGTCAAGACTCTGGAAGATGTGGTTGATGAAGGGGATATTTTTGTCACGACAACCGGCAATTATCATATTATCCGGGCTGATCACATGCAAAGGATGAAGCATAATGCAATTGTCGGCAATATTGGTCATTTCGATAACGAAATCGATATGGCAGGGCTCGGGAAGGTTCAGGGCATTGAGAAAATTAATCTGAAGAATCCCCAGGAGCATGGAAACCAGGTTGACCAATGGGTCTTTCCTGACGGCCATGCGGTGATCGTCCTGGCAGAAGGCCGCTTGCTTAATCTCGGTTGCGCAACCGGGCATCCTTCGTTTGTGATGTCCAATAGCTTCAGTAATCAGGTTATTGCCCAGATCGAACTTTTCTCCCGGGGGGATGAGTACGAAAACAAGGTCTACGTGTTGCCCAAAATTCTCGATGAAAAAGTTGCCCGCCTCCATCTGGAAATGCTCGGAGCGAGATTGACGACCTTGACGAAACAGCAGGCAGATTATATCGGTGTCCCGGTGGATGGGCCCTACAAAGTGGACCATTATCGCTATTGAACTATTGACTTGAGTCCGACACGGACGGTTCAATTTGAAAGCCACCTCTTGACCAACGGTCGGGGTGGCTTTTTTTTATTGAAAAGATTGATTTTAAACAATATTCAGATTTGACTAAGAATGTGAAATTGTATAAATTTATCAGTATGGAAACTTGCTTATGAAAAACATTTCATGATTTGTTTGTTGATTGAGATTTGTTTTTTTGTTGTCAAAAGATGATTGGCCTGTCAGGGCAAGGAAAGTCGGAGAGAAACTTCTGTTGCCTGTCGAGTTCTTGCCTTTTAAGGCACTCTCTCAATCGATCCCCTCGTTTCTGACGTCGAATTCGCCCGAGGAAATTTTCATGGAAAGCCCCTGTCTCGATCGCCCGCTGCGGGTTCTTATTGTCGAAGATGTTGATGATGATGCCCTGCTGTTGGTGCGAAATCTTCGCAAAGGCGGATTCAAGCCTGATTACTTACGGGTTGATACACCGGACGGGTTGCGTAACGCATTACGCGACAATCAATGGGACCTGGTTCTGTCCGATTTCAATATGCCGAGTTTTGACGGGTTCAACGCCTTGAAAATTGTCTCGGAACTTCGAAGCGATCTGCCTTTCATAATCGTATCAGGCGTCATTGGTGAGGAAGCGGCCGTTAATGTCATGAAGGCCGGTGCCAATGATTATGTTATGAAACGCAATCTTCCATTGTTACCGACTGCGGTTGAGAGAAGCCTGCGGGAGGCAGAGGAAGGGCGCCAATTACAGTCCGCACAGGAGCGACTGCGACATTCCGAGGAAAAATTTCGCAGTCTGTTTGAGGGGGCAGCCGATGCGATATTTTATCATCACCGTAATGGATCGATTCTTGAGGTTAATCAGGTAGCCTGTTTATCATTAGGGATGACCAGAGATGAATTGTTGCGTTGCAGAATCCAGGATTTTGTACGTGAAGCCCTTGATCCCGAGCAGACATCTCAGCTGGAGTGCCGGGGGAAGCTGGTTTTTCAGACTGTTCTTGTTGGAAAGGACGACCGGGAGATCCCGGTCGAAGTCAACAGTCGACTTTTGGACTATTCGGGTGAACAGGCCGTGTTGAGCATAGCCCGTGACATCAGTGAGCGCAAGAAAACTGCGATTGCACTAGGTGCGGCCCTGCAGAAAGCCGAGGAGGCACGCGACAAGATCAATGCTATTTTAAGTTCAATTGCAGACGGACTAATTGTGACGGATCCGGCTGGTCGGGTTGTCATGATGAACCGAGCCGCCGAGGCGATGTTTTCTATGGAGGCCGAATCCGCTCTCGGGTGCCTGATCGAAGATGTCTTCCGGCAAGGGCCTTTGCACAAGGCTATTGTGGAGGCTTATGCAGACAGCTTTGTCCCACGAACCATCGAATGGGACCAGAAGCCGGAGAGCGGAGGAAGTCCGCAGATTATCGAAGCTCGGATCGCTACGGTCAACAATCTGCAGGGTGAAAAGACCGGAGCGATTGCCATATTGCGAGATATTTCTCGCGAACGTGAACTCGACCGGATGAAAAGCGAGTTCGTCACGGTCACCGCCCATGAACTCAGTACGCCTCTTGCTTCGATAATGGGATTCGCCGAACTTTTGCTGGATGAAAAAAAATTGAATCCGGAAGTGGAACAGGAAGCGCTCCAATATATTTATGAAAAGGCCGAGAAGCTGGAAAGAATAGTCGATGATTTGCTCAGCCTTAACCGGATCGAATTCGGTTTGCCGATTCGGTTGTCGGTGGCCCCGGTTGATTTAAAGGCAGTTATCGAAAAAATTTGTCGGTACTTTGCAAACCGCTCTCCGCACCACAGCTTCGAGGTCAACATTTCGCGAGACGATTTTGTTTTGAATTGTGACCAGGACCGGATGGAACAGGTTCTGGAGAACCTTCTCAGCAATGCGGTCAAATACTCGCCCGGCGGTGGCGTTGTCCGGCTCTCTGTCTCAATGGCCAATGGTCAGCTTGTCTTGCAAATTGAAGATGAAGGGGTCGGGATGAGCAAGGAACATCTTGCTCGGGTGTTCGACAAGTTCTACCGGGTCGATTCTTCAGATACGACCGCCAGTGGATTGGGACTCGGGCTCAGTATCGCCCGGGATATTATCGGGGCACATGGTGGGAACCTGGAATTGAAGAGTGAACCGAATCGGGGCACGATTGTAGAGGTCGCTCTGCCGATGGAGAGAGTTTGTCCCCAAACCATCAAAGTGCACTAGGGTGGTTTTGCAGAGGAAGAGTTTGTTTGGGCGCTCTTGACAAGGTCGTTGCATCTGAATGGAGATTTCCAGAGCAGTCGGCTTCTCTAGATTGACCCGGGTTCGTTTTCCCTCCGCGAGCTGTTCCGTCGGATGTTTTTCTGAGAGTTTCCCATTTTTGGGATTTCAGCTTCCTGGAAACATTCGGTGGCGCCCAGGAGTAGACTTGAGGTTCCGGTCCAGGAGTTCCTGGTCAGGAACATTGTTTTGTGTCCGTTTTTCGTTGAGTGGAGTTTGTATGTCGAGTGGGGCAAGTCAGGGGGGAGCACCAACAAGAAGCGTCTCCTTGCCGGCCAAAGTACTGCTGGTTTCAGTGCTTGTCGGGGGCGCAGTTTGGTGGATCGTCAATATGCTCTGGTGTCCCCTGGATGTGTCCGATATCTTCAACCAATCGTTAGATGATTTGTTGAGGGAAAAGGCTAGGCAGCAACGGGTTGGACTGAGTCAGCACATTCTATTGCATCGGCAGACGGTCAATTTTCTCGCCGCGTCCGCTGCCATTCGGGAATATATGGAGGGGCCGGATTGGAAAGACACACCGGCCGCTGATGTGGATTTCCTGGATCGACCTCCAAAATGGCTCCCGGAAATGGCCGGACTCAATCTTCCTTTGAAACCTCGCTATTTGATGGTGTTGAACTCCCGGGGCGAAATTAAGGAGGTTTATCAGGCCCGTCCCGACCCATTCCCTGCTCAATTTTTTCATCTTCCACAGGAATTGGTTGAGAACAGCCACGACAGGGTTGTGCTGACCATTCTTAAAGGGGGGGCTTTTTTGTGTGCATCCGAATCGATCAAGGGGGAGCGGGGCGAGGTGCTCGGCTCTTTGATGCTGTTCAGCCCGGTCGATGACGAGTTTTTTCGAATGTCAAATGGTGAGGCAAGTGAATGGAACTTGATTGTATTGTTGGATGGCGAGACACAGAAAGTCGTTGCCAGCAATCAACCGAAGTGGATTCCCAAAGGGATGTTGCTGGGGGATCTCGAACAGATTTTTCAGGTTGCAGGGATGGCAGCCAAGATTGATGGGAGCGAAGTTTACGGCCTTCAAATCGTGTCTCTGGTCCAACAAAAAGCCACAGCATCCTTGTCTGAGATGCTTCAGAAGAAAGAGAGGATCAACAGCGTCATTCAGGCTTTTTTATACATGGTTCCTCTTTTGGTTATCGTCCTCTGGTTGACGCGACGAATTACGAATTTGACCAGGCAAATTGAAATCGATACTGATGAGTTGGTTGGCCCAGGTGAATTGCAAGCCCATCAGGGAGACCAGCTAAAAGTTCTGGAACAGAGAATCAAAAGCATTATAAACGGACTGAAAACCAGGACTTCACAGCTGGAAACCGTAAATCGTGAGCTTGACAATATTACCTATGCGGTTTCACATGATCTTCGAGCACCGCTCAGAAGCATTGACGGGTTCAGTCAGGCGTTGGAAGAGGACAGTATGACAGCACTTGACGAGGATGGTCGTGACTATCTCCGGCGGGTGAGAAAGGCAACCCAAAGACTCGAGTCTCTGATCGATTCACTGCTTAATTTGTCCCGAATCAATCGCCAGGAGTTAAGAATTGAACCGGTGAATTTAAGTCATTGTGCCAAAGAGGTGATTGACAACCTGCGTCAGTCGGAGCCTGAAAGGACGGTCAATGTCATGATTGCTGACGGGGTTGTTGCTCAAGGCGACCCCCAGTTGCTTCATGTGGTTATGACGAATTTGCTGGAAAATGCCTGGAAGTTTTCCGCAAAGAGGGTCGACTCAAAGATCGAGTTCGGGGCCGTTGACCGGAAAGATTTGCGGTCTGAGATTTTAACCGATAAGCATGTTTACTTCCTGCGGGATAATGGTGTTGGATTTGATATGTCCTTTGCTGAACAGATGTTCGGTCCCTTCCAACGCCTGCATCGAACCGAAGAATTTCCTGGCGTCGGGATTGGTCTGGCAACTGTACAACGGATCATTCAACGTCATGGGGGCCGGATATGGGCCGAAGGTGAAATTGATCGAGGGGCGACATTTTATTTTTATTTTTGATGTTAAAAGCGGATAAGTTATTATTTCAAGGTGGGCCTACGATTTAATGAGCCAAAAGGTGGTGGTGGAATGCAGATTAAAACGGTTTTGTTGGTCGAAGACAATCAGGATGACGAACTTCTGACGATTCGAGCTTTCAGGAAAAACAGGATTACCAACGAAGTAGCCGTCGTGCGGGACGGCGCCGAAGCTCTTGATTACCTGCACGGGACAGGTGATTTCAGCGGAAAGGAGCCTCCGCCGTTGCCGGAATGCGTTTTGCTGGATTTGAATCTGCCCAAGGTTTCCGGATTGCAGGTTTTAAAGAAGATTCGCGAGCATTCCCGTACCAAGTTGTTACCGGTTATCGTGCTGACCTCCTCGAAGGAAGAGAGAGACCTGGTCGAGAGTTATAAACTCGGTGCCAACAGTTATATCCGCAAACCGGTCGATTTCGAGCAATTCATTGAGGCGGTGCGGCAATTAGGCTTGTACTGGCTGGTGTTGAACGAGTCCCCGATCAAGGATGATCAGGCAGAACAGGAATAGGCGATCAAAGCCGGAAGGAACTCCCTTCTTCCCGAATGACCTGAATCAATACTTCGCATTGGGAACAGGCTATAGCGTTAGAACGCGGGGCAAGCATAAGGTCCCTGCGACATTCGGTATTTTCTATCCGCCAGCAGTAGCGGCCAGCATTTACACCATTGTTGATCCCATTAAAAAACGGTTCCGTTGCGGCGGGGCAGGTGCCGTTTTCCTTGACTCTCTCTCCCCCCGGCTCTTTGCCGCAATGCTTTATTTCCCAGCAGTTCAATTTTTTCATCACAATCCTTCAGGGCGGGTTGGTTCACATCTTGTTCCGTTGCTACGAATAATTCTAAAGTGAATTCATTCTGATATCAAGTCTGTTTTTCGCCCGGGTTGACGAGGAACCAGGTCCGGAGGTTAAGGGAAATCAGTGCCTGGGTTTGACCGAAAAGGGATAATCGAGCCAATCCGCATCGTCATAATGGGCTCGACCGACGAGAGTGATAGGTTGATGACCCCGTTGCTTCATGCTTCCAACCGATGGGATTCCCATCGGGAAAAAGAAAAAGCGCTCGATCCTTTCACTGCCAGGTAAAACTCCCTGGCTGTCAAACAGGCTGATACTTTGTCCTCCTGACAGAGGGATCTGCTCAAGTAATTTGTAGGGAAGGAGTCGGTAGGTTCCGGTTCGCTCCAATTCAGGCTCTCTTTTCAGGAGGCGTTCAACCTGGTGCCACCCTGCATTGATGGCGATAGTCGGCTTGTGGCGTTCATCCCACTTCGGCAGGGTCTGGGCTAAGAGAGGATCGGGAGCCCATGGGACATCCCGTGATTCAAGACCGGAATCAACGGCTGGAAAATATTGGAGATAGCAGCCGCAGTTGTTCATGACCTGCAACAGGAACGGTTGTCCCGAATCATCAATCGAAACACCAATGGTCAGGCCGTCGAACGCGCCGTGTTCGAACCACGGGGTTTTCTCCCCGGTCCGTTCGGGGTACCAGTTGACATAGTTGATGCGTAAGAAGGGCTGTCCGGCGCGGAGTCCATGATCCAGGTAGTAATAGAAAGTTGGCTCTTCCGTTACGATATGGGGAGCGTTGCCATTGTGATCAACACGTCCCCACAGGTCGGCACCGGTTTCTTCCTGCTGGATGAGAGTCGGCGCGTAGGTTGCGGCCAACAGTTGAGCCTGGTGTTCATCCGGCAGAGGAACTCCCAGTGGGTTGCTGCTGGTTTGGCGAATGAGTTCTCCGGCCTGGGCCATTGACAGGGGGGCGTCGTCCATCAGGCTGTAGAGTCTCCAGTCTCCATCATTCAGAAGCTCGCTCTCGGGACGTTGCAGCCAGGATTCGCGTTCCTCATAAGCATCCACGACGGCAAGGGTAAAAACGGGGGCAATCAGCGGGTAGAGACCGAGAACCCGATAAGTCGTAGAGTAGTTATCCGGCACCTTAGCGTCTCTCAAGGCCTCGAGGAGTTGAGAGGGGTCGGTCAGATGATGACGTAGTAAAATTCGGGCTCCTGCCTCATATTGCTCCAGAATGGAAGCCGTCGAACTGTTGTTGAGAGAGAGCCGATCGGCTAATTGGCTTTTGCTGGTTGAATCCAGACAGGAAATTTCACCAGCCACGCTTTTGCTGTCGAATTCACGGGCCACTTTCAGAAGCAGGGCGAGAGTTTCTGCCGAGAGTGGATGGTTTGTTTGGCTCTGCCAGAAGCGGTTGAGTCGAAGGAAGGGAAGACCCGGAACCTGGTGGTAGGCGATGTTACGACAACTCTGGCTATCTATGATTTCGTGAATAATTGCGACGGAATCGCCTTCGTTCTCCAGGGGGGCTGGTCGCTGTGGAATTGTTCTTAAAGGAGTTGAACAGCCGCAGATTGAAGCGACTAACAGAGGGAGGAAAAACGTGAACAGAAAGAATTTCATGGTGCCGAACCCCCTCATTTCGGGATGAATTCAGTGCGCGAATCAGAAATGGACAGCTACTCCTCAGGTATCTTGAATACCTCCAGGACGCCGGGAAGCTGACGCAGTGAATCCTGGTCTATGTTGGCAGTTTCGCCGATCACTCCGAGAATGATCCTGTTAGCCCCGGTTGATTGGTGAAAATCGAAATCCCGATCGACCAGGTACTGCTTGACCTGCTGCAACTGATTTTCATCGGCACTTTTGCTCATAACCACCAACATAGTCTTACTCCCCTTTGGATTTGGCTCGTTCCAGGCTGCGCGATTCATCGATCACCCGCTCAAAAAGCCTGATGATTGCCGCGTTGTCCAGCGGCCCGGAGTTCATGTCGCACATCCGCTTGAAGATACGTTTCTCGCGCTCCGGGTCGTAAATCGGTTTGCCGATATCCTTCTTCAGGTGGCCGATTTCCAAGGCCAATGCAGCCCGCCGATTGAAAATCTGCAAAAGTTCGTCGTCGAGGCGATCAATGGCAATTCGAATGTCGTCTATTGTCATAGGGTGTCCTGCTCGTCAGGCAAACCGGAGAGTGCAACTCTGTTATGTTTCAAAAGGGCCGGTGAAGTACCGTGTCACGCTTCCAGTGGGCATCATCCACGTTCGGGTAGTCGATGTTGAAGTGCAGCCCCCGACTTTCTTTCCGTTCCAGGGCGCAGCGTACAATCAGTTCGGCCACGGTGGTGATGTTGCGCAGCTCGATTAAATCGGAGGTGATCAGGAAATCCCAGTAGTAATCGGTGATCTCCTCCTGAATCATTTTGATACGTCGGAGTGCTCTGACCAGGCGTTTGTTGGAGCGCACGATGCCGACGTAATTCCACATGCTGCGTCGGATTTCATCCCAGTTGTGGGCGACAACCACTTCTTCGTCGCTGTCGGTGGCGTTGCCGCTGTCCCAGGGTGGGATGGCCGGAAAATCTTGAGGACAATCGGAGTATCTCTCAAGACAGCGCCGGGCACCGCGCTCGGCATAGACCACACCTTCGAGCAGGCTGTTGCTCGCAAGGCGGTTTGCGCCATGCAACCCGGAGCAAGAGACTTCGCCAATGGCAAACAGGTTGGGTAGATCGGTCTCTCCCCAACCATCGATCCGGACTCCACCGCAAAGGTAGTGTGCCGCCGGAACGACCGGTATCGGCTCGGTCGTGATGTCGATGCCATACGTGCGACAGGTCTCCGAAATGTGTGGAAAATGATTGTGGATGAAATCGGCCCCTTTGTGGGTGATATCGAGAAAGACGCAATCATCTCCGTGCACCTTCATCTCATTGTCGATAGCGCGGGCAACGATGTCTCTGGGAGCCAGGTCCTTGAGTTGGTGATACTGTTCCATGAACGGAGTGCCGTCCTTGCGTTGTAGAACGGCCCCCTCTCCACGGACCGCTTCCGAAATCAGAAATGACTTGGCGTGCGGATGATACAGGGTGGTTGGGTGGAATTGCATGAATTCCATGTTCGAGACCGTAGCGCCGGCCCGGTAGGCCATAGCTACGCCATCGCCGGTCGCAACATCCGGATTGCAGGTGTAGAGGTAGACCTTCCCAGCTCCTCCTGTTGCAAGAACGGTAAAGCGCGCTCCAATGGTGATGATATCGTTGTCATTGATGTCGAGGATATAAGCGCCGAGGCAGCGATCAGGTCCGGCAACCTTGCCGGTTGCCTTGTGCGCCGTGATCAGGTCGATGGCGATATGATGTTCATGAATCGTGATGTTGGGATGGGCCAGGGCCGCTTCGACCAGGGCTCGCTCGATCTCCTGACCGGTCAGATCCTTGGCATGCAGAATACGTCGATGGCTGTGCCCCCCCTCGCGGTGCAGGTCGAAGCTGTCATCTTCGTTCCGGGTAAACTGGACTCCCCAGTCGACCAGGTCCTTGATGGCGTCAGGACCGGACTCGACGACCATTTTGACAATTTCGGAGTTGGAGAGATGCACGCCGGCAACCATGGTATCCTTGACGTGGTTGGCAAACGAGTCATCCTGGGAGATGACCGAGGCAATGCCACCCTGGGCCAGGTTGGTTGCTGTTTCCGAGATGCTTCGCTTGGTGACGACCGTGACAGCTCCTCGCTCCGCAACCTTGAGGGCATAGGAAAGGCCGGCAATGCCGCTGCCGATAATCAGGAAATCGGTGGTCCGTTTCATGGTTGCATCTGCCTTTGTCGTCGTAAATCAGGCCAGTGTTTTTTTTCGGCACGCCACTTGCTAAAGATATGCAGTAGCCGACGCCTTGCCTTGAACGTGTAAACATTATCCGTAGTCTGAGGCTCTGTCAACCTTTTTGCCGGGCAAAACAGCTTGAAATCAAAGAGGTTTTCGGTTATACATAACTGGCTAGCCCATGAGGTGAGTCAGAGTGGGTGTTGTCGGTTCGGTGGGTGTTGTCCCGATCGATTCTGCAGGGTCGCATGCTGATTCTGTGGTCGCCATTGAGGAGGGCACCTGGTCCCCGCAGTGGGAGTGTTGAGTAAAGGGAATTCATGCGTTATCTCGTGGTGATGTCACTGTTGTTTCACTTGGCTTCCGGGTGTTTTCAGCCTGCGGCGGCGGATAAAATCTATCGCTATGTCGATGAGCGTGGGGTGACTCATTTTACCAACGTGCCGACCAGCAATCGTTACCGTGTCTGGTGGCAGGACCCGAGGGTTGATGAGATAATTAAGCACTATGCGGCCAAGTTCAGTCTCGATCCTGCGCTGGTCAAAGCGGTCATCAGGGTCGAAAGTGATTTCAACCCCAGGGCTTTGAGTCATAAGGGCGCCGCCGGTTTGATGCAGTTGATCCCTGAAACAGCTTCGGATCTTGATGTCTCCAATCCGTTCGACCCGACCCAGTCGATCCGGGGCGGAAGTTCCTATCTGCGCAAGATGCTGAATCGTTTTGATGGCAATCTCGACCTTGCGCTGGCTGCATACAATGCTGGGCCTACCACCGTCCAGAGATATGGGGGGGTTCCTCCCTATGAAGAGACCCAGAGATACATCAAAAAGGTTCGACATTACCTGAACCATTATCGGCGTGAAAGTGGGCCTAATACGTGAATTTACGAAGTGGTTTGCTCAATTTGCCGAATATCCTCACCCTGGGACGCATTGCAGCCGTACCGGCCGTGGTCGTCTGCCTGATGTTCGACGGTCGCACCGCAGGTATGTGGGCTGCCGGCCTTTTCGGTATTGCGGCCATTACCGATGCTTTTGACGGTTGGTTGGCGAGGCGTTGGGGGGTGGTGACGGTCCTGGGGAAATTTCTCGACCCTCTCGCCGACAAGCTGATCGTGATGGCATCGCTGATCATGTTGATCCCGCTTGGGCGAGTTCCGGCCTGGGCGGTCTTTGTCATCCTGGCCAGGGAGATGGTGGTAACCGGTCTACGCGCCATCGCTTCCTCAGAGGGAGTGGTGATAGCCGCCAGTGACCTCGGGAAATACAAGACCATATTCCAGATGGCTGCCATTCCCGGTTTGATGCTTCACTACGACTATTACTGGTTGTTCGGTCTTCCCTGGGAACCGTTTCATATCAACGCTCACAATGTCGGGATTTTCTACTTTTACCTTGCTTTTATCCTGACTGTTTGGTCGGGGGGGGATTACCTGGTGAAGTTCTTCAGGGTTTTCACGGCAGAAGGAGGGAAGGCCTGAATACGGTCGCTTCGCTGTGCCGTTCCGGGGTCGAAAAAAGTGTTGACTTGGTCAGGGTGTTTTGTTAATTATTAGGCCGCTCGCGCCGGCGGGCATTTTCGATGAGCGGGAATAACTCAGTGGTAGAGTGCAACCTTGCCAAGGTTGAAGTCGCGGGTTCGAATCCCGTTTCCCGCTCCAGCGATTCAGCCCCAGGGCATCTGCCCTGGGGCTTTTTGCTTTGCCTGGATACGGATTTGTCGTTCCCGTGCAGGATATGGTCGCCTGGCTCGGAAAAGATCCCGGTGTTTTCGAGAAAGATTTCCCTCCAACGGAACTCATGAATATGCTGACACTGTTTGCAACGACACCTCGCGGCGTTGAA
>PKUA01000064.1 GCA_002868905.1 Desulfuromonas sp.
ACACACCTCCTGTTCCCGTTAGGGTAATTGGTGTGTCCGCTAAAGTGAAGATAGCTCACTGTCCATTTCTGCGTGAATGCTTCTGATAGCCTCATTGACACCCCCCTATCTCAATGTTAATCTGGCCCGCTTAAGATGCCACTTTCACCCGGGGAGGATTGACCGATGGACCAGAATCTGCAAAGACTCCTCGAGACGGTCCGCAAGCTGATCCGGCGTGGCGCTTACCCCAGCCTCACCAAGGTGCTGGCCAAGATTCACCCGGCCGACATCGCCCACCTGTTCCGTTACCTCAATTTTCCAGAACAGCGCACCCTGTTCAATCTGATCGCCGACCCGGAGCTTGCCGGACAGGTCCTGGCCGAGGTCGAGCACGAGACCGGTGCCCAGCTTCTGGAGCAGTTGCAGAAAGAGTCGATCACCGAGATCCTGCAGGAGATGCCGTACGACGACGCGGCCGACATCATCCAGAACATGCCGGAAGAGCTTGCCGAGGAGATCCTCCTCCTGATGGAGGACGAAGACTCGGTCGAGATCGAAGAGCTGCTGAAGTACGAAGAGGATTCGGCCGGCGGGATCATGGCGACCGAGTTTTTTTCCCTCGACCAGGAGTTGACCGCCCGGGAGGCAATCAGTGCCCTGCAGGAGGCCGAGGACATCGAGATGGTCTTCTATCTCTATGTCACCGACGAGCACAACCACCTGGTCGGTGTCCTCTCCCTGCGTCAGCTGCTGACGGTGCCTCCCAGCACCCAGCTCAAGCAGATCATGGCGCGGGAGGTGTTCAGCGTCGATATCGACATGGACCAGGAGGAAGTTGCGCGTTTGGTCGAGAAGTATGACATCCTGGCGATTCCGGTCGTCAACGACAGTAACAAGCTGATGGGGATCATCACCGTCGACGACGTCATCGACGTCCTGCGCCAGGAGGCGACCGAGGATATCTACAAGATGGCCGGTGCCAGCGAGGAGGAGTTGCTGCTCGGTAACAAGGCCTTCAAGATCGCCCGGCTGCGCCTGCCGTGGCTGATTACCAACCTGTTCGGCGGGGTGATCACCGGCTACCTCATGTGGCTGTTCAAGGTGACCATCAAGGATGTTATCGCGTTGATTTCGTTCATCCCGGTCATCACCGGCATGGGCGGGAACGTCGGCGGCCAATCCGCGACCATCGTGGTGCGAGGTTTCGCCACCGGCAAGATCGATTTCTCAACCCTGCGCCAGGTCTGCTTAAAGGAGCTGCGCGTCGGGATTATCATGGGGATCGTTTGTGGCTTCACCGTCGGTCTGGTCGCCTTTTTCTGGCATGGCAACCCCTACCTCGGTCTCGTGGTCGGTGTCGCAATGGCCATGGCGATGACCGTTGCCGCGACCATGGGGGTCCTGGCGCCATCGTTTTTCAAGAAGATCGGTGTCGATCCTGCCATCGCCGCAACCCCGTTTGTCCAGACAGCCAACGATATCACCGGTATTTTGATCTATTTCGCGACCGCGACCATGTTTCTGCACCTGCTCAAGTGAATATGTTTGTGGCTTCCCGCTTGACCTCGCCGTGATGAATGTCTAAAATAAAACTAGACTAAGTCTAGCTAATCTATGGGTGGGAGGGTTTATGAAAGTCAATATGCATGAAGCAAAAAGCCAGTTGTCAGCTCTGGCGGAAAAGGTTTGGCAAGGGGAAACCGTCATCATAGCGAAAGCAGGCAAGCCTTATCTTGATTTGTTGCCGCACAGGGAGGGGCGCATCCAGCGTCGGCCGGGACGGTTCAAGGAGGAAATTGTCATTGCCGCTGATTTCGACCGGACTCCTGAAGAAGTCATAAATGCTTTTGAGGGGGAGGAGTGATGCAGCGATATTTGCTGGATACTCATGTGCTTCTTTGGTGGCTCTCCGATGCGCAGCAACTCGGACCGCGTTGCCGGGAAATTTTGGCAGATCCCCGAAACGAAGTGTATGTCAGTGCTGCAACGACGTGGGAAATATCGATCAAAATTACTATGGGCAAATTGCAGGCCCCTGAAGACATGGATTCAATTGTAGAGGATGAAGGATTTAGCAAGCTTCCAATAAGTCTTTTTCACGGGCAGTTGGCCGGGAGTTTGCCCTCGTATCATCGCGACCCGTTTGATCGGATGCTCATCGCACAGGCGCAAGCCGAGGGGCTTATTCTGATCACCGCAGATGAGAATATCGGGAAATACAACCTGCGTCTTCGAAATCCCAGTGAATAGCTATAAGAAGCGGGTTAACGGGGATTTTTCTCTGCCAATATTTGTATGGTAGTTAATGTTTATGCACATCACCGTCACAGAAGCGATCGTGTTGCGTCATGTCGATTACGGTGAGGCCGATCGGATCGTCACTTTCCTGACCGCTGCTGGTGACGTCTGGAAGGGATTCGCTCGTCACGCCCGTAGCAGCCGGAAGCGGTTTGGCGCGTCCCTCGAGCCGTACTCCCGGGTGAGAGTCCACTGGAGGCCGGGTCGGGGCGATCTGGCGAGTTTGCAGCAGGTCGAATTGCTGGCCCTGCGTGACGGGTTGCGTCGCGAGCTTCTCAGTTTGACCCTGGCCGGGTACGGTTGCGAACTGGCCATGGAGATCGTCGGGGAGGGGGGACATCAGCCGGGCATGTTCGCCTGGCTCGACGCGTTTCTCGATCATCTCGCCGCCGGAGGAGATCCTGCCTCGGCGCGACTCCTGCTGGAGTTACACTTTTTGCAGTTGGCCGGGTATATACCCCATCTGCTGCACTGTTCCGAGTGTTTCGGCCGGCTGGGAGATCCTGTTGCATTCTCCGCCGCTCGCGGCGGAAGCCTCTGCGACGCTTGTGCCAGTGGGCGCGGCGAGGTCACGGTCGGCCTGGCGACCCTCGGCAGCCTCTCACGCTGTCTGCGCGGTCGCCCCGAGCAGATCGGAGAGATCCGGCTGGGGGCGACCACCCTGCAGGAGACGCGACCTCTGTTGGAGACGGCCCTTGATTCGGTGCTGCACCGCCCGTTGAAATCAAAAAAGATTCTCGAAGAATTGTTGAGGAATGATCGGGAAAGAACATAAATTTAAGTTTCC
This sequence comes from Desulfuromonas sp., assembly GCA_002868905.1. GTDB lineage: Bacteria > Desulfobacterota > Desulfuromonadia > Desulfuromonadales > Geothermobacteraceae > BM304. The sequence goes on from PKUA01000064.1 coordinate 3,068, forward strand.
CTGAACAACCCGTAAAAGCTGGTTAAATCAGGGCATGCTGCTGATCTGTTCCTTGACACCCGTTGATGCGGGGAGTTAGAATTGATGCCCTCGAAAGATTGTATACAGTATACTTTCGCCACGCGACGTGGCGCCATGGAGGTCACGTGACATTTCAAGAATTAATCCTTTCCCTGCAGGCCTACTGGGCGAAGCAGGGTTGTGTCATTCAGCAACCGTACGACCTGGAGAAGGGGGCCGGCACCTTTCACCCGGCGACCTTCCTCCGATCCCTCGGTCCCGAACCGTGGAAGGTTGCCTACGTCGAGCCGTCCCGTCGCCCGACCGACGGACGTTACGGCGAGAATCCGAACCGCCTGCAGCATTACTACCAGTTCCAGGTCATCCTCAAACCCTCGCCGCTGGAGATCCAGGACCTTTACCTCGACTCGCTCAAGAGTTTCGGCATCGACCCCCTCAAGCACGATATCCGCTTTGTCGAGGACGACTGGGAGTCGCCGACTCTCGGTGCCTGGGGTCTCGGCTGGGAAGTCTGGCTCGACGGCATGGAGATCACCCAGTTCACTTATTTTCAGCAGTGCGGCGGTATCGACCTCAAGCCGATTTCCGGCGAGTTGACCTACGGTATCGAGCGGATCGCCATGTACCTGCAGGGGGTCGACAATGTCTACGATCTCGAGTGGGTCGACGGTATCAAGTACGGCGATGTTCACCACCAGACCGAGGTTGAGTTCTCCCATTACAATTTTGAGGAAGCCGATACCGGCATGCTGTTTCAGCTCTTCGACATGTACGAGAAGGAGTGCCAGCGGCTGGCGGAGAAGGAGCTGGTGTTCCCGGCCTACGATTTCGTACTGAAGGCGTCTCATTCGTTCAACCTGCTCGATGCTCGTGGCGCCATCTCGGTCACCGAGCGCGCCCACTACATCGGTCGCGTCCGCAACCTGGCGAAAGTTTGCGCCGAGGGCTATGTCAAGCAGCGTGAGAAGATGGGATATCCGCTGCTGAAGAAATAGCGTTTAGCGTTGATCCAATGCAGAGACGCTGAGTAGGAGGGGTCGCAGGGCAGAGAGGGGTGCGGCTCAGCGTTTAAAAAGCTACATAACCGGAATTATCGGAGATATTCATGGCACAAGAGCTTTTCATAGAGATCGGAACCGAGGAGATTCCTGCAGGCTTTCTGCCGAAGGCGATGGCTGATCTGCAGCGGTTGCTGAGCAAGGAGCTGTCCTCGGCCAATATCGGCTGTGGTGAGATCCGCACCTTCGCAACCCCGCGGCGGATAGCGATCGTCGTCAACGACGTGGTGGTTGAGCAGCAGCGCCAGGAGCTCTCCCTGACCGGGCCGTCGGTCAAGGTTGCCTACGATGCCGACGGGAACCCGACCAAGGCGGCGATCGGATTCGCCAAGTCGAACGGGGTCGAGGTTGGGGAACTGACCACGGTCGAGACCGAGAAGGGGACTTATATCCAGATCGCCAAGGTGATCGAGGGACGCCCGACCCGTGAGCTGCTGCCGGAAATGCTGCCGAAAGTCATTGCCGCGCTCCCATTCAAGAAGTCGATGCGCTGGAAGGACCTTGATATCCGTTTCGCTCGCCCGATGCACTGGATCGTTGCCCTGTTCGGCGGCGAGGTGGTGCCGTTCGAGTTCGGTAACCTGACCAGCGGCAAACTCTCCCGCGGTCATCGCTTCATGGCGCCGGACCAGTTTGAGGTCGCCGATTGCAGCCAGTGGCTGACAGAGCTTGAGCGACGTTTCGTCACCGCCGATCCACAGGCACGCCGCGACGCGATCGAGCAGGGGGTGGTTGCCATTGCCGCCGAAGCGGGCGGTGCGGTCAACCTCGACCAGAACCTCCTCGACGAGATTACCTATCTCGTCGAGGACCCGACGCCGGTCTGCGGCGGTTTTGAGGCCGAGTTCCTGCAGCTGCCGCGCGAGCTGCTGGTCACCAGCATGAAGACTCACCAGCGCTATTTCACCGTCTCAGACAAGAACGGCAAGCTGTTACCAAACTTCATTACTGTCTCCAACACCCGGGCCGAAGATTTGAAGGTCGTGGCGAACGGCAATGAACGGGTACTGCGCGCTCGCTTGTCGGATGCGATGTTCTTCTGGAAGGAAGATCAGAAGAGCAAGCTGGAGAGCCGTCTCGAGGCGCTGAAGAACGTTGTCTATCAGCAGAAGCTCGGCACCAGCTACGAAAAGGTGATGCGTTTCACCGCCATCGCCAAGAGTCTGGCGGAACGGTTCGAGCCGGCCGCGGTCGCGTCTGCCGAACGGGCCGCCATGCTCGCCAAGTGCGATCTCGAGACCAACATGGTCTACGAATTCCCCGAACTGCAGGGGATTATGGGACGGGAGTATTTGACGATCGAGGGGGAGGATTCGCGGATTGCGACGGCCGTTTTCGAACATTACCTGCCGATCGAGGCCGGAGGCGACCTGCCGTCGGACAATCTCGGGGCTTTCGTCTCCATCGCCGACAAGATCGACACCATCTGCGGCTGCTTCGGCGTCGGCCTGATCCCGTCCGGATCGGCCGATCCGTATGCCCTGCGGCGCAGCGCCATCGGAATTCTCAACATCATCCTCGATCGTGATTTCCGCCTCTCCCTGGTTGACCTGATCGGGCAGAGTGTCGAGCTGCTGGCCGAGAAGCTGGTCCGGCCGGCTGACGAGGTTCGTGCGGACGTGCTGAACTTTTTCCGTGGCCGTTTCCAGAACATGCTGACCGGGCAGGGGGTGCCGAACGATGTGGTCGATGCGGCCCTCGCGGCGGCATTCGATGACCCGGTCGATGCCCGGCTGCGAGCCCACGCCCTGGCCGAATTGAAAGGGCGGGAAGATTTCGAACCTCTCTCGGTCGCCTTCAAGCGGGTCGGCAACATCATCAAGGGCGGGACCGAAGTCGAGGTCGACCCCGAATTGTTCGAGGCCGACGCCGAAAAGAAACTGTTCAGCGAGATGCTGCAGGTTCGCAAGGAGGTCGATGAGCTGATCGCAGCCGACGATTACGCTGCCGCCATGCGGGCGGTGGCAGGGCTCAGGCCGGCGATCGATGCGTTCTTCGAGGATGTCATGGTCATGGCGGAAGATCCGGCGGTCAAGACCAACCGCCTCGCCCTGTTGACCGACATCGCCGGATTGTTCCAAGGTATTGCAGACTTCGCCCGAATCGCTTGATTCGGGCGTTGCCTTTTTGGGTTTCGTTTGGGGAAACGTTTGTTCCGGGGCATTGCCTCACACTATTCTTCTGGAGGAGAAATCATGGCTGTGAAGTACGTTTATTTCTTCGGTGACGGGAACGCCGAAGGGAGCGGTAAAATGAAGAACCTGCTCGGCGGCAAGGGGGCCAACCTGGCCGAAATGACCTCGATCGGTCTTCCCGTGCCGGCTGGATTCACCATCTCCACCGAGGTCTGTACCGAATTCTACAAGAACGATCGGCAGTATCCGGCCGGACTCAAGGACGAGGTCGCCGCCAATCTGGCGAAGATCGAACAGATGATGGGGAAAAAGTTCGGTGACGCGGCCAACCCGTTGCTGGTTTCGGTCCGTTCCGGCGCGCGCGCCTCGATGCCGGGGATGATGGATACCGTGCTGAATCTCGGTCTGAACGACGAGACGGTGCAGGGCGTGATCGCCCAGAGCGGCGACGAGCGCTTCGCCTACGACGCCTACCGTCGTTTCATCCAGATGTACAGCAACGTCGTGCTCGGCATGGACGGGGATATCCTTGAGCACCAGCTGGAGCAGCTGAAGGAGCGGCGCGACGTGGCGAACGACACCGACCTGAGCGCCGCCGACTGGAAGGAGCTGATCGCCGGCTTCAAGGAGACGGTGCAGCAGGAACTCGGCCACCCGTTCCCGATGGATCCGCAGGAGCAGCTCTGGGGGGCGGTCGGCGCCGTCTTCGGCTCCTGGATGAACCAGCGCGCCATCACCTATCGCCGCCTGCACAGTATCCCGGCCGAGTGGGGGACCGCGGTCAATGTCCAGTCGATGGTGTTCGGCAACATGGGCGACGACTGCGCCACCGGGGTCGCCTTTACCCGCGACCCGTCGACCGGGGACAAGATTTTTTACGGGGAATTTCTGGTCAACGCCCAGGGGGAGGATGTCGTCGCCGGGATCCGGACCCCGCAGCCGATCAACCGTGATCACGGTGACAGCGAACTCCCGGCCATGGAGGAGGTGCTTCCCGACTGCTATGCCCAACTGGTCGAGATCAAGAATATCCTCGAGAAGCATTACCGCGACATGCAGGACATCGAGTTCACCATCGAAAAGCACAAGCTCTACATGCTGCAGACCCGCAACGGCAAACGGACCGCCAAGGCGGCGGTCAAGATCGCCGTCGACATGGTCGATGAGGGCCTGATCAGCAAGGAAGAGGCTGTGCTACGGGTGGAACCGAACCAGCTCGACCAGTTGTTGCACCCCTCTCTCGATCCGGATGCCGAGCGTGACGTGATCGCCAAGGGGCTGCCGGCCTCTCCCGGTGCCGCCAGCGGCGAGGTGGTCTTCTCCGCCGACGAGGCTGAAGAGTTCGCCAAGGGGGGGCATAAGGTGATCCTGGTCCGGGTCGAGACCAGCCCGGAGGATATCCACGGCATGCACGCCGCCCAGGGGATCCTGACCGCGCGCGGCGGTATGACCAGCCATGCGGCGGTGGTTGCGCGCGGCATGGGGAAATGCTGCGTCGCCGGCTGTGGCGACATCAAGGTCGATTACAAGGCCCAGCAGTTCACCGATCGGGCCGGGAAAGTGTTCAAGAAGGGGGACATGATCACCCTCGACGGTTCCACCGGCGAAGTCATGGCCGGCAAGGTGCCGACGGTCGACCCCGAGCTGACCGGTGATTTCGGCAAGCTGATGGTGTGGGTCGATGATATCCGCCGTCTCAAGGTCCGGACCAACGCCGACACCCCGCACGATTCGAAGGTCGCGCGCGACTTCGGCGCCGAAGGAATCGGCCTCTGCCGTACCGAGCATATGTTCTTCGAGGCGGAACGGATCATGGCGGTGCGGGAGATGATTCTCTCGGAAGACCTTGAAGGGCGCAAGCGGGCCCTGGCGAAGATCATACCGATGCAGAAAGGGGACTTCCTTGGCATCTTCCGTGAGATGAAGGGTCTGCCGGTCACGATCCGCCTGCTCGACCCGCCGCTGCACGAGTTCCTGCCGCACACCGACGAGGAGATTGCGGCGCTCGCCAAGGAGATGAATGTCTCCGAGGGAGCGCTCAAGCAGAAGGTCGAGTCGCTGCACGAATTCAATCCGATGCTCGGCCACCGTGGCTGCCGTCTCGGTATTACCTTCCCCGAGATCTATGACATGCAGGTGCAGGCGATCATGGAAGCGGCCTGCGAGTTGGTCAAGAACGAAGGGTTCGACATCGTACCGGAGATCATGATCCCGCTGGTCGGCGAGGTCAAGGAACTGGCAATCCTGCGCGCCAACGCCTGCCGCGTCGCCGATGCGACCAATGAGCGATACGGCACCGCCGTCACCTACCTGGTCGGGACCATGATCGAGCTGCCGCGCGCCGCTTTGACCGCCGACGCTATCGCCGAGGAGGCCGAGTTCTTCTCCTTCGGCACCAACGACCTGACCCAGACCACCTATGGTCTGTCCCGCGACGACGCCGGCAAGTTCCTGCCGATGTACGTCGAGCAGGAGATCTACCCGGAAGACCCGTTCGTCGCTCTCGACCAGAGCGGCGTCGGTCAGTTGGTGCAGATGGGGTGCGACAAAGGTCGTCAGACGCGGCCCGACATCAAACTTGGCATCTGTGGCGAGCACGGCGGTGAGCCGTCCAGTGTCATCTTCTGCCACAAGATCGGGCTCGATTATGTTTCCTGTTCACCGTTCCGGGTGCCGATTGCGCGCCTGGCGGCGGCGCATGCCGTTTTGCTGGAACAGTAAAGTTGGTTTGACATAGTATTGTGATTGATATGCGGGCAGCCCGACGGGCTGCCCGTTTTTTGTCTGGAGACAACGCCAACTCTGGTGGAAACATATTTGGACAAAAGTCAACACCGTCGGGTCTCGGCCCGACAGCCGACCTACTTTTTTTCAAAGACGGCAACAAAAAGTAGGCAAAAAATGCCGTCGCCCGCGGCGGGCATGTCGTTCGCGGAGTTCGTCAACTCCTTTCATCGACCTCCGGCCTAAATACGAGCAGCCACTTTTCGACAAGGGCGAGGGCTTTGCGGTGGCCCTCGCTCGGGGACGCAAGCGGTGTGCGAAAGAAGAACCGTCGCTGCAATTTTGGTTAATCGTTAGATAGAGGCAGAATGCGGCCGGAACGGCCCGGGGCCCAAACCCGAACGGGCCCCGCACATGCGGAGAAGCGGTAACACCTGGTCTTTATTATTCTGCTGAAAAGAGGCACCGGTCACACGCGGATGCCATGCCCGCCGCAGGCGCAAGGCCCTTTTCTGCATCCTCTTTTGGGCCAGCAAAAGAGGATGGCGTCTGGCGGGACGCGACCCGCCGGTTTTGCCCTTTCATAATATGACACAGAAAGCGAAAATCCAAACCTGTTCCACCAACACATAATTGTGGTAAATTCCCCGCAACCTATCCCAAAGGGAGATTGCAATGAAAATCGTCTACCTCGATTCCTACGCCGCCAACCCCGGCGACCTGAGCTGGGAACCGCTTGAGGCCCTCGGTGATGTCACATTGTATGAGCGAAGCACCGAAGGTGAGGTCCTGGAACGGGTCGGGGATGCGGAGATCGTCCTGACCAACAAGGTACCGTTCGATGCCGAACGGTTTGCGTCCTTGCCGAACCTGAAATATGTTGGCGTTGCCGCCACCGGCTACAACATCATCGACCTGGAAGCGGCCCGGAAACATGGAGTCACGGTCACCAATATCCCTGCTTATTCGACTCCGGCGGTGGCACAGATGACCTTCGCCCTGTTGCTCGAATTGACCCAACATACCGGGCATCATCACCACATGGCGCGATGGGGGCATTGGACCGAGGCTCCCGATTTCTGTTTCTGGGACCGGCCGCTGATCGAACTCGACGGGTTGACGTTCGGTGTTGTCGGCTACGGGCAGATCGGGCGGCGGGTGGCGCAGATTGCACGGGCGTTCGGCATGAAGGTGTTGGCCTGTTCGGCCCATCCTGATAAATATTCCGACGAGGCGCAGGTTTCTTTTCTCTCACTGGACGAGTTACTGCGACAGAGCGACGTTGTTTCTCTGCACTGCCCGCTGACCGAGCAGACCGAACGGATGATTGACGCCGAGCGAATCGCCCTGATGAAACCGTCCGCCTACCTGATCAACACCGGCCGCGGTGCGTTGGTCGATGAAACCGCGCTCAGCGAAGCTCTCAAGCAAAAACGGATCGCCGGCGCAGGTCTCGATGTTTTGAGCCAGGAGCCGCCGCCGATCAGCCATCCGTTGTTGACCGCGCCGAACTGCTACGTCACCCCGCATATCGCTTGGGCGACCAGAGCTTCTCGTCAGCGGTTGCAGGATACCCTGGTGGCGAATATCCGTGCCTTTCTCGATGGCCGGCCCATCAACGTGGTGAGCTGATTCGGGCATCCGCCAGGCCGGTTATGCGATCAAACCTCCACCGTTGGGATCTCCCCCCTCGCCAGGCCATCGAGCTGCAGAAAGACCTGGCGCGGCGGGTGGTCCTCTCCAACCGACTTCCCCAGCAGATAAGAACCGTTGCCGGTGTGGATGTCTCTTACCGCAAGCATGGCACCCGTTTTTTCGCCGCCGTTGTCGTCCTCTCATTCCCGGAGCTGATTCCCCACGATGAGGCCCATGCGGTGGCTGACGTCTCTTTCCCGTACATCCCGGGCCTGCTCTCCTTTCGTGAACTACCGGTTGTTCTGGACGCCTTTCGGAAGTTGAAAACTGAACCGGACCTGGTCCTGGTCGATGGTCAAGGGGTTGCACATCCCCGTCGGATCGGACTGGCGTCCCATCTCGGACTATGGCTCGATCGTCCGACCATAGGCTGTGCCAAGAGTCGCCTGACAGGTGAGTTTCTTGAGGTTGGTAAGCGGAAAGGGGACTGGGTTGAATTGCTGGACGGGGCGGAGCGGATCGGTGCAGTCGTCAGAACCCGTAACCGGGTCAAGCCGATGTTCATTTCTCCAGGTCACCTGGTCGATCATGACAGCGCTGTCAGGTTGAGCCTCGCCTGCACCGGTCGTTACCGGATGCCTGAGCCGACGCGGCTGGCACACCTTGCCACCAACCGGATTCGGCGGGAGTCGGAGCAAGAGCAGGCTACTTGAACATGTCTTTCAGGCCCTCCAGGGTCTTTTTCGGTTCTTCGAGTAATTTCCCCGGATCTTTCATTGCCTTTTCCGGGTCTTTCATCGCTTCGTCGATGACACCCTTCACCTGCTGTTCCACCTTCCCTTTCATGGCCGCAGCGAGATCGAGTTTCCAGTCCGGTTCGGAAAGACTCCCTTTGATCCGGATCGGAATCGGCAGGCCGGCCAGTTCCTGTAAATCGGCACCGCCCTGTCCCTTGGTGGTCCCGACGATTTTGGCCGTAACCAGGTAGTTGACCCGTTCCTGCGGCAGGTCCGCATTCCCGTTTCCGGTGATTCTGAGCAGAGGGGATTTCATGCTGAGGTCATCATTATTGACCACCCCATCCCGGATGAGTGCCGTGCCGCTCAACTCCGTGAAATCAGTCTGCTGCAGGCTGGCAGGCGGAATCGTTTCTCCGGCGAGCGCGGCCTTGGCACGACGAATCATGTCCGGGATGTTGACCCCCTTCAGGGCACCGTTGCGCACGTTAAAGGCTGCCGTCCCATTCAGGGATTTTTTGATTGATTCCGCATCGGCCGCAGTCAGGTTGATGTCGGCTTTGACGTCAGCCGTTCCGCTGAGCAGATCCTTCTCCATCGACGCCTGCAGGTAGTCACCAATCTGGAAACCCTTGACGAGGGCCTTGACTTTGACCTCCGGGGCCGCCGGGCGCAGATCGACCAGGATGTCCTGGTTCGCCAGTCCACCATAGAGTTTGGCGGTGAACGGATTGACACGCAGCACGCCATTCACCATTTTCAGCCGCATGGCGATATCGGTTATCAGAAGGTTCTCCTGCACCAGGCGGCCGATGGTGAGATCTCCGTTGACGACCAGGTTTCGCAGACCCTGCTGGTCACTTTGACCTTGTTGCGATTTCGGTTGCTCTTTTGGCTCGGGAACCGGTTCCTCCTGGCCGGCGGGGGGAACGAAGCGTGCCAGATCGATCTGATCAAAGGCCATACTGAAGTCGACCCGGTGCTCCTCCCCCTTGCGGGCAAAGGTTGCCTCGCCGGTCATTCGACTTCCGGGCATTTCGAGCTGCAACGGTTGCAGTCTGGCGGTCGTGCTCTCCATCTCGGCGTTGAGCACCGTGTTCAGCTTGATTCGGGTCGGTTTTTCCGGAAGCGCGTCTCCGGTCAGGGCGACTTGCAGCTGCAGAGGGTCGAATGTCAGACGTTTGTGTTCCTGATCGAGATTGAGGTTCCCATTCAGGGATGCCTCGACCTGCTCGATCGGCTGATTGGCGAGCTGCAAATCGGCTGAGAAGACAATATCGCGAATGCGGCATGGTCCGTCCGGATCGATAAAGGCCACACCGTCAAGAGTGTAGTCTCCCTTGATGTTCGGTTCGGTCAGGTTGAGGGCAAAACTGATTTGGAACGGGATATCCCGTTTAAGGTCGATGCGCTCGGTCGTGAGGTTGAAGCGGGTGAGCTCGACCCTGGTGCCGGCCTTCCTGTCGTCGTAGACGATTCCGGCGTTGCGGATTTCGATCCCGTCGAGCATGAAAGCACCAGCGGCAGCAGTCGTTCCGGACGGTTCAGATTGTTTTTCCGTTTGTTTCTTTTCATGCCCCTCTCCACCGGCGGCAAGATCGTCCCAGTTGTTGAATCCGTCTTTGCGCTGAACCAGGTTAAGGGTGAACCCGTCGAGCAGCAGTCTGCTCATCTCAACCTGTTTCGAGAAAAGGGGGATCAGGCGGATGCTGGCGTGGGCCTGTTCGAAGCTGACGAAGTCTCCTTGAAACCCGGCAGGGTTGCCGAGTCGGGTCTGGCCGATTTCGATCCCGACCCACGGGAAGAAGCTCAACTCCAGGTCGCCGGCGATGACCAGTTCGCGCCCGGTCTGTTTTTTGACCTCGGCGCTGATCCGCTGCTTGACCTGGTCGAGGTCGACGGTGAGAGCCAGGTAGCCGATCACGCCGACGATAACGACCAGCAGGATGAGGACCAGCAGCCCGAAAACCTTGAAAAAACGTTTCATGGTGGAACCCCTCGATGTAGTCATTCTTTCTCACGTTCAAGGATACTGTACGCAGAGTGGAGCGCAACCCATCCCGCAGTCAGGGCGGGCTGTTTTTCAACGCGCGGGTAGAGAAAGGAGGTCAGGCGACGCTGACATTCAGTGCGACCAGCCCGGCCAGTTCGGCCCTGACCCTGTCGCCCTTTTGCAGGGGACCGACCCCTTCCGGGGTGCCGGTCAACAGGATGTCACCCGGTCGCAGGGTGAATGACTGGCTGAATTCATGGATGATCTGAGGGATACGGCGCATCATCATGCCGGTGTTGCCGTCCTGCTTCAATTCGCCGTTGACCCAGAGTTTCAGTTGCAGGTTGTGCGGGTCTTCAATCCGTTCGGGCGCGATAAAATTCGAAACCGGGCAGGAGGTGTCGAACGCCTTTGCGATTTCCCACGGCAGCCCCTTGGCCTTCAATTCGCTCTGCACGTCCCGCAGGGTCAGGTCGATGGCGACTCCGTAACCGGCGACCGATTTCATCGCCTCCGCTTCGCTGACCTGTTTCGTCTCGCGGCCGATCAGTACCGCGAGTTCCACTTCGAAGTGACAGTCATCGGAGTATCCCGGGATGACGATCTGGTCTCCATCGTGGATCAGGGCGGTGGCCGGTTTCATGAAAATGACCGGCTTGTCCGGCACGGCGTTGCCGAGCTCCTTGATGTGAGCGGCATAGTTGCGCCCGAGGCAGACGATCTTGCCGACGGAAAAGCAGGTGGATGAATGATCAAGGCAGACCTGGTACATCGGGTTCTCCTGGGTGCGAATGGAATTTGAGAGTCGTTTGAGAGAGAGAATATCCGCGGAAAGGATGAAATGCAATAGCTGTGAAATAGTCCTCATGTGTTAAGATGCCTGCGAATCTTTCCGGACGAGGCGAGGATGTTTCTTCCCATCGGTGATACCCCCAACCCGCGCGGCACCCCGTATGTCAACTATGCCCTGATCGGCGTCAATGTCGCCGTGTTCATCCTGGTGAGTTGGCCGCAGATGGTTGGACAACCCGACCTTTATGACCCGCTGCTGCGTGAGTACCTGACTGCTTTCGGGGTGCGTGGCCCGGTGACGGCCGAGCAGGTCCTGAACAACATCTCGGCTTACGATCTGCTGGTTTTCCGCTACGGTTTTCGCCCGGCCGATCCTTCAATTATCTCCCTTTTTACCGCCATGTTCCTGCATGGTGGCCTGATGCATCTCTTCGGCAACATGCTGTTCCTCTGGATCTACGGGGACAATGTCGAACACCGGCTCGGCCATTTTCGCTACCTGCTTGCCTATCTCGGCACCGGCATCGCGGCGACCCTGTTTTTCATGGCGTTCAACCCGGGCTCTGACGTGCCGATGATCGGCGCCTCCGGTGCGATCTCGGGTGTGCTCGGCTGCTACTTCCTCTGGTTCCCGCGCAACCAGGTCAAGGTTTTTATCTTTTTCTTCCCCTTTATCATGCAGTCTGTGCTGGTCCCGGCCCGCTGGGTGCTCGGCTTCTACCTGGTGATCGATAATCTCCTGCCTTTTCTGGCCAGTGGCGGTGGTTCGGGCGGCGGCGTCGCCCACGGAGCTCATATCGGTGGTTTCGTCGGCGGCCTGGCCCTGGCCTGGGGCATCAACCGGCTACCGACGATTCGTTCCCATCGAAAATTGAAGCAGGGGCTGGAGCGGGAGGAGCCGATCGACCTGGCTGAGGAACGGGTCGAGCGCTACGGCCCGGGAGACGAGATCGGCCGACAGATTCGTCTCGGGCAGATGGACCGGGCTGCCGTACTCTGGTTCGGTCTCGACAGCCGGGTGGCCCGGAGCACGGTCACCTCCGGAGACTGGCTCGCCATCGGCGAGGATCTGCTGGAGCGGCGCATGTACGACGAGGCGCTGTCGGTTTTCCGGCGCTTCGTCGCCGAACGGGGGGATGACCCGCTGCTCGATCGGGCTTACCTCGGCGCCGGCAAGGCGATGCTGCACAAGCCGCGTTGCGTCACCAGCGCCTACCACTATTTCCTGGCTGCCCTCGACGTTGCCCGGACTCCGGGAGTTGCCGAGGAGGTCAAACTGCACATTCACGCCATCCAAAAACTCGGCAACAAGGAGAGTTGATGTTCTGGTATTTCGATTACGTCGAACCGGTGTTCCGGCCCCCATCCGAAGCGCAATCGTTGATCCTGCAAGTGACCGTCGGCTGCAGTCAGAATCATTGCACCTTCTGCGGCATGTACAAGATGAAGCAATTTGCTGTTCGTCCCGTCGATGAGTTGGTCGCGGAAATGGAGAGCATCCCCCGACACCATCGTTCGCATATCCGGCGGGTGTTCCTGGCTGACGGCGATGCCCTGGTCTATCCGCAGGAGGGCCTGGAGGAGATCCTCGACCGGCTCGCTGAGACCTTCCCGAACCTCAACCGGGTCGGCATTTACGCCTCGCCGAACAGCCTGACCACCAAGAGCGAGGACGATCTGCGGGTGTTGCGGGAGAAAAAACTCCGGATTCTCTACTTCGGCCTCGAAAGCGGTGACGATCCGACCCTGGAGCTGATCAACAAGGGATTTGACGCAGCGCAAATGCTCGAGCTCTGCCAGAAAGCGCAGCAGGCCGGCATGAAGATCTCGGTGACCGCCATCCTCGGCCTGGCCGGGCGTGAGCGCAGCGCCGAGCATGCGACGGCGACTGCCGACTGGATCAACCGGCTCTCACCGGCCTATTTCTCCCTGCTGACCATGTTCCGGCGTCACAACGATCAACACTTCGAACTGATCGAACAGCTCAGCAACGGCGAGGTGCTGGAAGAAGCCTGCGCCATCGTGCGCCAGCTGAACCCGCAGCGGACCATCCTCAGGTCCAACCATGTCTCAAATATTCTCAATCTGGCAGGGAGTTACCCGAAGGATCGCGAACTAATCATCGCTCAGGCCGAAGCAGCCCTTAAGAAGGGGAAGTCAGATCCGGAGTGGTTCAATCTCGTTCCGGATTATGAGGAGCAGCACTATTAATCTGGTTGATTTCCGAATTATGGACAGAAATCTTCGGCTCTTTTGATCAAAACGCAAAAAAAGGCCACCTCCAGCGAGATGGCCTTTTGACTTGTTTGTTAGGTCGAAGGAGGGGATTTAAACCTCCGCTTCACCTCAACACCAAGCCCGATGCGTACTCTGATCAGCCTCCGTACCTGTACTTGATCGCACGGGCTTTTTTCTGGTATTCAAGCTTGTCCAGTTCCCCTTTGCGGTACCTGGTCTTCAGGGTATCGAGTTCTGACTTCATGGCATATTTGAGTCGGGTAACTTGCTGTTTATACTCAACCTTGTCCAGCTTTCCTTCCCTGTAGAGTTGTTTGGCCGAAGCGATTGTCCTGGGGCCTGTGCTCTTGGGTGGGGCGGCAACCTGGGGGGTGGGGGCCTTTGCTGCGGGTTCCAGGGCGACCGTCATGATCAGCTCCCCTTTGGGGTCGAGAAAAACCTGGCTGGATTCATACCCTTTCAGGCGGAGATTAACCGGGGTGGTCTTGCGTACGCTGACCGACATCGGTGTTGTCCCTATCTCGGTCCCTGCCATCAACAACGTCGCTCCGACGGGGTTGCTGGCAACGAGAATTTCAACCGGCTCAGCTTGATCACTGGTCGCGATGGAATCCGAGTTGCAGGCCTGTAGATTGAGTGAAGCGAAAAGCAAGACCAGGGCCAGACAAGCAAAGCGCACCATGGGAAGCACTCCTTTCGTATCTGAAGTCATCGATTGTTCTTAAAGTGACAATGGAAGGAAAATCTTAAATACTTTTTATCGGGTTAGCCTGGGGCTGTCAAGGCCGATCAAGCGAACGTCTGAAGCATCTTCAGTTGAAAAGAGTTTCCCAACCGAAAAAATAATATTGAAAATTTCCTGTCTATAGAGGAATGGAACTCTCAAAGATCGAAATCGACTAGCCGAGCAGCTGCTGCATAATTCCGAAAGCGGCCCTCCTGCCGTCGGCAGCGGCAGTCACGGCCAGGTCGGCGCCACGTTGACAGTCGCCTCCGGCATAGATTCCCGGTAGGCTGGTTTCACCCGTGGTGTTGTCGATGGCGATGTTCCCCCACTGTTCCATGGTGATGCCGTTTTCGGTGAGGAACGGATGCGGCTCCTGGTCGAAACCGAGGGCCATGATCACCACGTCGGTGGCGACGCAGTGCTCGGACCCCGGGACAGTTTTGACCCGCCGCCGTCCATCCGGCCCGGGCTCGGCGAGCTCGGTTCGAATCGCATCGACGCCGACGATGTCGCCGTCCTTGTTGATATCGATTTTCTGCGGGGCCTCGAAGAACATGAAATCGACCCCTTCCTCCATGGCGTTGTGGAACTCCTTGGCGCTGCCCGGCATGTTGTCGGCGTCGCGCCGGTAGAGGCAGACCACACTGGCCGCACCTTCGCGCACGGCGCTGCGCACACAGTCCATGGCGGTGTCTCCCCCGCCGACCACCACGACGCGTTTGCCGCGTACACTGAAACGCTCCATCCACGATTTTCCCGCGAGCCGACGCTGTACGCTGGTGAGGAATTCCATGGCAAGGAAGACCTGCTCGTGATCCTCTCCCGGGATGCCGGGCAGCTTGCCGTTGGTTGCGCCGATGCCGAGGAAGATCGCATCGTAATCACGACGCAGGTCGGCGAACGAGACGTCGACGCCGACGGCCGTGTCGAGGTGGAGGGTGAGCCCGGCCTGCTGTAGAATTTCGAAGCGATGGGATACCGTCCATTTATCGAGTTTGAAGCCGGGGATGCCGTAGGCGAGCAGCCCGCCGGGAATGTCGGCACGCTCGAACATGTCGACCTTGATCCCGGCGCGCAGCAGGAAGTGGGCGCAGCTCATCCCGGCCGGTCCGGAACCGATGACGGCGACCCGCTGTTCGCGGGTGATGCCTGGGAAGGGGAGCCGGTAGCCCGCTTTGAAGGCGAGGTCGGTGATCGATGCCTCGATGGCGCCGATGGTGATAGCGCCGTAGCCGTCGTCCAGGGTGCAGGCCCCTTCGCAGACCCGGTTATGCGGGCAGATGCGGCCGAGGATCTCCGGGAAGGGGGATGTCTCGTTGGAGAGGAGGAACGCCTTCTCCAGGTCCTTTTCCGCGATCGCCTCCAGCCATTGCGGGATGTAGTTCTGCAGCGGGCAGCCGTTGGTGGTGCAGAACGGGTCGCCGCATTGCACGCAGCGATCGGCCTGACGCGCCACCACCCGGTTGTTGAAAAATTCGTAGATCTCTTCAAAGGTATGAATGCGGCGGGAGACGTCCTCCTTGAGAGGTTCCTCCCGTCCGGTTGTCACGAAATTCTGCATAAAACGGCTCCAGTTAGGCGATCTGTTTTCTTGTCAAGCATTCCCGATCAATCCCCGTCCATCGGGTTGAGGGGCGCCTTCATGTGCTTCGGCGTCACCATCCAGAAGTAGGCGAGTTCTTCGCGGTAGTTGTCGAGGATGAAGCGCGCCTTCGGACTCCTGGTTTTGTTGTGGTAGCTGATCAGGATTTTCTTCAGGTAGAGTTTCCCCTCGTTGTCGTCATCGACGTCGATGCGGCGTGCTTCGACCAGCTCGCCGTTGAGATTGTCGATAAACTGCTTGTTACGATCGTAAATGAAGGCAGCTCCGCCGGTCATGCCGGCGCCGAAGTTGATCCCGGTATCGCCGAGGATCACCACGGTTCCGCCGGTCATGTATTCGCAGGCATGATCGCCGGTCCCTTCGACCACCGCCAGGGCGCCGCTGTTGCGGACCGCGAACCGCTCCCCGGTGATACCGGCTGCGAACAGCTTGCCGCCGGTGGCGCCGTAAAGGCAGGTGTTGCCGGCGGCCGCGACTCCTTCATAGTAGCTCGCCGGCTTGATGATGATGCGTCCCCCATGCATCCCCTTGCCGACATAATCGTTGGCGACTCCGTCGAGGAAGATACTGAGGCCGTGAATCAGGAAGGCGCCGAGGGATTGGCCAGCCACCCCTTTGAGGCGGAAGGTGATGGCATCTTTCGGCAAGCCTGCGTCACCGTAAAACCGGGCGATCTCGCCACTGGTGAGGGTGCCGACGGATCGGTTGGTGTTGATAACCTCCCGCTCGACCACCACCTCCTCCTGCGGGTTCTTGATGACCGGGGAGACCTCCTCGAGAATCTGGTGCTCGAACTCGTTGCGGTCGAAAGGATCGTTCCTTTTACCGTAGAGGTCGATGCCGTCGATCTGCCGCAGCAGGTCCGAGAAGTCGAACTGGCGTCCTTTCTCCGAGTCGCTCCCCTTGAGCAGGTCGACCCGACCGATGATCTCGTCGAGGGACCTGTAACCGAGTTCGGCGAGGATCTCCCGGACATCCTCGGCCACGTTGCGCAGGTAAGAGACGACCTTCTCCACCGTCCCGACGTAATGAGCCCGCAGGTTCTGGTCCTGGGTCGCGACTCCGACGGTGCAGCGGTTGAGGTGACAGACCCGGAGCAGCTTGCAGCCAAGCATCACCAAAAGCGGGGTGCCGAAGCCGTAAAACTCAGCCCCGAGGATCGCCGCCTTGACGATGTCGCGGCCGATTTTCAGGCCACCGTCGGTCTGTAGCTGCACCAGTTCGCGCAGGTGGTTCGCCTTGAGTGACTGGTGAGCTTCGGCCAGGCCGAGCTCCCAGGGGTTGCCGGCGAACTTGATCGACGTTTGCGGCGCCGCGCCGGTCCCGCCATCTGCGCCGGAAATGACGATCCGGTCGGCGTAGGCCTTGGCGACGCCGGCGGCGATGGTGCCGACCCCCTCGGTCGAGACCAGCTTGACGCAGATCCTGGCCTTCGGATTGACCTGCTTCAGGTCGAAAATCAGCTGGGCCAGGTCCTCGATGCTGTAGATGTCGTGGTGCGGTGGCGGGGAGATCAGGGTGACCCCGGGGACGGTGAAGCGGAGGGAGGCGATCAACGGCGTCACCTTCTCTCCCGGGAGCTGACCCCCTTCGCCCGGTTTCGCTCCCTGGGCGACCTTGATCTGGATCTCTTCGGCGCTGCGCAGGTAGGCCGGGGTTACGCCGAAGCGTCCGGAGGCGATCTGCTTGATCTTGCTGTTGCGAATCGTGCTCAGCCGTTCCGGGGCTTCCCCCCCCTCGCCGGAGTTGGAGCAGCCGCCGAGGATGTGCATCGCCTCCGCCAGCGCCTCGTGGGCTTCCGGTGAGATGGAGCCGAGCGACATGGCCGCCGAGTCGAAACGCCGGGTGATCGCCTCGACCGGTTCGACCTCATCCAGGGGGAGCGGCGGATTGGAACTGGAGAACTGCAGGAAATCCCGCACGAAGCGCTCACCCCGTTCGGAGATCAAATTGCGAAAAACCCGGTAATCTTCTCGTTGCAGCGATTCCGCGAAACGGTGCATTGCCAGGATCACGCCGGCCCGGAAATCGTGATATTCCCCTCCGGGGTTGTTGCGGTTGAGGCTGCCGACCGCGAGGGGGTAGATCGGGGTCATATGGTTCAGGCGGAACACCTCTTCGTGAACCCGTGAGATTCGTTGTTCGACCTGCTGGAATTCGAGTCCGGGGATAAGTGCGGGGGAGGAGGGGAAGCAGTTCTCCACAATCTCGCGGCCCAGACCGATGATGTCGAAAAGAGCGGCGTTACGGTAGCTGGTGACGGTACTGATCCCCATCTTCGACATCACCTTGAGGATCCCCTTGTTGAGGGCTTGAAAGGTGTTGCGCAGACCGACCCTGCTTTCGCGCGCGCTTGCCTCATCCCTCTCCAGGGTCTGCAAGGCGGTCGCATAAAGCATCCACGGGTAGATGGCGGTTGCTCCGAAACCGATCAGGACGCAGGCCGAGTGCGCATCGACCACCTCCCCGGTGACGGCAACCAGGTTGGCGAGATGCCGCAATCGTTCCGTCAACAATCGCCGGTTCAGGTAGCCGACCACCATCGCCATCGGCAACAGGCGGGTGTCGGCATCGAGACAGCGGTCGTCCAGGACCACAACGCGGATGCCGTCGTTGCGGACCGCATCGACGACCATGTCTCCGAGCTGTTCAAGGCTCTTGCGCAGGTTGGTCTTGAACCCCGTTGTGAAACAGCGGTATTTGCAGGTCGGCTCGAACCGGGGCCGTTGCGGGTCGCCGAAGGAGAGTAGGGCATCGAAAATTTCGCGGGAAAGAATCGGCGAGATGTGTTTAAGGCGGCGACCCCGCTCCGGCATTTCGATCAGAGGGTTGCCGATTTCGCCGATGCCGATGGTGGTTGACATCACCACCTTCTCCCGGTAGGGGTCGATCGGCGGATTGGTCACCTGGGCAAATTTCTGGCGGAAGAAGTCGCTGAAATTGCGCTGCGCTTCGGAGAAGGCGGCCGGCGGGGTGTCGTCACCCATGGAGCCGGTCGCTTCCTTGCCGTCGCGCAGCATCGGTTTGATGATCTGCTCGACGGTTTCGTTGGTCACGTTGTGGTAACGCTGCTGGACCGCCAGGTTGTCAGGGCGGTAATCGTCCAGGTTCTCGAACTGGCGCTCGATGAACTCCATCAGGTAGAAGGTCCGGCCGGTCAGCCAGGTGTTGTACGGCTGGGATTCCATCAGGTAGCGATCGATGTCCCCGGTCAGGAACACTTCTCCTGTGTCGAGGTCGGCGGCGATCATTTCGCCGCTCTGCAACCTGCCGCGGACCTTGACCATGTCCGGCGGGGTGCCGAGCACTCCGTATTCGCTGGTCAAAAGCAGGCGGTCGTCTTTGGTGATGACATATTTCGAAGGACGCAGGCCGTTCCGGTCGAGGACGCAACCGACATAGCGGCCGTTGGTTATGCTGACCGCCGCCGGGCCATCCCACGGTTCCCAGGCTGCCGAGGTGTACTCGTAGAATGAGCGGAGGCGGGCCGGCATGTGGGCGACGTTATGGCGAGCCGGCGGAATCAGCATCCGCGCCGCCTTGAAGAAGTCGGTCCCGTTCACCAGCAGGAATTCGAACATGTTGTCGAGATTGGCGCTGTCGGAGGCGTTGGGTAGCAGAATCGGCAGCAGACGCTTGAGTTCGTCGCGGTTGAAGACCGGGCTCTCCATGGCGGCGGCCTTGCTCATGGCGCTGAAGCGGTTGGCGCGGATCGAATTGATCTCCCCGTTGTGGGCCAGGTTCCTTAGCGGCTGGGCGAGTCGCCACTGCGGCAGGGTGTTGGTCGAGAACCGCTGGTGGAACAACACGAAACTGGTTTTGAACCGGTCGTCCGCAAGGTCCGGGTAGAGGCGCCGCAGCTGGTTCGGCATCACCAGACCCTTGTAGGAGATCAACTGGTTGGAAAAGCTTGGAATGTAGAAGCCGGCATCGTCGGCAAGAGCGTGTTCGACCTCCTTACGCGTCAGGTAGACCAGGGCCTCGAAGCGGTGTGTTGCGGTCAATTCGCGCGGGACAACGAAGGCCTGGACAATTTTAGGTAGCAGGGAGGTCGCATATTCTCCGAGGGCATCCGTGTCGAGGGGCACCTCCCGCAGCAGGACGACCTGCAGGTCGTTTCGCTGGCAGGTTTCGGCGAAAATTTCCTGCTGTCTCTGCGGATCGGTCAGAAAGAGGACTGCGACGGCGAACTGGTCGGGGAGTGACACACCCTGTTCTTCGGCAAGACGCCGCATGAACTGTTCCGGCATCCGACAGAGCAGACCGCAGCCATCGCCGGTCTTGCCATCGGCAGCGACCGCTCCGCGGTGCATCATGCGGGAGAGGGCGCTGATTGAGTCTTGCAAAAGTTTATGGCTCGGCTGGTTGCGCAGATGCGCCAGCAGGCCGACACCGCAGCTGTCTTTAAACTGGTCGGCTGGATTCATGCCTTATTCCTGTTGTTGTCATTTTGTCCGGAGGACGTACAGTTCACGAGTGGGTTTCGCAAAGCCGCATGCGGCGTTTCGCCACCACGGCAGAAAGTATACCATCTGCCGTCTGAGAGGAAATGCACGGTTCAGGGTTCCCTGAGAAATTGGGCCAGTTTGGTGTCTGTTTGACGAATGTGGCTGGTCAGCCAATAAAGCAGGGCCTTGTTGGTGCGCATCAGGATTTCGACGGTTGCCCCGGCGCGGTTCAGCTCTTCCCTGAGGGCGTGCAGTTGTTGGCTGAACTCCTCGTGTTGACGCAGGTGCTCGTCCATGCCGGAGTAATCATGATTCTCCATCAACCGTTGCTCGGTATCGAAATGGACGACGACGTACTCACTCAGGAAATCGAACAGTTGATGCAGTTGCTGATCGCTGTCCCTTGCAGAGCATGCGGAAAGAAATTGTTCGAATCGCTTGAACAGCTCCTGGTGCTGCCGGTCGATATCGGGATGTCCAACAGCCAGGTCTTCACTCCATTGCAGGTTCATGCCGCTCCTCACATCGATTGGGTGCATCCTGTCGGTCGAGAGCCATTCGGCCTCAAGTCGCAACATACCATTGCTGGAGCATGCAGGTAAAGTCTGAGAATCAGTGGTAAAATAAGAAAAATGACCGGATAGCTCCTGTCGATGCCATCCGTACCGAGATTTCGCGAGGATGCTGCCGGGTCGAGTCCGGTTTGGTTAAACGGCGGCGACTGGCATCGACAGTTTTTGACTCGTCAGGAATGTCGGAGCTGGTTGAATCGTTCATATAGGACGTGACCTGACGAGACGCGAGTTTGACGATGGACCCGCTCTGGCCGCCACCGCCTTTGGCAAGAGCATTCTCTGAAAGGTTTCTCTTCTGCGAAAACGGTTGCTTCGTTGTCTTTGATGGTGTTTCCTAGCCGCATGTCCGATCCGGGTCTGCCGATTGAATCCATATTACATGAGCTTCGCCGCGAATTGGGGCGGCATGACGCCGTTGTCCTGCAGGCACCGCCCGGCAGTGGCAAGACCACCCGGGTCCCGCTAGCCCTGCTTGAAGAGTCCTGGTTGGCCGGACACTCGATTTTGATGCTCGAACCTCGCCGCCTCGCCGCCGGTAACGCGGCCCGTTTCATGGCGGGACAACTCGGGGAGCAGGTCGGTAAACGGGTCGGTTACACAATCCGCTATGAACGAAAGGTTTCGGCGGACACCCGGATCGAAGTGGTGACCGAGGGGGTTTTGACGCGTCGCCTGCAGCGTGACCCGGAGCTGGCCGGGGTCGGCCTGGTCATATTCGACGAGTTTCACGAACGGCACCTGCAAACTGACCTGGCTCTGGCGCTGTGTCGCGACGTTCAGGAGGGATTGCGTGATAACCTGAAGCTGTTGGTCATGTCTGCCACTCTCGACGCTACGCCCCTGGTTGACAGATTGGGGGGGGCGCCGCTGCTGCAGTGCGAAGGCCGGATGCACCCGGTGGAAACAGAGTATGTCGGGGGGGAGTTCGGCGGCCGTGACGTGGCGGCCATGATGGCTCGCCGGATAGCTCAGGTTGCTGGTCGGACCGATGGCGATATTCTGGTGTTCCTCCCCGGTACGGCAGAGATTCTTCGTTGCCGGAATATGTTGCAGGGCCATCCGGATTTAAATGGAATAGAGGTCGTGCCGCTCTATGGGGGATTGGACTATCCCGCCCAGGAGCGGGCCATTCGTCCGGCGCAACGGCGCAAGGTGGTGCTGGCGACCAACATCGCCGAGAGCAGCCTGACGATCCAGGGGGTGCGGGTGGTGATCGACAGCGGGCTTGTGCGGCAGCCTCGATTCGACGTCGGCAGCGGCCTGACCCGCCTCGAAACGGTACGAGTCTCCCGGGCGAGCGCACAGCAGAGGGCCGGCCGGGCCGGTCGTCTCGGGCCGGGGCACTGTTTCCGTCTCTGGACCGCAGGAGAACACGGTGCCCTGCTGCCATTCGCTCCGCCGGAGATCCGCAGCAGCGACCTGGCGCCGCTCGCCCTCGACCTGGCCGCCTGGGGCGTTCCCGAGGGGACCGGTCTCTCCTGGCTCGACCCGCCGCCGGAAGGGGCGCTCGCTTCCGCACGAGAGCTTCTGGTCGATCTCGATGCGCTCGATGCAAGGGGCGCTCTTACCCGGGTTGGTCGCCGAATGATCGATTTTCCGGCCCATCCGAGAGTCGCGCGATTGTTGATTGAGGCGGAGCGGCTCGGTCTTTCCGCTCTCGGTTGCGACCTCGCGGCCCTGTTCGGCGAGCCGGGGTTGTTGCGCGGCAAGGGCGGACGGGCGGCGGACCTGCGGGATGTTCTGCAGGGTTTGCGCTTTGTGGGTAACGGGCAGGAAATCTCCGGCCCCTTCCGCCGTGGCCGACGTTTCTGGCGACAGCGGATGCAGGTCCGGTCAGATAACGAGTCCGCCTCCGGGCTGGACATCGGTCGCCTGGTCGCGGTCGGGTGGCCGGATCGTATTGCTCTTGAAGCGCCCCCCGGCAGTGGTCGTTATCGGCTCGCCAACGGGAGCGGCGCAGGCCTTGCCCCGGCCGGGTGTCACCACTCTCCCGCCCTGGTCGCCGTTTCGACAACAGGTCGCAGCGGTGCTGATGGCCGGATTGGCGTGTTTTGTCCATTCGATCCGGAGATGATTCATGAAATTTTTCCGGAGAGGATTCGAACCGAAAGGCGGGTCGGCTGGGACGAAGGGGCAGGACGGGTGACGGCGGCCGAGGAGACCCGTTTCGGGGCGCTGGTCCTGGGAAGTCGGCAGATACCGGTACAGGCGTCCGATCGGGTCGATGCGTTCCTTGCCCTGCTCCGACGTCGTGGGTTGGAGTTGCTCACCTGGGATAAAGAGGCGGGACAACTGCTGGCGCGTTGCCGTTTCGTGGCGCGTTACGGTTCCGATGATTGGCCCGATTACTCCAGCGACGCCTTACTGGGAGAGCTGGAGAATTGGCTGGCTCCTTACCTGCTCACATGCAGCAGGGAGGCTGATCTCGCCAAGGTCGATCTGTGTAGCGCACTGCGGGCACGGCTTAACTGGTCGCAATTACAGCAACTCGACAGGTTGGCGCCTGAGAGATGGCAGGTGCCGAGTGGCTCGAAAGTTCGTATCGACTACCGGCAGCACGAACAGCCGGTATTGGCTGTCAAACTGCAGGAACTTTTCGGCCTGGCCGAGACCCCGAGCATCGGCGGTGGGAGCGTACCGCTTTTACTCGACCTGTTGTCGCCGGCCCTGCGTCCGATTCAGCGGACGCAGGACCTGAAAAATTTCTGGAATGAGGTCTACCCCGAAGTCAAAAAAGAATTGAAGGGGCGTTACCCGAAGCATCCGTGGCCCGACGATCCCTGGAGTGCCGAGCCGACCCGACGTACCAGGCGAAAGAAATGATCTGCGGAGGACGCTGAGGGTGGATCGCGGGTACGGAATTCAATTCTGTCTCCCTGACCTATTGTTCCGGGGATTAAAATTAAACTGTAGGGGCGGCGCTCGCTCCGCCCTGGGGCTTGGCAAGCAGCGCCCCTACTCAATTCTGGATTTCGATATTCATCCGATGAAGAAAAAAATCACCCGAGTGCCAGTCGGGGTAAATAATCTTCACGCCAGGTGCTCCCAGAGAATCTTCACCCCGATCAGGATCAGTACCACCCCGCCGCAGATTTCGACCGGAGCACCCCAGCGATCTCCGATGCGTCGGCCGAGCAGCATGCCGACCAGGGTCAACAGGCCTGCGGTGATGCCGATGATCAGGGCCGGGTACCAGATCGAGACGCGCAGCATGGCGAGGGTAAAGCCAACTGCCAGGGCGTCAAGGCTGGTAGCAATTGAGAGCATGACCATGGTCATGCCTTTGGTGGGGTCTTTCCTGTCTCTCTCATCTTCGTGTTGAAGTGCCTCCCGGATCATTTTCCCGCCGACCAGGGTGAGCAACCCGAAGGCGAGCCAATGATCGTAGGCGGCGAGAGTCGATTGCAGGGTGGTTCCGGCCAGCCAGCCGAGAATCGGCATCAGGGCCTGGAATAGGCCGAAGTGCCAGCCGAGGCGGAACAGGTGACGGCCGGTCAGGCTTTCCAGAACCATCCCGGCACCGAGAGCGACGGCGAAAGCATCGAGGGCGAGGGCAACTGCAATGCCTAGTAGTGTCAGGGTATCCACAAGATTCCGTGTGCGACCAGCGCTGCTTCGAGCCTTATCAATTCAGTTAGAGATGCTTGCATCTTGGGCCTAAGAAGGTTTATCATGGGGAGATTGTGAACGACAGACGTGTAAGACGTCAACTACCCTGGAGGAAAGAAAACTGATGATTCGTTATTTACCGATTTTGTTGCTGGTCATTCTTGCCGTCACTACCCTTCCGAACGGCGCTTATACTATGGATGGCTGCGGCGCCGGCGAGTGCATGGAGTGCCATTCGATCGAGAAAAGTGAAGCTCAGCAGATTTTAGCGAAAACGGGTTCTGTTGTTCTCGATGCCGATTTTGCCGAGGTCCCGGGGCTTTTTCAGGTCAATGTCGAAAAGGACGGGCAGAAGGCTACGGTCTATCTCGATTTTTCCAAACAATACCTGTTTGCAGGCCAGATCTTCAAGATCACCGATGAGGCGACCAAGCCGGAAAAGAAGGTGGAGAAATTGAGCCGGGATCAATACGATGCGATCCCGACCACGGATGCCCTGCTGCTCGGGGACCGATTGGCCGAAAAAAAGGTCATTGTTTTTACCGACCCCGAATGTCCCTACTGCATAAAACTTCACCCCGAGTTGGAAAAGGTTGTTGAGCAGGATCCGAACATCGCGTTCCTGATCAAGATGTTCCCGCTTGCTTCTCATCCGAACTCTTACGAGAAATCGAAATCAATCATTTGCAGCCAATCTTTGGACGTTCTGGAAAAAAGTTTTGCGGGGGAAAACGTTGCCGCACCGGCCTGCGAAACCGATGCCGTTGACCGGACCCTGAAATTGGTGAAGGACTATGGTATTCGCTCAACGCCGACCTTGATCCTGCCGGAAGGGACAGTCGCCCCCGGTTACCGGAAAGCCGAGGACCTGATCAACCTGATCAATGCTTTTCCTGCGGAAAGCGCCAAAGGTTGAAAAACTGCTTGTTTTGATTGGAAGAATAGAAGGAGGAATGGAATGAGCCTGATGCAAGGCAAGCGAGGGGTGATCTTCGGCCTCGCGAACGACAAAAGTATTGCCTGGGGGGTTGCACAGCAACTGCACGAGGCCGGGGCGGAACTCGCTTTTACCTATCTGAACGACGCCCTGGAGAAACGGGTTCGACCGTTGGCAGAGAGCCTCGGATCGAACGTTATCCTTCCCTGCGATGTCGGGTCGGATGAGCAGATCGAAGCGGTCTTCAGCGAACTGAAGGAACGGTGGGGCAGCATTGATTTCGTCGTCCATGCGGTGGCGTTTGCCAATCGCGACGACCTCAAGAACCCTTTCCATCAGACCAGTCGCGAAGGGTTTCAACTCGCGCTCGATATCAGTGCCTACTCCCTGCTGCCGATGACGCGGTACGCTCTTCCGCTGATGAAGGATGGCGGAAGCATTGTCACCATGTCCTACCTCGGTGCGATTCGCGCAGTCCCCGGCTACAATGTGATGGGGGTTGCCAAGGCGGCCCTTGAAGCTTCGGTCCGCTATCTCGCTTACGAGCTCGGTGCCCAGAATGTTCGGGTCAACGCTGTTTCCGCCGGGCCGATCAAGACCCTGGCGGCATCCGGGGTGGCTAATTTCAAGGAGAAACTCCGGATCATGGAGGAGCGTTCTCCACTGAAACGGCTCGTCACCCAGGATGAGGTTGGCAAGGCGACCCTGTATCTTCTCTCGGATCTCTCCTCGGCGGTCACCGGTGAAATTCATTACGTGGATGGTGGATTCAGTATTGCCGCCGGTTAAAAGCATACCCCCGTTAACCGATTTCCAGGGCCTGGCGACGGGCCCTGTTTTTCGTTGGTGCGGGCCTGTTCGCATGGGGTTTGTCTGATGCCGGGCCTGCATGGCTCAACCAGTGGCCTTAAGGCGAGCCAGGTTCGGTCGCTCGAACGGATCTATCGCCGCCGCGTCCCCGTCGACCAGTTGATCAGCGGTGAACTTGCCCGTTTCCTGACGGAACTTTCGTTCGAACTGCGGCGCCAGATAGGCCTGATCATCGATCGGCAGGGTGAAATCCTGCACGTCATTCTCGGTGATGACCGGGAGATCGTCATCCCCGACCTCTCGGGCTACGGTCTCGGCCGCAGTGGTCTGCGCGGCCTGCGTTGCGTCCACACCCACCTCAAGGAAGAACCACTCACCCAGGACGATATCAACGACCTCTCCCTGTTGAGGCTCGACTTGATTGCCGCGATCGGTGTCGGCCCTGAAGGGTTTCCGGGGCGGGTCAGTTGGGCCCATCTTCTCCCTTCCAACCGGGAAGGGGATACGGTCGAACGTCTCGAGGCTCCATCCTTCTATCAACTCGACCTAGATTTCGGCCGATTCGTAAGAGCTCTTGACGACGAACTTGAACGCCGAATCGCCGAAACCGTCGATTTGAGCGATCAGCGGGAACGGGCGATCCTGATCTCGGTCAGCCAGCAGCCGCGGCACCTGATCGAGGAATCTCTCGACGAGCTGACCGAGCTTGCTCGAACGGCCGACCTGCTGGTTCTCGACCGGGTGGTGCAGCGTGCCCACAAGATCCATCCCCGTTACCTGATGGGGCAGGGGAAGATTAAGGAAGTGGTTATCGGGGCTCTGCAACAGGGGGCGACCATGCTGGTGTTCGACCAGGATCTCTCGCCGTCGCAGGTTAACGCAATCGCCGAGATCACAGAAATCAAGGTTATCGATCGGACCCAGCTGATCCTCGATATTTTTGCTCGTCGTGCCCAGTCGCGAGATGGCAAGGTCCAGGTCGAGCTCGCCCAGCTCAAATATATTCTTCCCCGCCTGACCGGTCGCGGCACCGCACTGTCCCGTCTGATGGGGGGGATCGGGGGACGTGGCCCCGGTGAGACCAAGCTGGAGATCGATCGGCGACGAATCAGGGACCGTATTTCCCGTTTGGAGAAACAGCTCGAAGGGCTCTCCCGCAGTCGTTTGCAGCGTCGGCGCAAACGGGTGCGGGCCGGGGTGCCGATCGTCTCCATCGTCGGATATACCAATGCCGGCAAATCGACCCTGCTCAACGCCTTGACCCAGAGTACAACCTTGACCGAAAACCTCCTGTTTGCCACCCTTGATACGGCGACTCGCCGCCTGCGCTTCCCCGAAGAGCGTGAGGTGATTATCACCGATACGGTCGGCTTTATCCGCCAATTGCCGAAAAGCTTGTTCGGCGCTTTTCGGGCGACCCTTGAAGAACTGGCGGATGCCGACCTGCTACTGCACCTGGTCGACGTCTCCAATCCCCGTTTTGAAGATCAGATTGCTGCCGTCGATCGGATCCTGCTCGATCTCGACCTCGGGAGGGTGCCGAAACAGCTGGTATTCAATAAGGTCGATCTGGTTCCGGATGAAGAAGTCGGACACCTCTGCCGCCGGTTTGAAGCCATCCCCGTTTCCGCCCTGCAACGCGGAAGTTTCGAGCCGCTGCTGACCGAGATGCAGCGACGGATCTGGCCGGATGAAAAGGCAGAGGGTGCAATTGACAACCGGGATGATTTCTTTTAGCCTGTGCGCCGAAGGAAGGAAACAATGCCAATTCCGCGCTTTGCTCTTCATAGTCTCATAATCTCCATCTGTCTTACACTCTCCGGGTGCCTCGCCATTCAGGAGGGGGGCGTTGTTCATCATCCGCCCGTCACAACAGAACCTGTCCAATCCAAAGTTACCGAGGTCGATATCAGCGCCGTGAAAGCGGCCGCCGAAAAACTCTCTCTTCTGGATGACGAGCTGGTTGTTGATGGCCGGATCTCCCGGGAGAATGAGTCGGTCGAGGAGTTTGATCCCGAGACCCTGGCCGATACCCTTGCGCTGCTCGGTTTCGACCAGAAACCTCCCGGGGACGAAGGGGTGACAATTGCGGCGACCGACCCGCAGTACGATTTTCCGGTCGTAACGAATGACAAGGTGCAGTATTTCATTGACTATTACACCGGGAACGGTCGCGAGGTGTTCCAGCGCTGGTTGAACCGATCCGGTCGCTACATACCAATGATGCGGGACATCTTCGCCAGGGCGGGGTTGCCTCGCGACCTCGCCTATCTGGCCATCGTCGAATCCGGCTTGAACCTCCGTGCCTACAGTTGGGCCCACGCCGTCGGTCCCTGGCAGTTCATCAGTTCGACCGCCAAAATGTACGATTTGAAGATCGACTGGTGGCGGGACGAGCGTCGTGATTTTGTCAAGGCGACCGAGGCGGCCACCCGGTTTCTGAAAGATCTTCATCGCCGTTTCGATGGCAACTGGTATCTGGCGGTCGCGGCCTACAATGCCGGCGGCGGGCGAATCAATCGCGCGGTCCGCAAATACGGCAGCAGCGATTTTTGGGTCATCTCCCGCGGGACACACCTCCAGCAGGAAACCCGTAACTATGTCCCCAAGTTGCTGGCCGTGTTGCAGATTGCCAAGCAGCCTGAACGGTACGGTTTCTCCATGACGGACCTCCTTGAACCGTACGAATATACAGAGGTCGCCCTGCCGACCCCGACCGATCTCGAAGTGGTGGCCAAGCTGTGTCAGGTCGATTATGAAACCATCAAGGATCTCAACCCTGAATTGCTGCGCTGGTCGACTCCGCCCAATGAAAACGGTTACCTGGTTCGAGTGCCGGCCTCGGCGCGTGATCGATTCGTAACCGCCTATGCCGAATTGCCGCCCTCGGACCGGATCAAATACCTGCGGCACCGAATTGCCGCCGGAGATACGCTGCTGAAACTGGCAAACCGTCATCGAATCCGGGTTGACGATATTGTCTCACTGAACCGGATTCGCGATCCACGAACACTGCGCATCGGCCAGAACCTGATTCTTCCGTTGAAAGAAGGGTATGATCGTCGACCGCTGCAGGAACTGGAGGACGACTACATCAGGAGCCGACGTCGCTCTTACACGGTCAGGAACGGTGACAGCCTCTGGAAAATAGGGCGACGGTTCGGCGTCAGCGAAAAACAATTGCGGGTCTGGAATCGGCTCGGCTGGAGCAATATGATCCGCCCGGGGCAGAAATTGGTCGTATCTTCGTCGGGTAGCAGTGCGAAGGTGGCAAAACGGACCGGGCCCAAAAAGAAGATCATCTACCAGGTCAAATCGGGTGATACCCTGTGGGGAATCGGCCGTCGCTTCGCCGTGGCGACAGGCGAAATTCGGAGCTGGAACAATCTTTCTACCGACCATGTCCTGCGACCCGGCGAGAGGCTGACTCTGCTGGTTCGTGACAGGCAACGCGGTTGACCGGGACCAGACTGCAACAGGCGATTGTTCTTACCGATCCGGTTAGCCAGGCGACCGAGTCGGCTGACCGACTCTATTTCGGAGCGGAATTCTGTTGCTGGGCTCTCCCTGCGCTTGAGGAACTGCAAAGGGCCGTCGACCTCGCCCGCCAACTCGAGCGGTCTTTCTCTCTGCTTCTGCCGGTTTTCAGCGAACCCTTCCTTCCTCGTTTAACCAAAGTTCTTCGTCATCTTCTGCCACTGTTCCAGCACGGAGATGAGGTCGTCGTCTCCGATCTCGGAGGGATTCAACAGGTGCGGGAAATTGACTCTTCCGTCGAACTGGTCATCGGGCGGGCTCTTTCCGGGCAAAAACGGGGTCCACGGATTCTTGATCTCGACCTTGCTGCTGGAGAACTGAACTATTTTCGCCAGGGAAGCTGGTATAACAACGAGGCGGTTGACTGGCTGCGGGAACAGGGGATTGAGCGGGTCGAGCTCGATAATCTCCTGCAGGGGGTCGCCCCCTTGCCGGCACCGCTCCGTGGCAGCCTGCATCTGCCGTGGGCGATGGTGACATCGAGTCGCAATTGCCCTTTCAGAGATCAGGGCGAGACCGGGGTGTGCATCCCGAAATGCGGACAACGTTTTACCCTGCGCAGTACGGAGTCAGGTGCTCTGCTGCATCAGGGCGGCAATACGCAATTCCTGGAAAATACCATGCTTCCAGATGACCTTGGCGCCTGTCGGATTGATCGGATTGTGCGCCACATGACTCTTCCGCGGTGAACAGTTCGCTTTGACTTTTCCGGGGGGGATTGTTAAACTCCCTTGCTTCATCGATTTGGCGCTGTTCGGTGTCGCGTCGATTCGATACGGGTGCCATTTTCCTCTCTGAAAGGACATCTTTTCCCATGCTCAGTCTGTTGATCTGTGCCGCATTGAGCGTTGCCACATCCCTGGCCCTGCAGTATGGTGCCGGAGTTGATTATCGGGTTGCTCCCCTGGCCGGTCTTGCGGTGTTTGCGGTTGTTTATTTCCTGCTATTACGTTTCGTCATGAAGAGGGTCGCCGAGATCATGGAATCCGCTCAACGGGATATCCAGGCGGGCCATACGGAAAAGGCGATCAGCACCATGAAGCAGGGGTTCAAGTATGCTCCCTGGCAGTTTTTCGTGAAAGGGCAGATCAACTCCCAAATCGGGACTATCTACTATCTCAAAAAGGATTTTTCCGCTGCATTTGACTACCTCCAAAAGGGGTTCGTCAGGCATTGGGCCGGGATGGCGATGTTGGCTGTCATCTACATGCGCCGCAACCAACCCCAAAAGATGGTGGAAACATTCGATCGTGCGATCAGCGCCGGGAAGAAGGAAGATCTTCTCTATGGGGTCTACGCTTTCTGCCTCGACAAGATCGGCAAGCGGGACAAGGCGATTGAGATATTGGAAAAAGGTCTGAAAAAGGCGACCAGGACCGAAATTCTGCAGGCCAACCTCGAAGCGCTGCAGGCTGGCAAGAAAATGAAGATGATGGCGTACGGCGATGTCTGGTTTCAGTTCCATCTCGAAAAGCCGGGTGCCGTGATTAAGCGGCAGACCCGCGCAATCCAGGGCCGGCGTAAAATCGTACGGCGCTGAATTTTGATATTCGCAGGTACTTATGGGCAAGAAAAACCGGTCGTCCCGGATTCCCAAGTTTAAAAGCGACCCCTTCAAGTCATTGAAGGGGTTTGCTGTTTCTAGCGCCAATCCGTCATCGAAAGAGGTTGAACCGAACATCGAACCTGAACCGGTTGACGACCTCGATTTTACTGCCGCCATGCATGGGCTTGGGGTCAGTCAAATCGAGAACGATGTGCAGGGTTCTGCGGAAGAAGATGCGGAGTCCAAGCCGGTTTCCCAGGAACAACCCGAGGATGAAAGACAACTCTTCCTGCAGGCCCTCGGCAGCCTTGATAAGATGTTCAAGGACGAGGTCCCGGAAAAGGGCGAGGCTTCCATTGGGGGCGCCAGGCGGATGAAAATGCTGCGCCAGGGGAAGCTGAAAGTCGAGGCCGAACTCGACCTGCACGGTATGGAACGGATCGAAGCACGACGGCGTACGCTTCTCTTCCTTGAAAACGCCCTCCACCAGGGGTGGCGAACCGTCAGGGTTATCACTGGTCAGGGGCACCACTCCAGCGCTGGCCCGGTTTTGCGTGACACAATTGAGCGATTGCTGCGTGACGAGTCGCCCAGGCAGGTTCTGGAATGGGGGCGGGCACCGGTTCGGCATGGGGGAGCCGGAGCCCTTATTCTGTTTCTGCGGACGAACATGTCCAGAGACGAAGGAGGAAAAGAGTGAGATGTCTTGGTTTACTGGTCTTTTTCGTCTGTGCCCTGTTGATGAACGGTTGTGACAGTGACGAGCCGAAGCAGGAGCACATCTACAGCACCCAGAAAAAAGTTCTGGATCAGGCCAAAAAGGTCGATCTTATGAGTGAGGACCTTGAGAAAAAGCGCCAACAGGCCCTGAAGGACCAATAAAAACCCCGGCTCAATGGCCGGGGAGTCTGACAACGGGCGGTCAAAGTCGTTTCTTTTGTTCGCTAATGGATCTCTTTACTCTCTTTGCCTTGTTTAAGCCCTTCGATTGTTAGTTTCCGACCTGTCGTGCCAGTTTTGGCCACCGGCATGGTGATCTCGAGCAGACCATTTCGATAGGCGGCGTGGGCTTTGTCCGGATTAACCCCTTCAGGCAGGGTCAAGCGACGCTCGAAGAGGTTCTCCTGCATTTCCTGAAGCAGGTAGTCGGTCTTTTCATCTTTGCGGGTCACGCTGCGCTCCCCGTGGATGACGAGATCGTGACCGTCCACCCGGACGTCGAGTTTGTCGGTGTCGACTCCGGGAAGTTCGGCTTCAAGATGAAACATCCCGTCTTTGATGAACGTGTTGATGGCAGGCAACGTCGCTCCGGCAACTTCTGGACGGCCGCCACCGAAGAATTTACGGAACAGGTCGTCCATCTCACGTTGCAGGGTGCTTAATTCCCGCATCGGATCGATACGAATCGGTAACATGAATGTCACCTCCTCTCCGTTTTTGCCCGTTGTCAGGTCAATCTGACAATGTCTAAGCTCACACTAATATTTTACTGCGATAAGTGATGATCGGCAACCTGCCGAAGGGGGGGGGATGTGCCTGGTGCGGATGTTTCAGATGGCATTGAGCGTGGCGAGTTTCTTTTCGATTGTGTTGCGGTGTTTGGCAGATTCGTCGGCGACAGCTTGGGCGAGGCGCTTGAATTCTTCATCCGTGGTGGCAATCAGCTCTTCGAGACCGAGTCCAGCGGCCGAGTTTTCCAGTTGGGCAGCATGCTCAAGAAGCTGGCGATGGGAAGTCTCTGCACTGATCTGCCCGATTAAGTCGGTGACCTGCATGCGGAACAGGCGGATGGCTCCCGGTTTAATGTCATTGCCGGGACGATATTGGTTCGGGTTGAATGTGACCAGCTGCGACATGCGACGGATCAAGTCATGGTGTTGATTCTCATTGTCCGCCAGTTGCAGCCAGAAATCCCGGTCGCCGGAATCGATTTCGCCACAGCGTGCATAGAACTTGGCGATTTGTGCTTCAGCTTTGGCGAGCAAATCAAGATCATGCAGCAAATCCGGTGTGCTTAGCGGTTGTTTCTTTTTCCAGAATCCCATCACTCTTCAATTCCCCGTCCGGTCCTCAGTTTAATCAACTGCCGAGTGGATACATAGTTAAATTTAGCAGATAAAACAGCATCCTTCCACTAAGGGCGGTTTTTTTATGCCCAGGTGGACATCCGTGTCCCCACGAGAAAAAATCGCAAGATGCTCTGTTCCGTGCCCGACTCGTTATTCAGCGGGAGAGGGTTCTTCCGGCGGTTTGCCGGTTGCCTTTCGTTTGCGGATCGGTTTTTTCTGGATGGGTTCCTGCCCTTCGGGGGGCGTGGTTTCCGTTTGGGCTTTTGTCGACCGTTTGCGGGGAGCGGCCGCGCGTCGTTTCGGTTTGGTTTCGGTGCCGGCTTCCGCAGGGGGAGAGGGGGCCTCCACCGGGACTGATTCGTCACTCCCTGTCGGAGTGTCCTGCGCGGCCTTCTTCCGAGCAGGTCGTCGGTTGGAACGCTTCGGCTTCTCCGCCATGTCGGCAGCCGGTTGCTCGGCAGACGTGATCTCGTTCACTTTTGGGTCGGAAGTTGCCGGATCGGTCTTGGTTTCTGCAGCCGGTTCTGCGGATTCGGTCTCGGGTTTTTTCCGGGTGCGGCGTCGGGTCGGCCGTTTCGGTTTTTCCGCCACGTCGGCAGCCGGTTGGTCGGCAGGGGTGGCCTCGTTCCCTGTTTGGTCGGAAGCTACCGGATCGGCCTTGGTTTCTGCGGCTGTCTCTGCGGATTCGGTCTCGGGTTTTTTCCGCGTACGGCGTCGGGTCGGCCGTTTTGGCTTATCGTCCTTCTCCACGACAGGGGTTTCGGAGGGGAGTCCTTCAGCCGTCGTGTTGCTAGCTGCGGTTTCACTATTCGGCTTTTCAGTGTCGGTCGCTCCGGATTCGGAGGAGGTCTCTGTTTGGACAGCCTTCTCGGTCGTGTCCGGTCCTTTTCTCTTCCGTGTCCGGCGTCGCGAGGGGCGTTTCGGGCTCTCCTGCTCTCCGGATGCTGCCGGTTCCGTCGCTGGGGCCACATCCGTGCCGGATTGATCACCGGATTCTGCCGCTTCGCTCTTCGGGGATGATGTTTCTGGCCCCTGTGTGCCTTCCGTTGTCTGCAGTGAAGACTGGTTCTGATTGTTCTGGCCGGATTCACCGTTGCTTTTGCGACGGCGACCGCGACTGCGGCGGGACTTGCTCTGAGAGTGAGGTTTCTGTTCACTGCCCGATTGCGATTCGTTCTCGTCGGTGGTTTCGCGCGGGTGCGGCTCCTTCTGACTCTCGGCCATCGCTTCGGAGGCTGTGACCGGCTGGGAGAGAGGTTCCTCCGATCGTTTCTCCTCCTTCTCTTTGCGTTGGAAGATCAGTTCGTCCTGGTTGGCCAACAGGTCGGATTTTCCGCGCAGATAGATATTGACGCGATGGCGCCTTTCCATTTCGTGGAGTTCTTCCCGACGGGTGTTGAGCAGGTATTCAGCTACGTCGAGGGGGATGTCGCCAATGACGCGTTCAATGTTCCCCTTGGCGATTCCGGCATGAATCTTCCTCAGGACGGCGACCGCCTGGGCTTCAGTGCTTTTGATTTTACCGCTTCCGTCGCAATGGGGGCATGCTTTGAAAGATCCCGCCGCCAAGGCCGCCTTGATTCGTTGGCGACTCATTTCGAGCAGGCCGAACTGACTGATACGGCCGACGGTCACCCGTGCCTTGTCCGATTTGAGGGCATGCTGGAGTTTTTTCTCGACTTCGCGGATATGTTTCCTGTCGCGCATGTCGATAAAGTCAATGACCACCAGGCCTCCGAGGTCGCGTAGCCTTAACTGGCGCGCCACCTCGACGGCGGCTTCAAGGTTGGTTTTGAAGGCGGTCGCTTCGACCCCCTGTTCCGAGGCCATCTTGCCGGAGTTGACGTCGATGGCGACCAACGCTTCGGTGCTGTCGATAACGATGGACCCACCGGATGGGAGGACGATCTGGTTGCGGCCGATGGTTTCGATCTGTTCTTCGATCTGGTACTTGGAGAAGACCGGACGTCGCTCCTGGTGAAGTTTGAGCAGTTTGGCATGTTCCGGCATGACCTGTTCTATGAACTCTTTGGCCTGTTGGAACACGTTCGGGTCGTCGATCAGAATTTCGTCCATATCGAGAGTGAAATAGTCACGCAGGAAACGGAGGACCAGGTTGGATTCCTGGTAAACCAGTGCCGGTGCCTTGATCTTGTTGCTTAATTCGGTGATGTTTTTGAAGAGGCGCACCAGGTAGTCGAGGTCGCGCTGGAGTTCGGTCTGGGTTTGACCGATGGCGGCGGTGCGAATGATGTGGCCGGTGTTTTCCGGGAGTTCGAGGTTGTCGACTGCCTGGCGGAGTTCTTTGCGCTCCTTGCCGTCGGGGATTTTGCGGGAGATGCCACGCGTGGTGTCATCCGGCATCACCACCATGTAGCGGCCCGGCAGGGAGAGGAAAGTCGTCAGGGCGGCCCCTTTGTTCCCTCTCTCCTCCTTGACGATCTGGACCAGGATTTCCTGTCCGCGCTGGAATATCTCGTTGATGCGGGGGCGGCTTTTTGCTTCCTGCCCCTCCCGTTGTGGGTAATACTTGGAGTGAATCTCGCCGAGTTGGAGGAACCCGAGACGTTCGGCCCCGTAATCGACAAAAGCGGCTTGCAGGCCGGTTTCGACCCGGACCACAACCGCCTTGTAAATGTTCCCCTTGGTCTGCTCGCGACCCTCGATTTCAATGTCGAGTTCCGTGAGAATACCGTCGTCGACGATCGCCACCCGGTTCTCTTCCGGATGAGTGGCATTCACCAACATCTTCTTAATCATGTGAAATCCTTCCGGTCCCCCGCAGGGTAACCTTAAATTGTTGAACCTGCCACAGTCGGCGGTTCCGGGATGTCCCGGTGGTGAAGGCAACAGGAGTTGGCTCAACTGTTGCCACGTTCCCCGACCCGACACGGCACCTCTATCTGATCACATCACTCAAGAAGAGTGTTATTGCAATCGGGGTGCGGCGCATCGGCCGGGGTGAAAATTTTTGTATGTCCTGCCTGCAGCAGGCAGTTTGCATGAGGCGGCAAATGAATTTTTTCCACCTTCAAGTTTCAAAATTAACGTAACTATAGCAGATAAAAGGTTTTTTGAATAGTTAGATTGATCTCGGCCTTTCCAGACAATAAAACGGAAGGGTGATCAGGAAAAGAGCCGGTTCCGTTCAGGGAGATGATTGGGTTTTGCCTGTGAATGTAGGTGTTCCCACCTTTCGCCAGCGTATGCTATAAAAGCCGGATGCTACAGCTCAAAGGGATCGTGAAAGAGTATGGCGGACGCCGGTTGCTGGCATCCGTCGACCTGCATATAAGACCGTCCGACCGGATTGGTCTTTGCGGGGAGAATGGTGCCGGAAAAACGACCCTGCTCCGGATGTTTGCGGGGGACGTTTCGCCCGATGATGGCACGCTGCAGATGGCCCGTGCTACCACGGTCGGCTATCTCCCCCAGGAGGGGCTGACCCATGGCGGCCGTTCTCTCTTCACCGAGGTGCGAAGTGCCGTCGGTGACCTCCTGGCCCTTGAAGATGAGTTAAAACTGCTTGAGGACAGGATCAGTCGGCAGCACGGCACAGCAGATCTCGAGCGATATGCTGTCGTCCGCGAGCAGTTCGAACAACAGGGCGGTTACCAGTTGGAAGCCGAAATCGGCAAAGTCCTCAGCGGTCTCGGGTTTTCCGAACAAGAGTGGGAGAAACCTTGCGAGCAATTTTCCGGTGGTTGGCAGATGCGGATCGCCCTGGCAAAATTGTTGCTGCAGCAACCGACCCTGCTGTTACTCGACGAACCGACCAACCATCTCGACCTTCCAGCCAGAGATTGGCTGGAAGGGTATCTCGCCTCCTACCCGCATGCGGTGGTTCTGGTCTCGCATGATCGTTTCTTTCTCGACCAGGTGGTTGGGCGGATCGTCGAGGTCTGGAATGGTCATTTGACCGAATATCCGGGGAATTACAGTCGTTACCTGCAGCAGCGGGAAGAGCGGGTGGCTGCCTTGCGCGAAGCTAAACGGCGCCAGGACGAAGAGATTGAACGGATCGAAGCGTTTATCAGTCGGTTTCGCTATCAGGCTAACAAGGCGTCCCTGGTCCAGAGTCGGGTTAAACAGTTGGAGAAGATCGAGAGGATCACCGTCCCACCTGTGCGGAAGAAAATCGGATTCCGTTTTCCTCAGCCGCCGAAGGGGGGACGGATAGCGATTGAACTCTTCAGTGCGTGTCAATGTTACGGTGAGAATACGGTTCTGCACGAAATCGACCTGATTGTCGAGAGGGGAGTGAGGATTGCCCTTGTCGGACCCAACGGTGCCGGCAAATCGACCCTGATGCGCATGCTCTCGGGAACTGAGGCGCCTGCATCAGGGGAGCGCAGGGCAGGACATGGCCTTGAACTTGCTTACTTTGCCCAGGATCAGGCACAGGTGCTCGATCCCCGGTTGACGGTCCTGGAGCAAATCAGCCAGGAGGCACCTTTCGATATGGTGCCCCGCCTGCGGGATATCCTCGGGGCCTTCCTGTTCTCCGGAGACGACACGGAAAAACGTGTGGAGGTTCTTTCGGGAGGGGAGCGTAACCGCCTGGCCCTGGCCATCCTGTTGCTCCGCCCTGCGAACCTGTTGCTGCTGGACGAACCGACCAACCATCTCGACCTTGCGTCGAAACAGGTGCTGCTCGAGGCATTGCGGGGTTATAGTGGCACCCTGGTTTTCGTCAGCCACGACCGATACTTTGTCGACCACCTTGCCACCCGGGTGGTCGAGGTCGGCGATGGCCAGGTTCACTCCTGGCCCGGCAACTACTCCGACTTTCTCCATGCCAAAGAGTTGCGCGGGGATTCGAGCCATAGCGAGTTGCGCGTTGAACAGAAGGGCCTGGCAGGGGGCGAAGAGAAAACGACAAAGGAAGATCGCCGGACCGCTCACGCCAATCGAAAGGCTGCGCAAAGGATTGCCGAACGCAGGGCGCGCGAGATTCTTGATATGGAAAGCCGAATCGAGAAGGTGGAAGGCGATGTCGCCGCCTGGGAGGAAGATATGGCGCGAGCTGATTTTTACGCCGATGCCGATCATGCCGAAAAAGTTATCGAACGCCATCGTGCCGACAAAGAGGCGTTGGCGCAGTTGTATGACAAGTGGGAAGCACTGCAGCTCGACGCTGCCGCAGCCGAATGAAATACCGGGAGAACTGAGGTGGATAAAGGATTGTTTGTTATCACCGTTGCCAGTGAAAAAGGGGGGGTCGGCAAGACCACCATCGCCACCAACCTCGCTGTCTATCTGAAAGCTTTGCGGGAAGACCTGCCGGTCAGTATTCTTTCCTTCGATAACCATTTTTCCGTCGACAACATGTTTGCAATCGGCTCGCATAGTGGCCGCTCGGTGGGGGAATTGTTTGCCGGCGGGCGATTTGCCGACTTGTTGCAGCTGGGTGAATACGGGGTGCAGTTCATGGTCTCCCAGCGTGACCTGCAGCCTCCGGATGATGACCTGTTCCATCTGCGCCGGTCTTTGCGGGATGAATCGGTGAGTGGTGTTTTGATCATCGATACCCGCCCGATTCTCGATTATTTCACCTGCAATGCCCTCAATGTGGCCGACCTGGTGCTGACACCGGTCAAAGATCGTGCTTCCCTGGTGAATGCCTCGGCCCTGCGCGAGTTTCTGCAGCAAGACGGGGCCGAAGATCGTATCTGGCTGGTACCGAGCCTGATCGACGGGCGTTTGCGCTTGCAGGGAAAGGTCGGTGTCGCGGAGTTCCTCAGGTTTTCCGGTGAAGAGCGGGGTTTCAAGGTTGCCAATGTCTTCGTCAACAAGAGCCCCAAGGTCGAAGGATTGGCGACCGGGTTCAGCAGCAGGATACATCCGGTATTAACCCATGCGCGCGGAACGTCGGTTCATCGACAGTTCAGGCGTCTGGCTGAGTTCATTTTACGTCAACATGCGGAATCGGACCAGCGGAGAAACACCGGGCCATTGGCGGCGGAAGAGGGGATCAGGGAGCGGCGGCATGAGCATCGGTGTCCGGCTTGCGGTCGAGGTCATGACGGGGACGAAGGGCACCTGTTTTTCGATGTTCGCAGTCGCCGGGACGGGTTTCTCCATCGGAAGTGTCTTGCTCCCTGGATTGAAAAATTCGCTTTTAATCTGCCGGAAGAGGGAGCTCTGTTGATTGACCTGCATGGTGCCGGTTGGCTTGGGGAGGATGCCCAGCTCGTGGTGAAGATTCACGACGCCGAAGGAGAGGAGGTTGATCGCGAAGCCATTTTGACTACATCGATCCGTCGCTGGGAGCCTTTTCTCAAGGGGTTGACGGGCAGGGGGGCGGACGAGTGGATGCATGAAATGGTCTTGATCACCCTGCAGCCGGGGTCGCCGGACACCTGGTTGGCGGACGAGGGGAAAGAGAGGTTGTCCCGACTGCGGCGCCATGTTCTTCGTCGGAACCGGTCTGATTTGGCTTGAATGGGAACCCGCCCTGTTGAGGACGGAATGCCGTCAATTTATGTTGACAATTTTCTCATGAAGGCCTAAAAAGACGGATTCGGTTTGAGAGGGCGGGGGAGTTGCGACAGAAGGAGATTTGAAGGGTCATGTTGTTGCTGCCAAAAGGGAATCCGGTCAAGGAGAGCATCGATCCGAGCCGGATCAACATTCCGGAAGCCTTTGCCAAGCTGGCTCGGAGTTCTTTTACCGGGTATCTCCGGTTTGATACCACACGCGGTACCGGGATTCTTATTTTCAACCGGGGGAGACTGATCAGTGCCCTGCTCGAGAGCGGTAGCGGTTCACAGATCGCTTATGACGCCCTGGCAGCGATCTTCGAATGTTCGTTGTCCGGAAATGTCGTCCTGAACATCTACCGGCTCTCGCCAGAGCTTGCCCTCGGGATCCATGCCTTGCTGCATGGCGATGTCCTTTACCAGGCCCAGGAAGTCAAACTCCTCGATATCAAAGCCTTGCTCGGCAAATTGAAACAGGACAAGGTGACCGGGTGTCTGAGGATTTACACCCAGGAGCATGTCGCCCTGATATTTTACCGTGAGGGGACGCCGCTTGGATTTTTCCATGACGGTTCGACGGAAATCGAAAAGACCGCGGAAAACTCCATGTCGGTCGCCAAGCTGCCTGGTGCGAAAATCGACGTCCTCGCTGCCGTGGAAGCGGATGAGCAGGATCTTGCCGACTTGTTGACTTCTGGTGATGTCGGGGCAATCTGGGCCAAGGCGAAGCAGGAAATTCTGCAAGAGCGACAGGTCCGCGACCGGGAGGCGAGTCGAGCGGTCGAAATGCGTGAGGCTGATCGTCGTTCCAAAGTCGAGGAACTGTTCAAATCGGTTGCGACCAAACATATCGGCAAGATCGGTACGAGCCTGGTCGAGAAGGAATTTGAAAAAACTTTTGTTGGTGAGAGCCTGGTCACGGAAAAGGGCCTGAATGGATTTTACCAGCGGCTCTGCAAGGCATCAAGGCTGGTCGCCGGGCCGTCCGCTGTCAAGGCGATGCTCGATGAGATGCAGCGTGGGTTCCAGGGGTTGGGGAAGTAAAAGGGCTGAACCGCTCTGCCGGTTGGACAACAAGGAACCGTAGCGATTGACGGTCCTGTTTTAGGAGGTTCGTGATGAATTGGGATATCATCCAGTTGACGTTCTGGCTGATCGCCGGACTGGTTTCCTTTTATTTCAGCATCGGCAATGCCCGCGTCTGGACCAGTATCGCCGTCGGTTTCGGTTTTATTTTGATCGGTCAGTTGATTCCACAGGCCATGCCCTACCTTCCCGGTTTGGAAATTCCCCAGGTTGAAGCGATGGGGTACATTGTCGGAACAATTTCGATTCTGGTGATGACCCACGGATTCCAGGAGTATTACATTTTTTCCCGGACCCTGGAGTTGGAGGGGAACAAGATTGCCGTCTACCTGGTGACCCTTGGTGTCACGGCCTGTTCTTTCGTTTTTATTCTGATCAACCCCGAGCCCGACCAGCGGACCCTGGAGATTATCAGGGTGGTGGAAAACGTGAACTGGGTGTTTCTGTCGTTGATCAACATCGACCTGATCCGCAAAATTTGTCAGAATATCAAAGATAGTCCTATCAGCAGGGGGTTCGCCGCTTTCATCCTGGTTTTCGTTTTCATCTTCATCTGGCGGGGCTCGGAACTTTACATCCAGGTTTACAACCTGTCTGATCCGGTTGTCGCTTCACATTTCCCGTTCCGCTACCAGCTCTCCCTGTTGTGCCAGAATGTCGGCAACCTGCTGGCGGGTTTGTCAGTCGGCGGGACCTTCTTATTCCTTGCCAGGTTGTTGCGTTAGGCAGGATTGGCTTAGTCGCTGCCTGCTGCCTGAACCGACCATCCGGCGTATCGGGACAGTCCGCGCGTGAAGCTGTTTTTTTTCGGCACATCTTCCGGTAAGCCGACCCGCAGTCGTAACGTTGCCGGGGCGGCACTCTCCTTTGCCAACCGGTCTGGCTGGTACCTGATCGATTGCGGGGAAGGGACCCAGCAGCAGATCCTCCGCTCCCCTTATTCCTTGCACGATCTGCGCGCCGTATTCATTACCCATGTCCATGGAGACCACTGTTTCGGCCTGCCCGGCCTGCTCGGCAGCGCCGCTCTCGGAAATCGACGCGCGCCTCTCAGCATTATCGCGCCGCGGTCGTTGCGGGAGTTGATCGAGGTTTCTCTTCGCTGCACCCATCTGAACCTCAGCTTTCGTTGGGAATTTCAGGATGTCGAGGGACGGGAGTTGGTTTTCAAGGATCACGGTGTCGAGGTGACCCGGCATGTTCTCTCGCACCGGGTGCCATCTTATGCTTATCGCTTCGTCGAGCAGGGGATGAAAAAGAGACTGGACGTGTCGGAGTTGGTGCGCCGTCTGGTGCCCCGTGGTCCGTTATGGGGACGATTGCAGGAGGGGGAGGATGTCCGGCTCGAAAATGGCGAAACCGTCAGGAGTGGCGAGGTGACGCTGGAAAAATGGCCACGGCGCCGTGTCGTCATGGCTGGCGATAACGATTCCCCCGGATTGTTACGTGAAGCGTGCGCCGAAGCGGACCTCCTGGTACACGAAGCGACTTTTACCGAAGCGCTCAGGCGCTCGCTGCCCAGCGATTTCGGACACTGTTCGGCCGCTGAAGTGGCACGGTTCGCCGAAGCGATCAACTTGCCGAACCTTGTCCTGACTCATTTCAGTGCCCGCTTCCGTGAATCAGGTGGAGCCCGTTTCCCCCTCAGTCAGCTGTTCGAGGATGCTCGCCGCTACTACGGCGGCAATTTGCTGTTAGCTCGGGACCTGACCGGCTATCGGCTTGGGTGCGATGGGATATTGCGTCAGGAGATGGAATCTTCCCCGTAATGCTCACTCATCCGATTGTACGAAACGCCCGTCGCGTGGTACCAGGACGATTTGAATGCGGCGGTTCTGCTCTCGGCCCTTCGCCGTCGTATTGGCTGCAACCGGACGGTATTCGCCGTAGCCGGCCACTGCGAGGCGCTCGCCGGGGATGCCGACCTTTTTTTGCAGGACATGGACGACATTGGCCGCCCGGGCGGTTGAGAGCTCCCAGTTGGTCGGGAACTTATCGACCAGGCGGGAACTGATCGGAACGTTGTCGGTGTGCCCCTCGACCTGGATCACTTTTCCTTCACTCTGTTTCAGAATGTCGCCGACGCGCAGCAACACCTTGAGACCGCCCGGCTTGACCTCAGCCTTGCCCGAGTCGAACAATATCCGTTCGACCAGGTTGACGGTCAGGCGTCCTTGTAGATTCGAAATTGTGACTTCGCCACGATCTATTTCCTCCTCAAGTTTTCCGACCAGTTGATCGTAGGTTTTCTTGATCTTGGCGAGGCGGGCTTCGCGGGCAATTCGCTCCCGCTCGATCTGTTTTTCAAGCTCGCTCTGTCCGGATCGGAGCTGAGTAATTTGGCGAGCGCTGAGTTCAGCATTGGCTCTGGCCGCCTGTTGCTGTTCGCTCAGGGCTTTTTCGAGGCGTTGGAGATTCCCGTATTGAAGGTCGATATCCGCGTTGGCATTGGCGAGATCACCTTGACACGCTTCGAGGTCGGACCGCAGCCGTTGGCGAATTTGTTCCAGTTCAACCTTGTCGCGGGCGAGGTCGTTGGCAATGGCAGCCTGTTCGCGCATAGTGGTTTCGGCAGCTGAGGTTTTGGCCAATTGCTCATCGAATTGTTGCTGGCTGACGCATCCCGCACAGATCGAAAGGGTGACGAACAGAAGATATATATGACGCATACAGTGCTCCCCGGGTAGGAGTTAACGTAAAGGCTGTGCTATTACAGCAGAAAATTTATCGCGTGACCAGCCTT
The DNA here is from genome assembly GCA_002868905.1 of Desulfuromonas sp. GTDB lineage: Bacteria > Desulfobacterota > Desulfuromonadia > Desulfuromonadales > Geothermobacteraceae > BM304. The sequence goes on from PKUA01000064.1 coordinate 46,573, forward strand.
GAAAGCGAGAAGTGGATGTTCTTTTCATTTGCGGCTTGGATTTCAGGTGTGATATAAAGACGTATTTTCAATATGTTAGGAGGCTTGAGAGGATGAACGTCAAGCAATTGGTGCAGCAGGCGCTGGCCGAAGATATCGGTCCCGGTGATGTCACCACCGAAGCGACGATCGAACCCGGCAGCCAGGCCCGGGCCGACCTGGTCGCCAAGGAAGAGTTCGTTGTTGCTGGTCTGGACGTGGTGCGTGAGGTGTTTTTTCAACTGAACAGCCAGGTCGCTTTTGAGCCTCTGCTGCAGGAGGGTCACCTGGCCCAGCGTGGAGAAGTTCTCGCCTGGATCAAGGGAGATGCCCGGAGCCTTCTGCAGGGGGAGCGGGTTGCCCTGAACCTGTTGCAGAGGCTGTGCGGTGTGGCGACTTTGACCCGCCGTTTCGTCGATGAAGTCGAGGGGACCTCCGTCCGGATTGTCGATACGCGAAAGACGACACCCGGACTCCGGCAACTTGAAAAATACGCGGTCCGGGTCGGTGGCGGATTCAATCATCGTCACTCGCTTTATGACGGCATTCTGATCAAGGAAAATCACGTTGTCGCCGCCGGCGGCATTGCCAGCGCCGTTGAACGGGCCAGGCGGCACGCTTCTCACCTGATGAAAGTCGAGATCGAGGTGCGGGATATCGATGAGGTCCGCCAGGCGCTTGCGGCCGGGGCCGAGGTTTTGCTGCTTGACAATATGAGTTGTGAGCAGCTGCGCGAGGCGGTGGCCGAGATCGACGGCCGGGCCATGACCGAAGCTTCGGGAGGGGTGAACCTGGAGACGGTGCGCGATATCGCGGAGACCGGCGTTGACCTCATTTCTGTCGGCGCTTTGACCCATTCCTATCGCGCTGTCGATATCTCCATGTTGTTTCAGTAGAGGGGCTTGACGTGACCACATCCACCACGAGAGAATTCAACCTGCTGAACCTGTTGCGAAACGGCTCCGGCGGGTGGATCAGTGGTGCAGAATTGAGTCGGCAACTCGGAATCTCGCGTGCGGCTGTCTGGAAGCAGATCGAGCAGCTGCGCCAGGAGGGCTTCCGCATCGAGGCACAGAAATCGAAGGGGTATCGATTGCTCGCCATGCCGGAGGAGTTGACGGAAGCCGCCCTGACCATGGGCCAGGTCCTGCCGATCGTCGGCCGACGGGTGATAACCCTTGGAAAGACCGATTCAACCAATCTGCAGGCGGCCACCCTCGGTGCAGAAGGCGAGGCGGAGGGAACGGTCGTTTTCGCAGACAGCCAATCGGCCGGCAAGGGGCGCCGCGGTCGCACCTGGTGTTCGCCTCCCGGAACCAATCTCTACCTCTCCCTGTTGCTCCGTCCTGCCATTGCCCCCTGGGACGCACCACAGTTGACCTTCCTTTCGGCCGTCGCCGCCGCGCGGGCGCTCCGCAACGTCAGTCGGCTGCCGATCACGGTCAAGTGGCCGAACGATCTGCTGGTCAACGGTCGCAAGGTCGCCGGAATGCTCAACGAGATGCAGGCCGAGTCCGAGCAGGTCGGCTGGGTGGTCCTCGGTATCGGTATCAATGTCAATATGCGCCGGGAGCAGTTCCCGGAGGACCTTCGCTACCCGGCGACCTCTCTTGCGCTTGAGGTAGGCGAGGACGTTTCACGTCTCGCCATCGCCCGGGAGTTGCTGGCCGAACTCGACCGGGCTTATGCCGTTTACCTCCGGGACGGTTTCGCCCCGATTCGCTCTGCCTGGCTCGAACTGTTTCCGTTTGTCGACCGGCTGGTCGAAATCTCCGGGGCCGGTGAGACGGTGAGCGGACGGGTGACCGGCGTTGATGGTGACGGAGCCCTGCTGTTGGTCGACGACAGGGGGAAAGAATTACGAATACTCAGCGGGGACGTTCGGCCGCTTTGACCGGTATCGACCGGTCGGTTTAAAGGAAACCAGCATGCTGCTTGTCATTGATGTCGGCAATACCAACACGGTTCTCGGCCTGTTTCAGGAGGATCGGCTCGTCAGGGATTGGCGGATAGCGACCGATATCAACAGAACCGTCGATGAACATGCGGTCCTGTTCCGTCAGCTCTTCGCCATTTCCGACCTCGAGTTGACAGCGGTCAGCGGGATCATCATCTCCTGCGTCGTTCCTCCCCTGCTCGCCCCTCTCGAGGCTCTCGGGCAAACCTATTTCAATGTCAAGCCGTGTGTGGTCGGTCCCGGTATCAAGACCGGCATGCCGATCAAGTACGACAACCCCAGGGAGGTCGGGGCCGACCGGATTGTCAATGCGGTCGCCGCCTTTGAGCGGTATCGTCGCAGCCTGATCGTTGTCGATTTCGGAACGGCCACCACGTTCGATTACATCTCCGCCCAGGGGGAATACGTCGGCGGCGCCATCTCACCGGGTCTGGTGGTCGCTACCGAAGCCCTGATTCAACGTGCGAGCAAGCTCCCGAAGGTGGAGATCCTGCAGCCCCCCGCCGTGATCGCCAGGAACACGGTCAACAGTATTCAGTCAGGGATTTTTCACGGTTACGTCGGTCTCGTTGACGGCATTATCAGGAAGATGCGGGAAGAAGCCGGCGAAACGGCTTTTGCCGTGGCGACAGGAGGGAATGCCCGGTTGGTTGCCGCGGGATCGGAAACGATCGACGAGATCGAGCCGAACCTGACCCTTGAGGGGCTGAAAATTATTTACAATCGGAACAAAACCGGGTTTTGACAGCTTTTCGGAGCGGTGCTAGTATTCCAAGTTATGTTGACATGTTGGCCAAAGACGGCCTGGTCTTGAAAGTTGATATTCAAGAGCCCGCGTAGACGGGTCGAAAGGAGCGGTAATGGGCAAGTTCGATACAACGAAGATTCGAAACCTGGGCATCGTGGGCCAGGGGGATGCCGGCAAGACCTCTCTGACTGAAGCGATGCTTTTTAACGCGGGCATGACCGATCGTCTCGGCAAGGTCGACGACGGCACCTCCAACATGGATTTCGAACCGGAAGAGATCAAACGACATATCACCATCGGCAGCAGCCTTCATCACTGAGAGTGGGACGGGCACGGTCTCCATATCGTCGATACACCGGGATACACAAATTTTCTGCATGACACCCGAAACTGCCTGCGGATTCTCGGCGGAGCGGTGCTGCTGGTGTCGGCGGTGGACGGGGTCAAGGCGCAGACCAACACCCTCTGGAAGTGGATGGATGAGTTCGAGGTGCCGCGCATCGCTTTCATCAATAAACTCGACCGGGAACGGTCCGATTACCTCAAAGCGATTGACGACCTGGAAAAATCGCTTGGAACCCGTCCGGTTCCAGTCAATATGCCGATCGGCAGCGAAGATAATTTCAAGGGGATTATCGACCTGATCGCCATGAAGGCCCGCATCTTCCAGTTCGATGAAAAGGGGACCTACAAGGAAGAAGAGATCCCGGCCGAGTATCAGGAAGAGGCCGAGAGGCTGCGCCTGATGATGGTGGAAGCGGCGGCCGAGGGGGACGATGAGTTGATGGAGAAATACCTCGAAACAGAGTCCCTGACGAACGAGGAAGTGTTTCGCGGTCTGCGGGAGGGAACTCTGACCGGTGTCTTCACCCCGGTCCTGTGCGGCAGTGCGACATCCAATATCGGGGTCCGTCAGCTGCTCGATTACATCACTGTCTGTCTCCCGTCGCCGATCGACAAGGGGACCCAGATCGGTACCAACCCGAAAACGGGGGATGAGGAGAAACGCGAACCGAGCCCGCAGGAGCCGTTCTCCGCGATGGTGTTCAAGACCATCAGCGATCCCTACGCCGGCAAGTTGACCCTGTTCCGCATCTACTCCGGAACCCTCAAGCCGGACACGGTCGTCATGAATCCGAATAAGGAGTGTACCGAACGGATTGCCGCCATCTACGAGATGGAAGGGAAGAAGCAGCATTCGGTGACCGAGGCCGAGGCGGGGGATATCATAGCCGTGGCCAAGCTGAAGGAGACTGCCACCGGGGACACCCTGTGTGACGGTGCCAAGCCGATTCTTTATGAAAGCCCGATGGCCCTGAAACCGGTGATCTCGTTTGCCCTCGCCGCCAAGAGCAAGGGGGACGAAGACAAGATCCACGGCGGCCTGCAGCGGCTGATGGAAGAGGATCCGACCCTGCAGGTGGTGCGGGACGAAGAGACCAAGGAGATGATTCTCTCCGGCATGGGCCAGGTTCACGTCGAGGTCGCCTGTGAGAAGCTGAAGCGGAAATTCGGTGTCGAGGTGGTTCTCAAGGAGCCGAAGGTACCGTATCGTGAAACGATCAAAAAATCGGTCGACCAGGCCTATCGTCACAAGAAACAGTCTGGTGGTCGTGGCCAGTTCGCCGATGTCAGCATCAAACTCGAGCCCCGCAATCGCAGTGAAGGGTACGAATTCGTCGACAAGATTGTCGGCGGGGTTATTCCCCGTCAGTATATCCCCGCGGTTGACAAGGGTATCCAGGAGGTTATGCGCAAGGGACCGATGGCCGGTTACCCGGTGCAGGATTTCCGGGTGACCCTGTTTGACGGTGGGCACCACAGCGTCGATTCGTCGGAGATGGCGTTCAAGATCGCCGGGTCGATGGCATTCAAGAAAGCGGTTATCGCGGCGAACCCGACCCTGCTCGAGCCGATCATGGAGATGGAGATCACCGTGCCGGACGACTGTGTCGGTGATGTCATCGGCGATATGAACTCGCGGCGCGGCAAGGTGCTCGGTGTCGACCCGCAGGGGAGTAACCAGGTGGTCAAGGTGACGGTACCGATGGCCGAAGTGTTGAAATATGCCCCGGAACTCCGCTCCATGACATCCGACCGTGGGCTGTTTACCATGGAATTTTCTCATTACGAGGAGGTTCCATCCCATCTGACCGCGAAAATTCTTGCAGCTAATAAACAGGAAGACTAGCACGCGCCTGGCAGGAGGCCCTGTCCGCAATGAGTAGAAAATCTCAAGACGAGTTTGGCTTCGATGATTCTCCGGAGGAGGAATTGACAAACGGCACCGACGAGAAGCCGTCTCCCCCGGGGAAAAAGCGACGTTTTGCCCGCAAACCGAATAAGGGGGGCGGGAGCACGGGGGTGGGATCTTCAAGGAGGATCCTGTTGTTGACCCTGCTTGGAGTCGCCATCGGTGCGCTGGCATTTTTTTACTTCTCCCCAGTGGGGGGGCCTGAACCGGTCCCACAACCGGCGGCCGTGCGCCGACCGGTCCCACAACCGGCCAAGACGGCAAAGGTGGTGAAGCAGGCCGTACCGAAACCCAAGCCGGCTGCCGCTCCCCAGAAGCCAAAGCCGGTTGCGGCCAAGGCGAAAACGCCGGCGACGCCAGTGCCGGCTGAAAAACAGCCTGCGCCGGTGCAGAAGCCGGCTCCGAAGGTCGCCGCCAAGGCTCCGGCACCGCCGCAGGAGAAACCGGTATCCTCCAAGAAGGTTGCGGTGACAAAGAAGGCAGCGTCTCCAGCGAAAGAACAGTCGCAGCCGGTTTCGCCAAAGCAGTACCGGGTCCAGGTCGGAGCTTACGGAAGCAGCACCTACCTCAAGGAAGCCGAAGGAAAGCTCAGCAAGCTCGACCTGACAACCATGCGGGAAACCATTCATTCCGAGAAGACGATTATCCGTTTAATTGTCGGTCGATATCCTGTCATGGACGCTCGTGCCAAGTTGCCCGGGCTGAAAAAACAGGTGTCCAATGCGTTCCTCCTCCCCGTTGGGGATGACGAACTCGCCTTGTGTGCAGGTTCCTATCTCAAGGGTAGCGCTGCTGCCGCCGAGGTAGAGCGTTTGAAAAAGCTCGGCATCGAGGTGCAACAGCAAAAGGCGGTCGTGCCGTTGACCCTGCAGCGTCTCTCCATAGGACCTCTGCAGGGCCGAGCCGAGGCCGACGCCGCTTTGGAAAAGGCCAAAAAAGCCGGATTCGATGGTCGGATCGTCTCTTTTAAAGCCAAATAAACAAGGACAATGCAGTGTCCGGCCCGACGAAAATTAAATTGAAAGTCCCGGCGACCGTCGCCAAACTGGTCCATCCTGACGCCCCCCGTGACGCAAAGATTGATGCGGCCCGGGGGGCGTTGCCTCTCCCTGTTGTGGATAAACTTCTCGCCCTCCTGTTCCTGATTCATGGTAAGGACGCCGAGCTCAAGACGTTGGCTCGGCAAACCGTCGCGAAGCTGCCGACCTCGGATCTGCAACCGGTCGCCTCGGCCCCCGAGACTCATCCACGGCTGCTCGAGTTGATCGCCCGGTTCCATGTCGGAAGCGTCGAGGTGGTGCGGGCACTGCTCGAAAACAGTGCGCTGGAAGATGGAGTTTTGTTGTTCCTCGCGCAACATGCCGAAGGGAAGGTCCTCGCCCTGTTCTCAGACAAGGTCGACCTGCTGATTGACAACCCCCAGCTGGTTGAAGTCCTTGAACAGAACCCGCACGCCGACTCCGAATTGCAGGCACTTTTGAAGGATGGGAAGAGTGCGGGGGACGGTGAAGAGGACGAGGAGGAGTTTGGCGATATCGAGGAAGTGGAGGAAGAGCACCTTTCCAAGTACCAGCAGGCCCTTGAGCTCGGAGTGTCTGAGAAAATCAAGATCGCGCTGACCGGCGACAAGGAGTGGCGCAACATTCTCATCAAGGATTCGAACAAGCTGGTTTCGAGCGCGGTATTGAAAAATCCACGCATCACCGAGGGAGAGGTGTCGATGGTGGCCAAGAATCGGAGCTCAAGCGACGATTTGATCCGCCTGATCAACCTGAACCGGGAATGGGTCAAGAATTCCGAAATCAGAAAAGCCCTGGTTCTGCATCCCAAGACGCCACTGCCGAAGGCCTTGCGTTACATGAACAGCCTGAATGAGAAGGACCTCAAAAATTTAGCGAAAAGCAAAAATGTGTCGCAGGTCGTGGTTAACAACGCCCGCAGGATGATCATGGCCAAGGAGAAGAAGAAATGACCTCCGTTTGCTCCGGACTGCTGGTTGCCGTCAGCACCAGCGAGACCAAGGGGGTCCGCAAGACCAATGTGGAAAAGGCTCGCCTGCTGGTCGATTTCGGGCTGGAAGGAGATGCCCACGGCGGCGACTGGCATCGTCAGGTCAGCCTGCTGGCAAGCGAGAGTATCGCCAAGATGCAACAGGCGGGACTCGACGTCGGCCCGGGCGATTTCGCCGAGAACCTGACGACCACCGGGCTCGATCTCTGTGGTCTGCCGATCGGCGCCCGCCTGCGGGTCGGGACGAAGGCCGAGATCGAGATCACCCAGATCGGTAAGGTCTGCCACGAACGGTGCGCCATTTTTTACCAGGCGGGGGATTGCGTCATGCCGCGTGAAGGGATTTTTGCCAAGGTCTTGACCGGTGGTGACATCACGGTCGGGGATGCCGTCGAGGTAACGTTCCTGCCGCCGGATGAAGGAGATGAAGTGTGAGTTCCGAGCGACATTTCCGTATCGGTGTCCTGACCTTGTCGGACAAGGGAGCGCGGGGAGAGCGGGTCGATGAGAGCGGGGAGGTCATCAAGCAGATGGTCGATGATCTCGGTGATGTTTGTCGTTACCAGGTGATCCCGGATGATTTTGCCCGTATCGTCGAAACCCTGAGCGGTTGGGTGGATGAAGAACGTCTCGACCTGATTCTCACCACCGGCGGAACCGGGATGACACCGCGTGATGTCACCCCCGAGGCGACGGCCACGGTTCTCGAGCGGCTGGTGCCGGGGATTGCCGAGGCGATGCGTGCCGAAAGCCTGAAGAAAACGCCCCACGCCATGCTGTCACGCGGCCTGGCCGGCCTGCGTGGTTCCACCCTGATCGTGAATCTGCCGGGGAGTCCCCGTGCCGTGCGCGAGAACCTCGCCGTCATCCTGCCTGCATTGCCCCACGGACTCGCCAAGCTCAAGGGGGACCCGTCCGATTGCGCCATCTAGCTTGTATTGCCTTCCCAAGCGTATGCCAGACCTAAAACACGTCTGAGCAAATCGCGATAAAGCCCTACGAATCAAACAGCCTAATCCAGATTGAACCCGACCACTTTGCCCTGCGCTATGCTCAGGCTTCCGAGCAACTGGTATTTGTCGCCTTTGATGTGGATACGCCAGAGGTGCTCGTCCATGCCGAGGCGCCGAATCGCTCCCAGGTATTCCAACCGATAACCCTTTTTCAGTTTCGCCTGGCGCTGCATCCGGGTCGAGTCGAACGTATATTCATCCATCAGTTGCCGAAACGCCCGGTTGCCGTTGGCGATGAACTTGTGAAAGTCAGTGGCGGTCACCGCGTCGAGTTGCCATGTCATCAGCTTTTCTGCCTGAACTGTCGATTCGCTCCGCGCAAAGGCCGACTGAGCGGTAAGTAGCAGACATGCCATAAACAGGATACTTCCGCACCATGTTTTCCAGTGACTCATCTATGGCCTCTCTTTGTCCGATATGAGCTGGATGTCCGGCAGATTTGCCGCGACCTGATCGTAGCTCTGGTACTTTTCCAGGACGTCCACGACCACGGGCAGGGGGGCAGGCCAGATCTCCGGCAAGTCCGCTTCACCGACTGAGAGGATCGGAAACGCCAGTGACTCATGGGGTGGGGAAAAGGCGGCAGCGACGCCAGGCTTATTCCCTCGTGCATCGACCCGGTACCAGCCGAACGGCTCAAGAAAAACAGCATTGAGGCCGTGCAGGCAAAAGGGCGGCTTGTCATCTGCGATGGTGAGTCGTTGGTAGCAGAGTCCCGCCGGGATACCGTTGGCCCGCAGCAACGCGGCCAGGAGGTGGCTCTTGGCGTAACAGTAGCCGGTGCCATGGCTAAGGACGTCCGAGGCGCGGCAGGTCACCGGGTTGAGTCGAAAATCCCAGCTGTGCTTGATCTCATCACGTACGAATTCAAAACAGCGACGGGCGATCTCTTCCGGACTCCCCAAACCCGCCGCAAGTTCTATGGCCTTGGCCAGGACAACAGGGTTGTCTTTGTCGATATGTTTCGATGACTCAAGATATCGTTTCATCCTCATCTCCGGTCAGCATTTTCTTCGCTGTTGGAAATTTTGTCACCCATGTTCTGTCTCGGTACACCCATCCCATAGTATCACCGGTCGGCTGATGAGGCCGGCCCGAAGCTTGTCTTGGCCGCCACTTCTCATACTATGAAATTTAAAAATTCAGCCATGGAATGCCCGAGTTGATTCTGGTTTCGATCACTACCGGGTGAGTCTAGCCGAAACGATTGCATTTGGCCCAGCATGTTTTGCTTCTGATCGTTCCGCCTCCCCAAACAATGGCCCCCGGTTTTCCATTCGGCAGAGAAATGACATTTGATCGAAACTCCTTTGATCTGCTCTCATACCGTCAATCTCAACGGATTTTTGTTTTTTTGACCTGCGTCAATTTCGCTTCTATTGGTTATTGATAATCTTCAAAAACATTTAATCAGGATTTTATTCATCCTAGTTTTTTGCGGATGTTGAAAAATGTTCCGATTAGGCGGAACCCCAACCGAACAGCAAGGAGGCAAGTGATGAAACGTAGTTGGTTGTTGGCAGCCATGACGCTGCTGGTCGCAGGACTGACTGTCGGGCCGGCCCTGGCCGAGCAGGCAAGGATTTCGAAAGAGTCGGCGGAATGCCTGGAATGTCACCAGGAAGGCATGCCCGGATTGATCAGCCAGTGGGAGGACAGCGCCCACTGGAACGCCGGTGTCGGCTGTTACGAATGTCACAAGGCCGAAAAGAACGACGCCGACGCGGTTGATCACAACGGCTACACTGTCGCGATTATCGTCTCACCGCGCGATTGCGGCACCTGCCACCCGAAGGAGACCGCCGAGCAGGAGGCGAGTCACCATGCCAAGGCGGGCGATATCCTCAACACCAAGGACGGCATGCTCGGTCAGACCGTCGGTGGCGAGCCGGCCGTCGCGGTCGGTTGCCGCCAGTGCCACGGTTCAATCGTCAAGGTCAACAAGGATGGTTCCCTCGACACCAACACCTGGCCGAACACCGGTATCGGCCGCGTCAACCCGGACGGTTCCAAGGGGACCTGCTCCGCCTGCCATACCCGTCACCGCTTCAGCAAGGAGCAGGCGCGCCAGCCCGAGACCTGCGGCAAGTGCCACCTTGGTCCGGATCATCCGCAGAAGGAAGTCTACGAAGAGTCGAAGCACGGTATTCTCTACCGCGCCTTTAAAGACGACCTGAACATGGATAAGCCGAAGTGG
>PKUA01000020.1 GCA_002868905.1 Desulfuromonas sp.
AACCGCTGGTACCGTATGCGAGACAGGCGGTAAACACAAAGCCTAGCAGAATGACCAGGAATATCTGACCGTTCGGTTTATGCTTTGCTGTCGGTTTCGCCATGATCATGGCAATCGATCAATCCCAGTCGATATCGGCCAAAATTCGGGCGGGGTTTTCATTCACCAACTGATTGGCCTGCGGCCCGATAATACGGACTGCTTCTTTAACCCCGGCGCTCATGACAGGTGGTCGCAAATAGGGGTCGTGTCCATCGCTGGCAAGAAAATGAACCAAACCGTGGCGCAGGAACATTCGGGAGCAGGCACGACTATCCGGGCCAAACGAACCGAGGAGGCTTGCTGCAGTCACTTGGACCAAACCTCCTGCGGCTACCAGCGGTTCGAGTCGGTCCGGGTCTGCAATCAAAGAACGATTTCGCTCCGGGTGAGTAATTATCGGGATCAAGCCGGATGTCACCACGAAAAAAATCAGTTGCTCGGCATCGGCAGGCAAGTGAGAATGCGGGAATTCGAGCAGGTGATAACGACTCCCGGCCAAAGGATAGAGCTTGCAGCCGGCAGGACCGAGGGAGGAAGGGACATCCGCACCAAAGTGCAACTGCAAGGGGATTCCTGCTTTGTCGACTTCTTCCTGCAGCGATGTGCACGCAGTGGAAATTGTTTGCGGATCAGGACCGAATTCGGTCACGTGCGGGGTTGCGAAGAGCTGACGGGTGCCGTCCTCTGCGGCCTTACGCACCATTTCAAGGGACGTTGCCAGATCATCCGGTCCATCGTCGATCCCGGGGAGGATATGACAGTGGATATCAATCAATAGAGATTGCTCCGGGGCGAGAATTCCATTTCAGCAACATCGAAGTTTTCAAGCCTCATCATTTTCTTGACCGTAGACACCGTAGGAACCATAGGAGTAATACTGGTAGTATGAATCCCCTTTGCGAATTTCCATGGCGTTAATAACCAGTCCAAGCAGAGGAGCCTTGATATCTCGCAACATTTTAATGGCGCGCGCCGCTTCTTCGTAGGTCGTCAACCGGGCTCGAACCAGCAGAAGAGTCGAGGTGAACTTGCTGCTGAGAATCTGCGAATCAGCACAACTCAACAGCGGTGGCGAGTCGCAGATGATGATATCGAAATCCTTCCGCAAGGTTTCAAGCAGTCGATCAAACCGTTGTGATGAGAGAAGTTCGGCGGGATTTGGCGGGATAGGACCGGAAGTAATCAACACCAGCTTGTCATCATCGGTTTTCTGCAGCAGGCTCTCCCCGCTCCCGCCAGCTAAATAGGTCGACAAACCATTCCGATTCGATTTACGAAAAACCTTGTGCAGGCGCGGCTTACGCAAGTCGCCATCCATCAGCAAGACCCGCTTGCCCGCCTGAGTCAGCGCTTTGGCGAGATTGGTAGCGGTCGTCGTCTTCCCGGCGCCGGCAACTGAGCTGGTGATCAACAAAGATGCCGGTGCTCCTTCCGATGAGGAGAGCAAAAGCGACGTACGGAGAGCGCGAAAACTCTCGGCCAGGGGAGTCTGGGCGGCCTTGCTCATCACGAGCTCGACCGGTGGATCCTGTTCTTCCCAGCGGGTCGTCACACCGAGAACCGCCGTTCCGAGACGTCTTTCTACCTCGAGTGGATCCTTGATACTATGGTCGAGGTAATCGAGAAAGAAGGCCAACCCGACTCCAAGCATCAGGCCGAGGACGATCCCGAGCATGAGATTCCTCGCCTTGCGTGGACTGATTGGAGATCGCGGGGTGGTGGCATCTTCGACAACCCAGAGATTGACCGGCTGGGTTTCCTGGGTCAGACTCTGCTCCTTGATCTTAATCATCAAGCTGTCATACAGCTGCTGGTTGGTTTCGACTTCCCGCCTCAAGGCACCAAACTGGATGAATTTCTGGTTCAACTGCAACGCCTCGGTCTTGACCCGTTGCAATTGCTCGCTCAAACTCTTTTCGTTTGCTCGGCTTAATTCATAGTCGTTGCGAATTCCCTCGATCAGGCGTGCGATTTCCTGGCGGCGTTTTTTCTGCAAGGCCTGCAAATCGTTATTGGCCTTGATCATCGTCGGATGTTTCCGCCCGAACTTGTTCGACAGTTCCCTGATCGCCTGCTCAGCCTTGAAAATCTCGGCCCGAAGTGTCTGCAAGCCGGGATTGGCTGCAATTGCCGGAACCGATTCGGCGGCATCAGGCTGTCCGGCAATCCTGCTCACCTGGCGGTAACGGGCCTCGTTCTCTTTTCTTTTCGATTCGGCCGTTATCAATTGCGTGCTGATCTGGCTCAACTCCTGCGGTGTCACGGCCAGACGATTCTCGATCGTAACAATCTGGTTCTTTTCCATGTACGCCTGGAGCTTCCCTTCGGCAGCTTCGAGCTTGGCTGCCTCCTCTTCCGCTTTCTCGGTCATCCAGGCAAGAGCCACCCGGGTCGAATTGAGTTTCATCTCCAACATCTTCTCGATGTAGGCATTCGATACTGCATTTGCAATCAGGGCGGCAAATTCCGGATTTGTCGAGACAAAGTTAATCCGAAACACGTTGGTATCGTTGATTGGAGCCACTGAGAGGCCGCCACGAATCTGGCCAGCGATACCGTTCAACCAACCGACCTTCTCTTCGGGAGTCATCGCCGCGACGCTTTTCGCTTTAACCCCCGACTCGGAGTCATTATCGGAAAACAGGGTGCCAAGGCGCTCGAGCAGACCTTCTTTCGGTTTTTGCTTGGGGAAGTAATTGTAGTAGATATCCTCCAGGCGAAGTTTTTCCACCACGCGCAGGGCAACCGCCTTGCTCTTAATCACCTCCATCTGGGTTTCGAGGAAGTAAGGGTCCCAGGATCGATACGCTGCCCCCTGGTCGATAAATTTGGCATTGACCGCCTTTTCGATCAGAACCCGTGTCGTGGCCTGATAAAGTGGGGTGGTCGCAACCGTTTTCAACACGGCGACAACGACGACGACAAGAAAAACGGCGACAACCAGGTTGCGCCGTTTTGATATGATCCGGAGGTAATCCCTCAAATGGAGGTCTTGCTGATCCATGGACTGATTCATTGTTGATGATATTCCTTAAACCGGGCTGCACTCATCCAGATAGAGTGACGCGGATCTTTTAGTCTAGAAGAATGATTCAGGAACAACGATGACATCATCAGGAAGTACGGGAAGATTAAGGGGAACCCGTTCCATCACATTCTCTTCCCCGTCAATGGTCCTGATGATCCTGACCCGACTCTGGGAGGCAATCGGGGTAAAACCGCCTGCCTTGGTAATCAACATGATCACCGTCTCTCCTTCATCGATCTTGTATGAATCGGGCCGTTTCACTTCCCCGGTGACGTAGGCGATAGAGGCCTTCGGCACGAAGACGCTGTCACCATCCTTCAATTGGACGTCAATACTTGTATCGCCCTCCTCCAGCAGCTGGCGGATGTTGATTTCGAGAATCTCTTCGTCGGAAGGGTGGTCCCCCCCAACCTTCTTACGATTAATGGTTATGTTATCTCCGGCGTCCTTGGTCAAACCACCGATCTTTGAGATCAGTTCCAGCAGGGTCGTCGGACCGCTCAATTCGAAAAGCCCCGGACGCCCGACCTGACCGACGACGATGACCTTGCGGCTTCGGTATTCATCGACCCGAATCGAAACCTGAGGGTTGACCAGATATCCGTCCGCAAAGAGCGTGACCAGTTTTTCGCTTATATGGCTGGTGTCGAGACCGTCCACATGGACTTGGCCAATCAGCGGGAGTTGAATCCGGCCCTGTTCGTCAACTCGAATTTTCGAGGTAAGTTCATCATGATCAAAGACGGTGACCTGCAGCAAATCACCCGGACCAATCTGGTAATTTTCACTCGCAACCGCTGAAATAGCCGGGAGGAAAACCAACATAATAATAAGAAGAATAATTTTATTGCTTTTCAAGTTTGAAATACCCAATCCTTAATCGTCTCATCACAGTGCAACCCGACACGTTTCAGCCCCTCTAGAACACCAGGGAGATATCGATGTAAGCAGATTTCTCTTCGTAATCAAATGAGGAGAAATTGGAATCCCGCTCTCCGTAGGAAACACCGACCGAAAGAGTCACCCAGCGCCGCGGATGCCAGCCGAGACTCAAACTTGCCCCCCAGAGGTCGTCGTCTCGCTGCTCGGTTTTTCCGTCTGCGGTAACTTTGGTGCCGAGATATTTATCATTGAGGTAGTAGAGATCGCACGTCGTCGTCACCTTGCGCGCCAGTTTGTAGTTAATACCAAACTGGGCATTGTTGGTCAGACGGTAACCGGCAAGGTCAAGATCTGTTTCGTTGTATTTTCGCGTACCACGTAAATAAAATGAGGTCTTAGGAGAATAGAGGTAGTCAATCTGCCCCTCCAGAAGCAAGTCTTCCTGCGTATCGACACCACTCTCTTCCGGGTTTCTTTGACCATAGCCTAATTTGAACAAGCCGGTGGTTTTGGTCGTGACGTCCCATTCGATACCGGCGAGATAATGGTATTGCTTGGCGTTGTTGACCTCTTGCTCGTCGTAATCGATTTCAAGATAATCGAATTCAAAAAACAGGGAGGTTTTCGGCCGAACACGGAAATAGAGGTACCCGGCGAACTGGTTGTCGCCTCGATCACGAAATTCGTTGCGACGGTCGTCGTAGCTGATATCGAAACGGTTGTAATTCAACCTTACCCAAATTTTCTTTTTCGGGTCGAAAACAAGTTGGGCTGAAACCAGGTTGGACTTGTATTCATCGAGTTCGTTATCAACCCCGGAGTTGTAGGGTTCGTTGTTCATGTCATAGACATCGACCAACTCCAGTTTCAAACCGCCATTGCTCGCCAAATTGATACGACCCTGCAGGTTATGTCGGTCGGTGTCCTGATCGGTAAAATCGTGGTGCCGCAGTATATTCGCCTGGTATTGCAGAAATGCCTGATATTGAAGATTGAGTGCCGGAGTTAGTCGGCTCATTTCCAGACCACCGGGGGCGATACTCCTACTGGCAACCTGGAGTGATTCACTGCCAATCACCGGATAGGCCAGGCGAAGGGTCGGGGTGATGATCAGTACGGTGTCCTTTTCCTTCTCAGGCTCTTGAAACAGGTTGTCGGTATAGGAGTATCTCACACTTAAGGCGGGATGCACGGAACCTTTCCGAGAAGAGATATATTCCCGTGCAAGGGCTCGCTGATTTAACGGGGTCGGCATATACCGTTCCCACTCCTCCTCGGGGTCTTCCGGGGAAGCGACGTCCTCCGAAGCCATGTTGCGGGATGGTGATTGGTCGGCATCTCCAACCGCAGACTCTGCCCCTGATGCCGCCCCAAAAGGTGTCGCAACAACCAGCAGCAACATCAAACAAACAGAAAGACTCCGAATCGACATAGTTTTCCCTCCTGTTATTCCATGCAATAAACCGTAAAAAGAAATTCGGGCTCGAATGATCCCAGAGATATCAAATAATTAGAGAGAGGAAGGGCTGACCGTGCCTCCACGTACGATACCGTTTGGATTGCTTCCCGTCGAATAAACGCCCTTAGCATAGCCAAGACCCTCCAATTTTTCAGCGCCGACGACGCGGGCAACCAAGAGCGGATCGAAACCGGCATCAATGGCCGCCTTGATCAAAGAATCCGCTGCGATACCAATGGTGAGCATCGTCTGCAGAATCTCCTCCTGGGAGAATTGATAGTCCTGCGATTCGGCCAGCACGCCGCACATGGGCGAATTGGTCTTGAGGGCGCTGACCAGCATATCTTTCAAGGTTTCCCCCTTAGAAAGACCATCTTCAAATGTTGAGCGGGTAAGCTTTTCACCCACTTCCCAGCAGAAGGCTATTCGCTCCTCAAGTACTACATCAACATTCACAATACTTCCCAAACAAATCGCCGGCAAAACCAGACATCCAAGGGCAACGGCCAGTACTAAACTTTTCATAAAGGTTTCCTCGCGGAAAGGTTTTAAATACCCGTCATTTTTACCATATTAGACCACCTGAATGCAATCCATAATAAACATCTGAATACCCATTTCCGGGACAAATGAAAACTTGGTCTACATGCGCTTAAAGTTCCTCGATCAATGCCAGAATTTCGCGTGTTCGATCCTGCATCAACCCAGGATCACCACGCGATTCAACATTCAGTCTGAGCAGCGGCTCGGTATTGGACATTCGCAAGTTGAAACGCCACTGCGGAAATTCCATGGAAAGACCGTCGGTCCGGTCGATATCACCGCCAAGCGGCTCGAAATGCCCCTCAACCGCCCGCAGTGCTGCCACAGGGTCGGCAACCGTGCGGTTGATTTCACCGCTGGCCGGGAATGTCTCCTGACGTTCGCCCACCAGATCCGATAAGTTACTCCCACCAAGACTGAGCATCTCAGCAATCAACAACCACGGGATCATCCCGCTGTCGCAATATGCGAATTCCCGGAAATAATGGTGAGCACTCATCTCCCCGCCATAAACGGCATCCTCCTTTCGCATCCTTTCCTTGATAAAGGCATGCCCTGTCTTGCTCTGCACCGACAAGCCTTCCGATTGCCGTACAATATCGATGGTGTTCCAGGTCAGACGCGGGTCGTGGATAATCTTGCTCCCGGGGTGGTGTGCCAGCAGGCTCTGGGCCAACAGACCGACGATGTAATACCCTTCGATGAAATTCCCCTGTTCGTCAAAGAAAAAACAGCGATCGAAGTCGCCGTCCCAGGCGATGCCGAAATCGGCCCCGTTCTGTCGAACCGCCTCCGCAGTAGCGTGCCGATTCTCCGGCAAAAGCGGGTTCGGAATACCATTCGGGAAGGTCCCGTCCGGTTCGAAATGCACCGGAACGAACTCGAAAGGCAGCTTCGATCGCAACAATTCGATGATCGGCCCGGCACAGCCGTTGCCGGGGTTGACGACGATTTTAAGCGGTGCCAACCTCTCCCGCTCAACATACGAGAGCAGATGCGCGACATAGGAACTCTTCAGATCGAGAGGGCTCAAAACACCAGATTGGTTCGCGGGGCTAAAATCCCCCTGCTCCGCCACCTGGCGGATCCTGTCCAGTCCCGAGTCACCGCTGATCGGCACGGCCCCGCCTTTCACCAACTTCATCCCGTTCCAGTCGATCGGGTTGTGACTGGCGGTCACCATGATCCCACCATCGACCGGCTGGCTGAAAGCGGCATGATAAATCTCCTCGGTACCACACAGCCCGATATCGAGCACATCTGCCCCCCCATCCATGAGCCCTTGGGCGAGGGCACTGCAGAGGGACTCGCTCGAGAGACGGACGTCTCTGCCGACAACCACCGTGCCTGGACTTAACACCGCGGCGAAGGATCGCCCGATGCGCCAGGAGATCTCCTCGTTCAACTGGTCGGGAATACGACCGCGAATGTCATATGCCTTGAAACAATCTATCTTCAATGCCGAGGACATGAATAAACCCCTTTTTCTCTTCAGCTCCGACCGAAAACATCGTCAACACGAACAATATCATCCTCGCCGAGGTAGCTCCCCGACTGCACCTCAATGATTTCCAGCGGGATTTTACCGGGATTATTGAGGCGATGCAGTTCACCGACCGGGATGTAGGTCGACTCGTTTTCACTGACGGTGAATTCACGCTCACCGCAGACCACGTTCGCTGTCCCCTTGACGACCACCCAGTGTTCGGCACGGTGATGGTGACGCTGCATCGAGAGGGAAGCGCCCGGCGCAACGGTAATCCTTTTCACCTGGAATCGCTCTCCGGCGTCAATACACTCATAAGTCCCCCAGGGACGATGAACCCGGCGGTGCAGAAGAGTTTCCTTCCGTTCCAACTGCTTAAGCTGATTGACGATATCCCGAACATCCTGCACCTTGTCCCGGGCGGCGACCAGCACCGCATCCGCCGTTTCGACCACCACGTGGTTTTCCAGGCCGACACTCGCCACCAGTCGACCGCTGGCATGCAGGTAGCAATTGGACGTATCAGTCGCCAAAACGTCACCACGAATCACGTTACCGGCCTCATCCTGTTCCTGAACCGCCCATAGCGATGACCAGGACCCGACATCGCTCCAACCGGCCTGCAACGGGATAACCACGGCAGCGTCGGTTTTTTCCATGACGGCGTAATCGATGGAATCGCCCGGACAGGCGCGGAAAGCCTCCGCGACCGGTCGGGTAAAATCGAGGTCGGTGACGGCACCTTGCATCGCCTCACTGCAGCTTTCTACCATCACAGGTGAAAACTTCTGCAGTTCCTTGAGGTAGCGGGAAGCCCGAAACATGAACATGCCGCTGTTCCAGAGATAGTTCCCGCCTTCCACATACGCTTGCGCGGTTTCACGATCCGGCTTCTCCACGAATTCGGCCACGGGGAAATATCCCTCGAAGTCACCAACCGGCACTCCTCGATGATCGCCGCGGCGAATATATCCGTAACCGGTCTCAGGGGAATCCGGCACAATCCCGAATGTCACCAGCGATCCGGCAGCAGCGAGCACGGCTGCCGATTCGATCGCCTCCTTAAATGCCTCACGATCAGCGATAGCATGATCGGCAGGCAGAATCAGCAAAAGCGGGTCCTCCTCATCCGACAGGGCCTGAAGAGCCGCCAAAGCAACCGCAGGTGCGGTGTTTCGTCCTTCCGGCTCCAGAATAATCGCCTCCGGTGCCACGTCGATCTGCCGCAACTGCTCGGCCACCAGGAAGCGGTGTTCTTCATTGCAGACCACCAACGGCGCGGCAAGATCCGACACTCCCGCCAAGCGCGATACGGTCTCCTGCAACATGGTCTGATCACTGACCAGATCGAGAAACTGTTTGGGATAGAGTTCACGTGATAGTGGCCAGAGCCGGGTTCCCGCTCCCCCTGAGAGTATGACCGGAACAATCATGCTGATCCTTTCGTGTATGTACTGATAACGTCGATATCTGGAAACTGCTGCTGCAGTATGTTACGCAATGTCTCGCGCGACGTCGATTCTCCGTGAACCAGTCGAATCTGCGCGGGGCGTTTGCGCATGCGACGCACGAAATCGACCAGGTTTTTCTGATCGGCGTGAGCCGAATAACCGCTGACGGTATGAACCCCGGCTCTGATGTCGACCCGCTTGCCGTCAAGGACGACATAACCGCCTCCCGGACCGAACCGTTGGATATCCCGCCCCGGCGTCCCCTGTGCCTGGTAACCGACAAACAGAACGTCGTGCCGCGGGTCCGGCAACAGGGCCTTCAGATAATGAACGATCCGCCCCCCGCTGCACATGCCGGAAGCCGCAAGGACGATACAAGGTTTCGCTGTTTGCCGCAACTGATCAACCAACGAGAGGTGCTCCCGATGCCCCTCAACCACTTTAAGTTGATCGAAGTTGAGCGGTCGTCGACCAGAACTCAGCCGACGGCGCGCCTCGGCGTCCCAAAAGGGCTGCAACTCCCTGGACGCCGCCGTGAAACGACTCCCCAGAGGAGAGTCGAGGACGATATCGAGTTCCGGCCAGGGGAGATTCTTCGCAGCAAATCGTCGGCGATTACGATGAATGACCTCCTCGATCTCGTAGAGCAACTCCTGGGTTCGGCCGAGAGCGAAGGCAGGGATCAGAACTGCACCGCGATTCCGCAGACAGCGCTCGATCAACTTTTGCAGAGTATTGCGGCGCTCCTTGCGCCCCTCATGCAGACGATCTCCATAAGTACTCTCAAGCACCAGGATATCAGCCCGATAGGGTGAGCGCGGCGCGGGGAGTAACGGCGCATACGGCGCACCGAGGTCTCCGGAGAAAACGACTCGTCTCTCACCGTCAGGTTGATCCAGTAACCTGGTTCGACATTCGACGAAAGCTGATCCGAGAATATGTCCCGCAGGGTGAAACTTGAACGACCACTCGGAGTGGCGGGTGGTTGGAGATTTCAGAGATGAGACAGTTTGCCAGGTTTTATACGCAACCGGAACGATCATGCGACCGACATGGCGCAGGAGCTTGTCGATCAGCCGTTGGTTTCGGGTCATGCCAACCTTGACGGCATCCTCCAAAACCAGGGGGAGCAATCGGGCCGAAGGAAGAGTGCAGTGAATGGGGCCGTTAAACCCGGCAGCGAGCAGGTAGGGAAGACGCCCTACATGGTCGAGGTGAACATGGGTCAGGATCAGCGCCTCGATGTGATCGACCGGAAAGTCGACCTCCGGTTCCTGTCCCGCATCCCGCCCCTGGAACAGACCGCAGTCGATCAGTACTCCTCGCCCATCCGGCAGGCGCAACTCATGGCACGACCCGGTTACCTCGTCATCCCCGCCATGATGCAGGATCTCGATCTGGTCAGAAATCATAACTGGTTCGGGGAGGCTCCTGCAAAATGGTGGACTATCCGAACTGCTCCAGATACCAGCGATAGGTCGCCTCAACCCCCTCACGCAGGCCGATCGACGGTTCCCAGCCGAGACTGCGCAGCTTGCTGACGTCAAGCAGTTTGCGCGGAGTTCCGTCCGGCTTGTCGGCATCATAGACGATCTCGCCAGCAAATCCGACGACCGCACCGATCAACTCGGTCAACTCTCCGATGGCGACATCCTCGCCGCAGCCGACATTGACCAGGGAGGTGCCTTCCGGCTGAAAAAAAGCTGCATCCAGTTCGGCGTCCGAAAGTTGCATCAGGTGCAGGCAGGCAGCAGCCGCATCATCGACATGCAGAAATTCACGGCGCGGTCGACCACTGCCCCAGACCTCAACCTTGCCGATCCCGTTGATTTTCGCTTCGTGGAACTTACGCAACAACGCCGGCAGCACATGAGACGACTGCAGATCGAAGTTGTCGTTCGGTCCGTAGAGGTTGGTCGGCATGGCTGAGAAATAACGAACGCCATGCTGGCGATGATACGCCTCGCATAACTTGATCCCGGCAATCTTGGCGATAGCGTACGGTTCGTTGGTCGGTTCCAGCAGGCCGGTCAGCAGAGCGTCTTCCGTCATCGGCTGGGGAGCGAACTTCGGGTAGATGCAGGAGGACCCGAGAAACAGTAACCGCTCAACGCCAGCCTGCAGCGCAGAATGAACCAGGTTGGTCTGGATCATCAGGTTCTGGTAAATAAAATCCGCCGGATAACTGTTGTTGGCAAGAATGCCGCCAACCCGTGCAGCTGCCAGGAAAACGAAAGCCGGTCTTTCCTGTTGCATAAAAGCGTCTACGGCTGCCTGGTCAACCAGGTTGAGTTCGGCCCGAGTCCGCACGACCAGATTGCTAAACCCTGCGGCCTGCAACTGCCGCACAATCGCCGAGCCGACCATCCCCTGGTGTCCGGCGATGTAAATTTTAGCCTGTTTATTCATGGTAATCGAAGGTACTGAAACCGTGACGCCGACAGAGTTCGTCCCGCTTTGCCTCTTCCACGTCCGAGCGGACCATTTCACTGACCAGCTCGGCGAAGCTGGTTTCCGGTTCCCAACCGAGTTTTTCCTTCGCCTTGCTCGGATCACCGAGCAGGGTCTCGACCTCGGTCGGGCGGAAGTAATTCGGGTCGACCTTGATGACGGTCTTGCCGACGAGCCCCTGCCGAACAACGTCAGCCTCGGCTTCCTCCACTGCGGAAACAGTGGCGGTTTCATCGATCCCCTCACCTGCCCAATCGAGAGTGATACCGAGCTCCTGGGCGGCGACATTGACCATGTCTCTGACCGAGTACTGGTGACCGGTCGCAATGACAAAATCCTCCGGCTGCTCCTGCTGCAACATCAACCACTGCGCCTCGACATAATCCCGGGCGTGACCCCAGTCGCGCAGAGCATTCATGTTGCCGAGGTAGAGGCAATCCTGCAACCCGAGAGAGATGCGGGCCATCGCCCGGGTAATCTTCCGGGTAACGAAGGTTTCACCCCGAATCGGAGACTCGTGGTTGAACATGATGCCGTTGCAGGCATACATACCGTAAGCTTCCCGGTAGTTGACCGTGATCCAGTAAGCGTAGAGCTTTGCGACACCATACGGGGAGCGAGGATAAAACGGCGTGGTCTCTTTCTGGGGGACTTCCTGGACCAAACCGTAGAGTTCCGAGGTCGATGCCTGATAAAAACGGGTCTTCTGCTCCATACCGAGAATCCGAATCGCCTCAAGGATTCTCAGAGTTCCAAGCCCATCGGCGTTGGCGGTATATTCCGGAGTTTCAAAGGAAACCCCGACGTGGCTCTGAGCCGCCAGGTTGTAAATTTCATCCGGCTGAACCTGCTGGACAATCCGGATCAGGTTGGTCGAGTCGGTCAGGTCACCGTAATGCAGGATAAAATTGCGATTCTCCACGTGCGGGTCCTGGTACAGGTGATCGATGCGATCGGTATTGAACAGGGAGGCCCGTCGTTTAATGCCGTGAACCACATACCCCTTCTTCAGCAGAAACTCCGCCAGATAAGCTCCATCCTGACCGGTTATTCCTGTAATCAAAGCGACTTTTGACATTGATTCAACTCCTGGATATTGACTTTGAGCCTAAGACTCGGTGA
>PKUA01000058.1 GCA_002868905.1 Desulfuromonas sp.
CCTGTTGCATCTATTTGAGGTCCCCAGATTGATCGAAATGCGAAATTACTACTGACCCTGACATATGAGAAACGGCAACCTGCATCCAGGTAACCGGTAGGTAACCGGTATTTTTATCTCCCAAAAAGCTCGATCAATAAGGGGCCTGTCACCACGGCAAGATTACGGCAAGTTATTAACCGATCAGACGAAGATTTTTCGGAAGTCATTACGCGAGAGCGGGAAGGTTTTTTTTGGGGGACTATGCGAGGGGAGATCCCGCTGTTTTCGTGTAAGCACATCAAGACTCAACTTCTATATTCGCGGCGCTTCTGGTTGAGTTTCGTAATGCGATAAAAAGGGGAGTTTTATGAAACGATAAAAAAGGACGATTGAGCCAAGGCGCCTTGCCATGCAGGGGCAAGATTAGGACGAGGCGTGTTCATGCAATACCAGCTGGATTTGGGCAAGGATCGCAACAAGATTACAAGAGGACTACCCTAAGTACCACCCTAAGGTGACAGATGTTAACTCGTTGCTTTCGGATTCAAAATTTTCAATAAGTGGTTAGGTTCTTCTGAGCGTTTTGGTGCGGGTAACGCTCGACCTCACGCCCTTTTTAGCAGCAGAACGTTTTTAAGGGGTTAACTTAACATCTATAAACCCTAGACCGTTGCGTTTTGCCATCCATAACGCTAACACTCCATTGAATGGGTAGCGTTTACGGGAAGTTGGCTGGATACTCCATGCTATGATAATGTAGTCGTACGGGGTTGGAGAAAAGCTATTTGCAACATTTAGACTAGGGCATAATCAATCTAAATTTTTGCAATACTCTTGAGAACGTGCAACCCATATGCACCCTAGCAAATAAAAAGGGCTCAACCATAATTGGCTAAGCCCTTGAAATAACTGGCGCGCGATTAGGGATTCGAACCCCAGACCTCTGCCTCCGGAGGGCAGCGCTCTATCCAGCTGAGCTAATCGCGCACGGACTGAACCTTATAACGTAAAGTAGGCTTGATTGCAAATGGAAAAACCCCTTTTCAACCCTTTCGAAACAGCTCACTTCAGTGGCTGTCGTCTGGCTTTGTTCGTCCTGGCCATAACCCTCTTATCGGCCATGCCCTTGTTCGCTGAGCAACGACCTGAAACGAACCCGAGCTATACCGTTGAGAAAGTGACCGACGGCGTCTTCGCAGCATTGTTTAAACCGGGCGGGAACACTTCGTCGAATGCTTTTTTCGTTGTCGGTGAGAGCTACGTTATTGCCGGCAGTGCGCACCTGACCGCTGAGGCCATCCGCGACCTCGAAGCCATTGTCAACCAGACGACCGGATTACCGATACGTTACTTCATCCTGACCCACCACCATCGCGGTTACACGCACATCGACTTCGACTTCCCCCCCGACAAAGAAGTGATCATGACCTGGCAGACCTGGCAGGGGATCGCAGGGGAGAAACGGGAACCGGACTTCCCTGTCATCTTTTTCCAGGAAGGGTTGACCTTGAGACTGGGGGAACACACCCTGATTCTCTCCAACCTGAATCGCGGCCACACCGAAGGCGACCTGCTGGTCTATATCCCCGAGGTGGAGACGATCTTTACCGGCGATCTGTTCTACAATGGCACCGTCGGTTATCTCGGTGAAGGGTTCATGCAGGAGTGGGTCTTTGCCCTCGAAATGATGCTGGGGCTGGACGCGAAACACGTCATCCCGGGACAGGGGGCGGTCGCTACGAACAAGGAGTTAGCAGGATACCTGACCTTCCTGCGAGCCTTCCTGACCGAGATTTTACAACATATCGAAAAGGGAGATTCTCTGAAAGAAACCCTGAAGACTTTTTCCCTCCCCACCTACGAAAACATGGATGGGTTCCAGCAGTTTCTGACCATCAATATCCAGCGGGCCTATGAACAACTGAAAAACGTCATCGGGAAGAAACCTGATACCTAGCAGAAGATGTCCCGGTACCGATAGAGCAGGAAAGTCCTGTCTCCCCCCGATTAACTGCTGAAAAATTTTGAATGAGAGAAGATAAGCATCATTCCTGATCATGATAAGTGCGGCGTAACAACCAACTGAGGATGCCGGCAACTATCAGCAGGACCGTCGCCACCCCGCCCCAGATTTTCCGCTCGGCCAGGTCGGTTTTGACTCCTTCGACACGCCCGGATATTTCATCGAGTTGGGTACCGAAACGGTCGGTCTCCCGTTTGACCTGCTCCACGTCGACCGTGTGGAACAGACGGTGGAACTCATTGCGCAGACTGAATATTTCACCCTCGAAACCCTTGACGTCGATTCCGACACGATGTAACGGAGGGAGTTCATTTTCGAGGAGGCTGATCCGATCGTCGGTGGTTTCCATCGAGGCACGGATCTCGGCTGCACGCCCATAGTCATGGCAACGACTGCAATCCTGCTCATTGATCAAGTCGAGGGAGGCCCGCTGCACTGCATGATTGTCGTGGCAAACCACACACTGAGGGCCACCAGATGCCAGGGCCTTGCCGTGCTGACTCGCCAGGTAGTCATCTTTCACCCCGACATGGCAGCGCCCGCAAAAATCAGGCACCTCTTCGTATTCCGGGACACCGAGAAAACCCCGCTCCGGGCTCATGGCCATTGCCATATCGGTCGGATCACCGCCATGACAGTCGTGACAGGAGACTCCGTTACCTGCATGTACGCTCGATTCCCAGGCGGGAACCGGATCACCGAGGCGACCGCTTTGGGCTCCATGACATTGCAGGCAGACGGAATCATCCTCGGCCGCAACAGCCTGACCTCCAAAAGCGAACAGGCACAATCCAAGCATCAGCGCTACCGGGCCACCCCTGAGATTGACGGTCATCATGAGTAATGCCCCCAGATCGAAATGGCCAGAATCAACAGCAGGCCGAGAACATAGCAGGTGACAAACAAGGGTCGCTTTGCCGGGCGTCGTTCTTCCCCGCGATCGATAAACGGCAACAGTGCGAGAAAGGTCATCAGCCCACCCTGCACGGCCAGTCCGAGAAACTTGCTCGGGAAGATCTTCAGTGTCTGGTAAGCCCAGAGGAAATACCATTCCGGCTTGATGTGCTCAGGCGTATTGAAGGGATCCGCCGGCTCCAGAGCGTCGAGGGGGAGAAATATCTGCGGTGCAAAGAAACTGATGAAAACCAGCAGAGCGATGAAGTAGCAGACCATGGCTGCCTCTTCGCTGGTGTAATTTGGGAAAAACGGGATGCCATCATCATGGTGCTCGTGTTCGAACTGCTCTCCGACCCGGGCCGGGCGCGCCTTTTCGCCAAAAGGAGGCCGGGAGATTCCGTTGCGGCGCACACAAAACAAGTGGAACCCGATCAGACCGAGCAACGCCAACGGCATGACGACAACATGCAGTGCGAAAAACCGCCCGAGGGTCTCGGACCCGACTGAAGGGGAACCGCGCAGGACCTCAACCAACTTCGAACCGATCACCGGCACCGCCCCCGCAGCATCGGTTGCGACCGTGGTCGCCCAAAAAGAGAGCTGGCTCCACGGGAGGAGATAACCGGTCAGACAGAGAAAAAGACCCAGGTTGAACAGGCCGAATCCGGAGAGCCAGGTCAGTTCACGTGGTCGTTTGTAGCTCCCCATGAACAGCACCGATAACATATGCAGGAGCAATACGACGACAATCAGGTTGGAACCGACCACATGCAGGTAACGGAACAGCCAGCCGAACGGCACCTCGTTCATGATCCGTTCCACGCTGGCGAAAGCCTTCTCCGTATCGGGGATATAATGCATCAACAGCAGTATGCCGGTCAGAAACTGCAGGCCGAACAGTACCAGCAGCACAGTCCCGAGGGAATACCACGGGTTGATGTTCCCCGGCACGAGATAACCCGTTGTGTTGGCCGTCCAGAGTTCTCGCACTCCAAGGCGGACATCCACCCAGTCAATCACCATTTTCAGCGGCTTCATGGGCGTCTCCTAGCCGATGACGATCTGGTCACCCTTGAGAGTGACCGGAAAGGTTTCAAGTGGAGCCGGCGGTGGGCCGCCAAGCACCGCTCCGTCGAGCGAAAATCGCCCTCCGTGACAGGGACAGAGAAACTCCCCCACGTCGTCCTGCCACTTGACGATGCAGCCGAGATGGGTGCAAACCGCAGTCAAGGCAAGAAACTCACCTGAACGGGGCTGCAGCAACACCGCCGGACGACCACGATAATCGAAAAAATGCGCTGAACCGGGGGGGACATCTTTCCGTGGGATCTCGATCGCGCTTCCAGCTCCGCCTGTATCGCGCGGCATGAAAAAACGGACCAGCGGCCAGGCGCCCATTGCAGCGAGTGCGCCTCCGACGGCACCGAGCATAGCCAGAAGGTACCTACGCCTTTGATCCGGGGGAAGAGTTTTTTCGGGCATTGAAAATCCTCCAACGATAACCAGACTTCACTTAAACGGGAACAGGACCAGCAAAACAAGCCTGCACGTCACGAGTATAGTCAACTATCGCCTGCCTGCAAGGACAAAAAATGACTATTCTTGTGCTTATTGGCCTTGAACGAAGTCGACTTTGACTAAAATCCCACGCAGGCAGTTTACGGCTGGACAGTCAAAAACACAGGAATACGCAGCTCAGGCTGCCTTGGATTATCGGTTTTCCCCAGGACATAGCCGTTGCGCCGACTTTCCCCAGGTGCTGTTTTCATTGATATCGTGACCTCGAGCGTTTCACCAGGCTGAACCGTTCCCCCTTGCAGAGAAAGATCGACGTTGTTCATGGTCGGCTTCAGCTCCCTGACCTCCAATTCCTCTCCACTACGATTGATGATCCTGATGATGCCATCGATCGTTTGGCCGGCCTTAACCGGTCCGAGGCGCAACTGGGCCGGGACAACGTCAACTTCAACTTTCACCGTGCCACGCAGATGGAGCTGCAGCATCCGATTCGCAGGATCGTTGGTGTAAAGATAAACAGTCTTACTGACCTTGCCGCGAAACCTTGTCGAGTTAAAGGAGACCCGGACCTCTCCCTGCTGGCCTGCCTGAATCTCCCTTTCACTGAGTAAAGCGGCGGTGCAGCCGCACGAACTCTTGACCTTGCTGACGACCAGGGTCTGATCTCCAGTGTTGGTAAAAGTGAAAACATGATTGACCCTGTCCCCCTGCAGGATCTCTCCAAAAGGGAAATCCGGCTGTTCGATCTGAAGCTGCGGGCCTTTATTTTCGGCAGACGCCGGAAGAACCATTAGCAACAAAAAAAGCGTCGCCAACCGAAATATTTGCATTGCGTCAATCTCCATTTCCACCCGTGAGATCCGGGCACCACTGACTTTTCTGCACAACTCATAAACTGCCTTCGAAAATCATTATAAGATTGTAACACATGCAATTTAGTGAAACCATTGCACGTGGTAAATTAGACGGTATTGGGCAGCGACAGGAGCCATTTTCACCTTGCAACCCTTGCAGTCCAATCACTGCAAGGGAAAATTGACACAAGTGCCTTAAGTTGTTATAGAATGGCGGTCACTCAATACTAGGATCGAATGACAATGCCCGGACAATTCAAGAAAGTTCTTTTCAGCGCGCAGAAAATTTCTGCCACCGTCTCACGGCTTGCCTCCGAAATCAATCGCGATTACGGCACCGAGCCGCTGTTGCTCGTCGGTGTCATGAAAGGATCGTTTATCTTCCTCGCGGACCTTTGTCGACAGCTGCAAGGTCCGGTCGATATTGATTTCGTACGCGCCAAAAGCTACGGCGATTCTGTCCACAGTTCAGGAAATGTCGAATTCACTCTTGATGTTGAGCAACCAATCGCAGGTCGACACGTCATCATTGTCGAAGACATCATTGACAGCGGCCTGACACTGGAAGCTCTTTATCACAAGTTGCTGTCTCGCGATCCCGCATCGTTAAAGATCTGCACCCTGATTGATAAATTCGAGAGACGCGCCAGTGATGTCCGTGCCGATTATTCCGGTCTTGAGCTTGAGGAAGGATTTATTGTCGGTTATGGTTTGGATTACGCTGAGCGCTATCGCAATCTTCCGGATATCTGCCTGTTGGCAGACAACTGATTTTGCCCGGAGGGGCAATTATGATTATTCAGTGCGAAAACTGCAAAACCAGATTCAAACTGGCTGATGAGAAATTGAAGCCAGGTGGCGTAAAAGTCCGTTGCACCAACTGCAAACAGGTTTTTTCCGTCGTCCCTCCGGGACCGTCACCTGAGGCTGAAAAACCAGCACCTCCTCCAGCATCGCCAGTTGCTCAGGACACACCTGAACCATCCCCTCCTTCCCCAGAGGGACCGGAAGCTGATACCGGCTCTTCAGGCAGGGAGGAAACTGTCGTTTCTGCCTCCGATCAGGATCTCGCAGATCAACTTAGTGATCCGACAGGCGCGGAAGAATCTTCCGATGATGAATTCGGCGCTTTCGACATGGGACCGGAAGACGACTCGGAGAATATTGACGAAGATACCTTTGTATCATTTGATGAAGGAGAGAGCGACGAGCTTGCCGATTCCGACCTGAGCCTTGACGGGCTGGACGAAGAACTTGGATCTGGACCCGCCAAAGAGGAGCTGGCCGACGACCTCGATTTCGAAGATTTCGAAGGTGATGATGAAACGACCTCCGAGCCACCGGATGATTTCTCATTTGATGACGTGGAAACCTCGGATGACTCCTTCGATGAGGGGGTTTCGATCGGCGGCGATCTCGGTGAGACCTTCGAGATGGATGACACTGGAGACGAACCCCTGCCGGCCCTGGATGGTGCCTTCGACGATGACGATGCCCTTCCCATGGACGATGCAGGGACGTCGATCGAGTTCGACACGGACGAATCTCCCTCCGGGGAGGAGGGTGGGGCCTTCGGAGATTCTGATGCCTTTGATTTCTCAGCCGATACCAACTCAGGAGAAGACTTCGACGATTTCGGCAGTGAGGATGTGGATGAAATGCCGGGCGGGGATGAATTTTCATTCGAAGACAACGATTTCGATACCGGCCTGGAAATAGAAACGGAAGAAAAAACGGCCGACGCCCCAGTTGAAACATCTGTGTCCGAGCCGGAGATGCCGCCACAACAGTTCGCGGAAGATTCATTCAAACCGAAGGCTGAAACAAAATCGCCACCTCCCGCAAAAAAGAAAAAATCGTCCAAGAGTGCTACTTTTCTCTTGTTAATCATCTTGATCATCGGTGGAGGATTCGCCGGCCTCGGCTGGCATTTTCAGACCTACGACCCAATGGAGCTTTATTCAAAAGTCCAGGAACAGTTCCTCGGAAAACCACAGATTGACCCGAACAGCAAATTGGCAATCGGCAAACTGTCAAGCTATTTCGTTGAAAACCAATCGGTCGGGCAGCTCTTTGTTATTGAAGGTGAGATCACCAACAACAATTCGCAACCTCGTTCAGCTATATCGGTCAAGGGAACGGTTTATGATGATAAGGGGGGAACGCTCCGAGAGCAGATTGTCTTTTGCGGCAACCCGATCGGGCATGAGAACCTGACGAAAATGTCGTTCAACAAAGTCGAGGAGAGGATGAACAACCAGTTTGGAGAGCTTCTCTCCAACACCGACCTGAAAACTGGCCAGGCGGTCCCGTTCACCATCGTATTTAAAAATCTGCCCCAGAAAGTTGCCGAGTATTCGGTCATCGTCGCTGATTCAAGAGCCGGCTCCAACGACTAACCCGGTTAATACCTAAAACGAAAAAGGCGTCCATTTCAGGGACGCCTTTTTCGTTTTATCGTTACTAGCGAAATTAAAGATTTCCGGCTTCTTCCTTCAAGTAGGAAGCAACACCTTCGGAATTCGGAGCCATCCCTTTATCACCCTTGTTCCATCCTGCCGGGCAAACCTCACCGTACTTTTCGGTAAACTGCAAGGCATCGATCATCCGGAGCATCTCGTCGACGTTGCGGCCCAGCGGTAGATCGTTGACGACCTGATGTCGAACGATACCGTTCTTATCAATCAGGAAAGAACCGCGGAAAGCAACCCCGGCAGTTTCAAACTCGACATCGTACGCCCGACAAATCTCATGTTTGACATCAGCGACCAGTGGGTAAGCCACCTGTCCGATTCCCCCGTCATCGACCGATGTATTACGCCAGGCAACATGGGTAAACTGCGAATCTATGGAGCAACCGATAACCTGAACGTCACGCTCTTCGAACTCCTTGATCCGCTTACTGAAAGCAATCAATTCCGTCGGGCAGACGAACGTAAAATCGAGCGGGTAGAAAAAGAGCACGACGTATTTGTCGTGGAAATCTTCCAGGCTGAACTCCTCGTTGATTGAACCATCCGCCATGACAGCCGTTGCCTTAAACTTGGGAGCTTCTTTACCAACCAACACACTCATTTCTTACACTCCTTTATTTTTTTATGGGATGAGAATCGGGGTTCCCGGACATAGGCCCGGTGAACAATCGTGAGTAGTTTACTAACTGATCCGGCGCTGTCAAGACATTTCTGACCTTTTTGGTCATTTATCTTTTGGCAAGAAACCGGGCATGGCAAAGAAACGTTGCCATCAGCCGGAAGAACCTATTTCTTGCGGCTGCGAGGGTGTGCCTTGTCGTAAACTGCAGTCAACTGCTCCATGCTGACATGGGTATAACGCTGGGTGGTCGAGAGTGAGGAGTGGCCGAGGAGTTCCTGAATGGCACGCAGATCAGCGCCCCCGTCGAGCAGATGAGTCGCAAACGAATGCCGCAGAGAATGCGGGGTCAGTTCGGTTGAAAGACCAGCTGCCAGCAGCAGTTGTTTGAGATGACGCTGTACACTGCGGGCGCTCAGCCTGCCACCTCGGAAATTCAAGAATAACGGCTCCTTCTCCGCTGGCCAGCTCCTCGCTTCGAGATAAGCGACAAGAGCCTCCCGGGCTTTGCTGCCGATCGGAACAATCCGCTCCTTTGAGCCTTTACCGACCACCCTGACCAGCCTTTGCTCCATGTCGACCCTGCCAATATCGAGAGACGTCAGCTCTCCGATCCGCAATCCGCTGGAGTAGAGCAGCTCAAAAATCGCCTTGTCGCGCAATCGCGAAGATTCACCGAGCCCCTTTCCCTCAAGCAGAGCAAACACCTCGTCAATCGTCATCGTCTGTGGCAGGAAGGTCTCACGCCGCGGCGTTGCGACGAGATCCGCGGGGTTGGATTGTACGACCCCTTCCCGGACGAGAAAACGGAAGCAGGTGCGGAGGGCTGAAAGTTTACGAGCAATGGTCGTTCTGCGGTTCCTCTTGTGGAGATAGGCCAGGTAACGACGGATGGTCAAATGATCAACTGCCACCCAATCGAAACCATTTTCCCGCCCGGAAAGGGATGTAATGACCTGGCGGAACTCCAACAGATCTCGCATATAGGCCGACCGGGTGTGAGGCGAAAGATTCCTCTCGTCACGTAAATAACATTTAAAGCTCAGGAGCACTGGATCAGAATCAGCTGTCATTTCGGTAGCATATCATAACCGATCGATTGACGCTCCCCTACCGACGTGCCATAATTTTTCACTCGGAGGCTGCATGGGGTTTATCGTCCTGATCTTACTGTTCTGCGTTGCACTGTTCGTCTTTTTGAGCCATGCCTTTGCCTGGTATGAGGCGGCCAATGCGTCTCCGGAACTTCTTGAGGGCCGTTTCCGAGTGCGCCACCTGTTTTTTGCAATAAACCTCTTACGAAAGGAAACACTCTGGCTCTGCTGTTGCCTGGTCAGCCTGCCGTTCGGACTCCTGCCTCAGAAGCGTCCCCCCCAGGAGAAGACCAACGGACCTCCGCTGATATTTCTGCATGGTCTGTTTCAGAATCGCGCCTGCTGGTGGTGGCTCCGCTTTCGCCTCAGATGCGCAGGCTATTCCAATCAATACAGCATCAATCTCCCCTTCTGGCGTGACATCGAATCATTGAGCGAAGAGGTCGCCAAAACGGTTGATCAGGTACGGCATCGACAGGAGGTCGACAAGGTCATCCTTATTGGCCATTCCATGGGCGGCATTCTTGCTCGCAACTACATCCAGCGTCGTGGCGGGACTGACAGAGTCTCCTGCTGTATCCTACTCGGAACACCCAACCATGGTTCCAAACTTGTTCCTTTCGCCGTCAGCCGGCTTGCTCGCCACCTGCTGCCGCAATCCCCGTTCCTGTTGGAACTCAACCGAAATCCGTTCCCGCAGAGGGTTCCCCTGGTTAACATCTTCAGCTGGCACGATAACCTGGTCCTCCCCCCCGACAACGCAAGGCTTTCTAGCGGGAGGGAAATCGAACTGCGAAGTATCGGCCATGCAGGTTTGCTGTTTCATTCCCGTACGTTCCATTCCATCACTGAAAGTCTCAAGGAGATTTCCGCATGTTCACAACCCACGTCACCTCCCGAGAGCGGGTCGAACTGATTGACATGACCGACGAGGTCCACCGGGCCATCGTGGCGGCCGGGGTCAACGAGGGGACCGCCCTCGTTTTCACCCCTCACACCACTGCGGCGATTACCATCAACGAAAATGCCGACCCGGATGTCTGTCGCGATATTTGCATGGAGTTGAACAAGGTCATCCCGTTCGAGGATGGCTATCGACACATGGAAGGGAACAGCGCAGCTCATCTTAAATCGTGCCTGGTCGGCGCTTCGGAACAACTGATCGTAACCGGGGGGCGACCTCTACTCGGCACCTGGCAGGGGGTCTACTTTTGCGAGTTCGACGGCCCTCGCCGCCGCCAGGTGCACATTCAGGTTCTCGGCGCATCGTGATTGACGTATCGGCCATCAGGGTCGGGGAATACCAGCCCGACGCGATCAACCGGGCGATCGCACAACTTCTTGCACCGTTGGGGGGCATGGCTGCATTTGTCAAACCCGGCCAGAGGGTCCTGATCAAACCGAACATGCTTGCGGGAAAGCCCCCGGAACGAGCCGTCACAACTCACCCACTGGTCGTCAGGAGCGTGATTGAGGCGGCACAGGCTGCCGGGGGTGTTGTCAGCGTTGGAGATTCCCCCGGCGTCGGAAAACCGGTCGCCGTTGCGCTAAAATGCGGGATCATGGAGGTCATTGAGCAGACCGGCGCGCGTTTTGCTCCGTTCACCGACTCAGTCCAGGTTGAGTGTTCCGGAAAAACATTTCACCGCCTGGAATTGGCTCGGGACATCCTGGAGACCGACGTCATCATCAACCTGCCGAAGCTGAAAACCCATCAGATGATGGGATTAACCTGTGGGGTCAAGAACCTGTTCGGAGCGGTCGTTGGACTCAGGAAGCCGCGTCTCCACCTGCAAGCGGGAACCGACAAGGATTTTTTCGCTCTGATGCTGTTGGAGCTGTCAGAATTCATCGCCCCCAACCTGACCCTGGTCGACGCGGTCGTCGGCATGGAAGGAGACGGGCCGGGCGGAGGAGATCCGGTTGCCATCGGGTGCCTGCTCGCCTCAGGCAGCCCGGTCGCGGTCGACACTATTGCAGCGGAGATAGTCGGCCTGCGCCAGGATTCGATTTGGACCCAGAAAGTGGCCAGGGGAAAAGGTCTTGACGGTGCAATTCTGGACGATATCAACCTCGTCGGGACACAGCTTTCCCAATTGAAAATTGAAAACTTTCGACCCTCGAAAACCACCGATGTCAACTTCGGTCTTCCGCCGTTTATCAAAACCCGTCTGAAACGTTCCCTGACCGCCTACCCCAGAATCGACCGAGCACATTGCCGATTATGCAATGACTGTGTACGACACTGCCCACCCGAGGCGATGAGGCAGGAGAACTCTGCCGTCATTATCGACTACGATCGCTGTATCCGCTGTTTCTGCTGTCAGGAGCTCTGTTCGCACAAGGCTGTCGAAACCGAGCAGGGATGGTTGTTGCGGGCTACTGAATTCCTTCAGGGGAAGGGTTGATTTTTTCTTGGATGGAACAGGTCACACCCGACCGGACTCAAAAACTGCCCTGACTGTGCAAATGCACAGTCAGTAACCGTTAATTCACGAATGCATATTTACGGGAGCTAACGTGGCATACCCTACCATCAGTCGGTACAATATCACAAAATTCAGTTCTGCTGTGGCAGGCAGACAAAACAACCTTCTTCACGTTTTATTCAATTTACAGTCTCTGGAAAAGCCGGTTGCGAGCTACCTCCCTCGCAACCGGCTTTGCTTTTGGCCTCTTTATCCCACTGTTTCAGCCATAAGGGAATCCCGCCTGGAAATGTTATAATCAAAGCGTATCCGACACCTTTGGCAAGGAGAAGATCATGCGTTATTCCCAAATATGCATCATGCTTATCCTTCTTACGCTTTTTCCGCTCACCCTCCGGGGAGCCCAGTCCGAAGATTTTTCAAATACCATTCAGCTGTTTCGAGAAGCAGAGACAACGGCTCCCTTTTTCGCAACAGCTTACGGATATGCCGTGTTCCCTACAATTGGTCAGGGCGCAGTCGGTCTCGGTGGAGCTTACG
>PKUA01000005.1 GCA_002868905.1 Desulfuromonas sp.
GTTTCGACCCTGATCCACCTTTACGCCGTCGGTTACATGGATCACGAAGAGGATACGGCTCGTTTTTTCACCCTGCTCAACCTGTTCGTCTTCTCCATGCTGACCATCGTCCTCGCCGACAACCTGCTACTGTTGTTCCTCGGCTGGGAAGGGGTCGGCCTCTGTTCATACGGCCTGATCGGCTTCTGGTACCGCAAGGTGGAAAATGCCGCAGCCGGCCGGAAAGCGTTCCTGGTCACCAGGGTCGGGGATGTCTTCCTCGCTATCGCCGTCCTCTGGCTGTTCGCCCTGCTCGGCAGTGTCGACATCCCGACGGTTAACGCCGCGGGGGACAGCCTGGCGGCAGGGACCGTCACCGCCATCGTGCTGCTGCTGCTCGGCGGGGCCTGCGGAAAGTCGGCCCAACTCCCCCTGATGACCTGGCTGCCGGACGCCATGGCCGGGCCGACTCCTGTTTCGGCCCTGATCCATGCCGCCACTATGGTCACCGCCGGGGTCTACCTGCTCTGCCGTCTTTTCCCTTTCGTCTCCCTCTCGGCCACGGGAATGACCGCCATCGCCCTCGTCGGCGGGCTGACCGCCCTCTACGCTGCAACTTGCGCCGTGGCGCAACGCGAGATCAAACGGGTCCTCGCCTACTCGACCATGAGCCAGATCGGGTACATGTTCATCGGGGTCGGGGTCGGCACCGCCAGCGGCGCCATGTTCCACCTCTACACCCACGCGTTTTTCAAGGCGCTGCTGTTCATGGCTGCCGGTTGCGTCATCCACCTCTGCAATGAGGAGAACGACATCTACCGGATGGGTGGCGTCTTCCGGAAAAACCGCTTTGTCTTCTGGATGTTCCTGGCCGGGTCGCTTTGCCTCGCCGGGCTCCCGTTCTCCGGAGGCTATTTCTCCAAGGATGGCATCCTCCTCGCCGCCAGTCTGCAACAAGGAGGGCTGCACCGCCTGATCTGGTTGTTCGGCCTGACCAGCGCCTTTCTGACCAGTTTTTACACGTTCCGGCTGCTCTTTCTGGTGTTTGCCGGGGATGCGCGGCAACCAGGCGAGGCCCATTCGCTCCAACCCCTGATGCGCTGGACCCTCCCGCCACTTGCCCTGCTCGGGCTCGGGGGCGGTCTGCTCAATCTGCCGGAGCTGTACGGGGGAGATGCGGCCCTGCAGCAGCTTCTCGCCATTCCGGGCGACCTGGTTCTCCATGTCACCCACAAGGTCGAAATCGCTCTCGGTGTCGTCGCCTCAGGCCTGTTCGGCCTCGGCGCCCTGGCTGCCTGGGGCCGCTATCATGTCTTTCCGGGGGAACGCCCCCACTGGGGCAAACGCTTCCTGCTGCGCGGTTGGGAGGCCGACAGCGTCGTCGGCTTTCTTCTGGTGCGCCCGTTTACCGGAATCGCCCGGTTTTTCTGGAAAGGGCTCGATGTCACCGTGATCGAGGGAGTGTTGCACGAGACCTCGACCGTCATCCAACGCCAGGGAGAGAGATTGCGGCACCTGACCACAGGACGCATCTCGACCTATTTGACCGGATTCGCCTGGGGCCTGCTGCTGTTCCTCGGCTGGATGCTGCTTGAAACCGTGAGGCATTAGGAGAACGGATGGCCTTCCCCTATTTGACACTGCTGATCGCCCTGCCGCTTATCGGCACCGCTTTCTGCCTGCTGTTCCGCCGGCAGCCAGATGAGTGTCGCTGGTTCGCCCTCGGCTCCACCCTGGCGGTCCTGGTCATCTCGTGCTGGATGTTCAGCCTCGACCCCGACAGCAACGGCTGGCTGTTGCGCGAGGACTTCCCCTGGATTCCGTCTCTCGGCGCCCGCTTCACCCTCGCCATGGACGGCATCTCTCTACTGATGGTCGCCCTGACCGGCTTTCTGCAGGTGATCGCGGTCGCCATCTCCTGGCACCAGAAAAAACACCCCGCCCTGTTCTATGCCCTGTTGCTCCTGCTCGAGTCGGGAATCCTCGGGGTTTTCCTCGTTACCGACCTGCTGCTGTTTTACCTGTTCTGGGAGATGATGCTGATCCCGATGTTGTTTCTGATCGGGATCTGGGGACACGGGGAGCGAATTTATGCCGCCGTCAAGTTTTTCCTTTTCACCCTCGGCGGCAGCCTGCTGATGCTGTTGGCCATCATCGGCCTCTACCTGCTGCACGGGCAACAGAGCGGCGATTACACGTTTGCCCTCGACGCGCTGCGCCAGACCGATTGCGGGGCATGGGAAGCGTGGCTGTACGCCGGCTTCATGATCGGTTTTCTGGTCAAGGTGCCGGTCGTCCCGTTACACACCTGGCTCCCCGATGCCCACACCGTCGCTCCGGCCGCCGGCTCCCTCGATCTGGCCGGTCTGCTGCTCAAGACGGGGGTATTCGGCATTCTCCGCTTTGCCTTCCCGCTTTTCCCGGCCACGGCCGCTGCGAGTCTGCCGCTGATCGCGGGACTCGCTCTGGTCGGACTGTTCTGGACCGCCTGGTGCGCCTACCTGCAAACCGACATCAAGCGGCTGATCGCCTACTCATCAGTAAGCCACCTCGGGGTGGTGATGCTCGGGCTCGCCGCCAACGACGAGATCGCCCTGCAGGGGGCGATCCTGCTGATGGTCTGTCACGGCCTGACCACCGGTGCCATGTTCGCCATGGTCTCCATGCTGCGTCGCCGCACCGGAACACGCAACCTGGCAGAACTCGGCGGCATGTGGAACGAGGCCCCGGTCTTCTCCTGCTTCTTCCTGTTCTTTGCCGTCGCCTCCCTCGGCCTGCCGGGGCTGGCCAATTTCAGCGGTGAAATCCTGGTATTCGTCGGAGCCTTCCGGACCATGCCTGTCTTCGCAGCCCTCGCGGTGGTCGGAGTGGTGTTCGCAGCAGCTTACATTCTCCGCCTTGTCCAGGGGGTTCTCTGGGGGGAACGACCGCCCGGTCGTTCCTGGCCCGACCTGACCTGGCGCGAAGGGATCACGCTCGGCCTGCTCGCCATCGGAACACTCTGGCTCGGCCTTTACCCGGCACCGTTCCTCGAACCCTTGCAGCAACCGGTCCGCCTGCTGCTTACCGCGACCGGAGGTCTGCCATGAGCGGCCTGGAACTGTTCGCCCTGTTGCCGGTACTGGTCCTGGCGCTTGGCGCCACCGGACTGCTGATGGTCGGCGCCTGGTGGCCGGACCGAAAAGCCCTGCTGTTCTGCGGCATCGCCATCGCTCTGGTCGCGGCTGTGCTGGCCGGCGGCGCGGCCCCGCCGGTGACCGACATCGCCGGCATGTTCAGTGCCGGACCGTACGCGCGGTTCTTCGCCATTCTTTGGTCGATGCTCGCGGCCCTGACCCTGCTGCTGTCTGGGCGCTACGCAGAGGACCAGGACTTCCCTGCCGGCGAATTTCCTTCTTTATTGCTGTTCGCCGCCGCCGGGATGATCTTGCTCTCAAGCGCCACCTCACTGATCGGCATGTTCCTCGGGCTGGAATCATTTACCCTGACCCTTTACATCCTGATCGCGATCGACAAAAAGTCCTCACAAGGGACCGAAGCCGGCCTGAAATACCTGGTGATGGGAATCGTCGCAACCGGCTTCCTCGGTTTCGGCATGGCCCTGATCTACGCCGCAACCGGCAGCTTTCAACTGCCGGATGCGTTCCAACTCCTGGAGAAATCCGGCGAACTCCGTCCGATCGGCCTGCTCGGCTGGGCGATGCTTCTCAGCGCGATCGGCTTCAAAATCTCGCTGGTGCCGTTCCACCTCTGGACGCCTGATGTTTACCAGGGTGCCCCGGCACCGATCAGCGCCGTCCTTTCGACTGGCTCCAAGGGGGCGGTGCTCGCCGTCCTGGTGACGGTCATGGTCGGAATCCCCGCCACCCTGCTCGACTCGTTAGCGCCGCTGCTCTGGGCACTATCCGCCGGGTCCATGGTGGTCGGCACCATCTGCGCCCTGCGCCAGAAGAACCTGAAACGGATGCTCGCGTATTCCTCGACGGTTCACATGGGGCTGGTCCTCGGCGCCCTGCTCGCCGGCGGAGAGATCGGGTGGGGAGCGGTGGTTTTCTACGTTGTGGTCTACACCGTCGCCAATCTCGGTGCATTCGGCGTTCTCAGTTCCTTCTCCATGCGGGGAGGGGAACCGCAGGATTACCGCGAACTCTACGGGGTCGGATACCATCACCCGCGGCGAAGTACCGCTTTGGCAGTGTTCCTGCTCTCGCTCGCCGGCATCCCGCCGACCGCCGGTTTTATCGGCAAGTTCGGCATATTTCATGCGTTGCTCAAAGCCGACCTGTTCGGTCTGGCACTGATCGGCATCCTGACGGCGCTGGTTTCGGTCTACTATTACCTGCGGCCGATCATTATTCTGTTCATGGCCAAAGAGCGGTCCGTCTGCCTCCACCAGGGGAACGATGCAGAGCTTGCGGTTATCGGCGTCTGCATGCTGGCCATTCTGCTGCTGGGACTCTATCCAGGGCCTCTCTTCGATCTGATCGCCGCCATAATCCCCTGAGCAAAACATATGCAGGAAGAGGTCGCGCTTTATTCGACGAGTCTTTGCAGGGTCTGAAGTCTCGACGTATTTGACTCCCTACCCCAAGTTGTCCCATATTTAACGGGACAATTGTCCTTGACAAATATTTATTGGTTGTGTCTAATTATTTTCCGGTGCACTTGCATTCTTGCCCCAATGGAAGCCTTGGGGATTTGCGTCATATCACATGACAATAAAACCCGACCATATCTATTGAAGAGCTCTCAACATGTCGACGGCCTGTCAAGAGGTACATTCACCCATTCCATATCATTCCCGGTCCCGCCTGTTCTGGATAGGGACAGGTTTGATGGTTCTGTATTACGTGGCCGATTCGGCCATGGATGCCTGGTTTTTCGACGAGGGGACAACAGCACTTGAGCAGATTTTTTCTCCGGAGACCCATGAGATCGCCATCCGTCTTCTGTCAGGAACCTTTCTGTTCATTTTTTTCCTCTTTGCCAAACACATTCTCGCCAAGAACCAGCTTTTGCAGCAGAGCCTTGTCATTCAATCCCAACAGCTGATGACCGCCTCTCGCGAACGGGAAGCATTTCTCTATTCTCTCTCCCATGAACTCCGCACAACCTTGACCTGCATCTATACGGCAGACCAGATCCTTCTGGAGAAGCACACCGAAAGCCTGGAACCTGAGGCCCGATATCAAGTTGAAAAGATTCACGAATTCAGCGAAAAGATGGCGGACCAGATTGATGAGATGCTGGATCTCTCGCTGGCGATGCGGTCCAGCCTTGAACGAGAACAGGTTTCCCTGAATAAAATTCTTCAGGAGGCTTCCCAGGAAATTCTTTCCGTCGCCAACGATATGACCGTCAGCATCGAGATCGAAAACAACATGTTTGCCGAGTGCGATCCGATCCTGATCCGGCTTGCCATCCGTAACCTTTGTCAAAGCGCCATCCATTTCAGTAAACCGAACCGTTTTGCCGAACTGGTCATCGGCTCAGAAAAGCGCGAGGGAACCTACACCCTTTTTGTCCGGAATAAAGACGTTTACCTCCCGGAAAAAGAGACCAAAAAACTTTTTGATTTTTTTGACCGTTTACCAAAATCTGAGAACCTGGCAGGCGTCCAACTCGGTCTGGTCCTGGCTGAAACGGTTATTCAGCGGCATGGCGGACAGATGTGGATGGAAAGCGATGCAACCTTGGGGACATCTTTTCACTTCACTATTTAATTTCTTCAGACAACCGCAAAACCTCGATTCCATGTCTTGACACCAGATATGGTGTTCCCTCAGAATAGTCCATCATTTTGATCTGTTCGGAGCTTAGTCCGAGAAATCAAACAGCCAACCATGACTCAGCAATACTGAACGACAGCTGCATTCCACAACCCCCTTTTCTGCGATGGTATTGTCATGAGCTATGAAATGTCCGTCGTTTTCACCGGGACTTATGTCGAGGCACATTCCCGCGGAGAAAAAAGCCTGAAAACAGCCATGCAGCTCTGGCTGGAGATCACCCGGGTTTGCACGGAGCACAACTGCTACAAGGTTCTCGGCATCGCCGAGTCAACCCGGGGCATGCCGACCCTGGACGCGGTTGAGCATCAAAATCTCTTCAAGGACCTGGCCATCGACCAGTATTACAAGGTCGCCTGGGTCGAACTCAATCCGGAGGAGATGACAAGCGTCAGGTTCCTCGAAACCTTCATCCGCAACCGCGGTCTGATCCATGCCCATCTGTTCGCCGACGTTGACGAGGCGAGGTGTTGGCTCCTCGACGAATCCTCCGAGCAGGACAAAAACAATCCCACCCTCATGCCACCCATCGACACATAAGTAACGATACCGGCAGAACCGACTGTTCGCCTTGTCGGCCGCTACTTGTCGGTGGTTCTCAGATTTTTGCGTTTTTCCTGTTTCCCTGGCGAAAAGGGATAGCTCATCCCTATCCGTTTGCGCTTTCCGGCTGTTTCGTGACATAATAAAACACCATTCTACAGAGAGGGATTCATGGCAAAAACTTTATCTCTCGACCCGGTCACACGCATCGAGGGGCACCT
This sequence comes from Desulfuromonas sp., assembly GCA_002868905.1. Taxonomy (GTDB): domain Bacteria; phylum Desulfobacterota; class Desulfuromonadia; order Desulfuromonadales; family Geothermobacteraceae; genus BM304. Next base: position 6,533 of record PKUA01000005.1, read on the forward strand.
CTCCATCGAAACCCGGGTCGAGGGTGGCAAGGTAACGGGAGCCAAGGTCGCAGGCCGGATGTTCCGGGGCTTCGAACAGCTGCTTCTCGGTCGTCATCCGGTCGACGCGGCCCGGATAACCCAGCGCATCTGCGGCATCTGCCACGAAGTTCACGGCATCGCCGCCAGCATCGCCCTGGAGGATCTGTACGGACTCCCTCCCACGGAAAACGGTCACGTTCTGCGTGACCTGATCCTCGGCCTGCACCTGGCCACCGACCATATCTTCCATTTTTATCAACTGACCCTGCCTGACTACCTCGACTTCTCGCTGCTGCGCAACTATCACGGCAGGGATGAACGGATCGCAAAACTCGACCGTATCATCGGCTCCTCACCAGGAACATTCGGCAACCAGAAGATTCCGGATGCGCTGTCGAACGCCGAGTTGACCGCAGAGATGGCTCTCGGCTACACCGAGGCCATCACGATCCGCAAAACCGCAGGGAGCGGCCTGGCCAGTCTTGGCGGCAAAGTCCCGTTCTGTCATGCCATCCTGCCGGGCGGGGTTACCACAGGGGTCTCGAGCGACAAGTTGATGAATTATGTCAACGCCCTCGAGCAGGTCACCGATTTCGTCAATCGCCTGTATCTGCCGCAGGCAAAAGCCCTGGCGAACCACTTCCCGCATTATTTTGCCGTAGGCCGGTCCCACGGCAACTTTTATGGCAACGGCGGGTTCACCCTGCCCGGGGAGCCTCTCTTTACGGCAGGGGTCTTGTACAACGACGGTCGCGCGGAGCCGTTCCGGATGAACACCATTGCAGAGCTGGTCGACGCCACGTTCCTGGATGACAAGGGGGGGATCAGGCCGGACAAGGATGGGGCCTATTCCTGGGTCAAGGCGCTCCAGTATGCCGGAGAACCGATGGAGGTCGGACCGTTGGCGCGGGTGGCGGTCAATCGTGATGCCGGCTTCGTTTCCCTGCTGAAACAATTCAACCAGACGGTGTTGCGATCATCGGTCATGGGCAGGATTCTGGCCAGGGCCTACGAAGCACAGAAAATCTGCTCCCATCTGGAAAAAATCCTGCCCCGCTTCGCCCTGGATCAGCCGACCATCAATCCGCCCGACATGCTGGCGAAACCGGATGGCACCGGGCGGGGGATGTCCCTCGCCGCCCGCGGCGCCCTCAACCATGAGGTCACCGCCAGGGATGGGAAAGTCACCGGCTACCGCCTGCAGGTCCCGTCGGCCTGGAATTTCGGTCCGACCGTCAACGGGAGAACGGGAACAGTGGAACAAGCGCTGCTCGGCACACCGGTTCAGCCCCTTAAGAAGAAGGGGGACACCGCGAATCAGTCGATTGAAACGGGTCGGATCGTGCGAAGTTTCGACCCCTGCCTCGCCTGTGCCATCCATTGAGGGGAGAGATGCTGACTCGTCGCCAATTCCTTAAAAAATGCCGCGATCTCTCGCTGATGATGTGCGGCAGCACTCTTCTGACCCGCACCGTGGCAGAAGGTTTTATCAAGCTTGCCAAGAACCCTCCGGAAATAGCCTTCATCCATGCCCAGAACTGCATGGGATGCACCACCTCCATGCTTTACGGCAATGATTACGACTTTCTCGACTTCCTGAACCACGTCGGCCACCTGGCGGTGCACCCGGCGCTCTCGTTCAGCCAGGGAAGTGACTACATGGCCAACTTGGACAGGGTCGCGGCCGAAGAAAATTTCCTGCTGATCGTCGAGGGGAGTATTCCGGCCAACCCGCCTGAAGCGTGCTATCTCGGGGACAAACCTCTCTACCACATCCTCGCCAATTACGCCTCGCAAGCCAGGGTGGTCATCAGCTCCGGCTCATGCGCCAGCCATGGCGGCATCCCCGCATCAAACGGGAACCGGACCGGGGCACTTTCCGTGACCGACTACCTCAAAGAGAAAAATATCGACGTCCCGCAGCTGCGCATCCCCGGTTGCCCGGCCCATCCCGATCACATCATGGGGAGCATCGCCTATATCGCCGCCACCGGCAAAGCCCCCCCACTGAACGAAAAGTCCGGACAGATCGAAGAATATTTTGGCGAACTGATTCACAACCGCTGCAGCCGCTTCCAGTATTTTTCCCAGGATCAGTTTGTTAAGAATTTCGCCACGGACAAGAACAAGTGCCTGCTCAAAAAAGGGTGCCGCGGGCCGATCACCGCCAGTGATTGTCCGGTGCGCCGCTGGAACAAGCGGACCAGCGTCTGCGTGGAGAGCAACACCCCCTGCATCGGCTGCATGAGTCCAAGCTGGCCCTTCACCACCTCCCTCTACCTGGAAACCACCCAGGTCGAGGACCTCCCCTGGTCCGAGATGAAAGAGAAAATCGACCGCCGACGGGATAAATGACGATGCGATCCTGGCAGAACCGAACTTTCAAATATTTTCTTTTGATAGCCGGTGCCGTCCTGCTCACCGTCATCGTCTTCATCCTGAGCGACACCTACAAATCCCGTCAGGTCAAGAAATCCCTCGTCACCTACATGGACAACCTGCGTGACATGATTTTCATGTCGACCTACGATTCCCTGAAAAAGGGAAACATGAAGCTGTTCAAGAACCACCTGGAGGAGATCGGGACCCTCAACGACGTCCAGGAATTCTCCCTGCTCGACACCGGGGGCACGATCCGCTACTCCTCCGACGAGGCCCTGGTGAAACAGCACGATCCCGCAGTCCACGAGCTGCAATCCCCGACAAATGTGACCCATGAGGGATATACCACCTATTACTTCCCGGTCGAGACCATCAGCTACTGCTCCCGCTGCCACCTCGACTGGAAACTCGGGACGATCAACTCCTACTACAAACTGACCCTCAGCCGCAAAGCCCTCGACACGGTCAAGGCCACCACCCTCTACTCCCACGGCTTCACCGTCGCCGGCGGAGGACTGTTCCTCGCCTTCTTTTACCTGCTCCTCACCCTGTATGAGCGGAAGAAACATGAAGAGCAGATGCTGTTGTCCGCCAGCGTTTTCGAGAATGCGGCCGAGGCGATCGCCATCACCAAGGCCAGCGGCCTGGTCGAACGGATCAACGACGCCTTCACCCGTATCACCGGCTATGAACGCGGTGACATCGTCGGCCGCGACATCCACCTCCTCGATGCGGGGGAGATCAACGGCCAGAACTACCAGGAGATGCGGGAACAGATGCAGACCAGGGGGTTCTGGAGCGGCGAGCTCTGGAATCGGCGCAAGGACGGCGAGAGTATTCCGGTTCGACTCTCCGTCACCCCGGTCCGTAACATCCAGAACCGCACGACCCATTTCATCTCGGTCTTTTACGACATCAGTACCATGAAGGCTGCCGAGCAGGCCCTGGTCGAAATGGACAAGATCAAAAGCGAGTTCATCTCCTCCGCCGCCCACGAGCTCCGCACCCCTCTCAGCGCCATGATGGGATTCACCGAATTTGCCCGGGAACCCGAAAAGTTCGGCGGATTCAGCGAAGAGCAGATCCGCGAGTTTCTGGACGAAGTCTACGACCGGGGCGAGGCCCTCAGCCAGATCATCGACGATCTGCTCGACATCAGCCGGATCGAAACCGGCAAGGATATCGAGCTGAATCTGCAGGGGACTTCGTTACTCGACCTGCTGGGCAAGGCGATCGACTTCCACCGCGTCCACCAACCGACTCACGTCTACCGTTTTGTTGGCGCGGATGAATCGGATCGGATGGTTTGCCTGCTCGACCGCTACCGCATCAACCAGGTCATCGAAAACCTGCTGAGCAACGCGGCGAAATATTCCGCCGACGGGAGCGAGATTACAGTTTCATGCCGCTTGCATGAGGGGTTCTGGGAGATCGGCGTGTCGGACCAGGGGATCGGCATGACGCCGGAACAGATCGAGAAAATCTTCGACAAGTTCTACCGGGTCGACTCCACAGACACCGCGGTCAGCGGTCTCGGCCTCGGCATGAGCATCGCCAGGCAGATCGTCGTGGCACACGGCGGGGGTATCAACATTCAAAGCGAGTTCGGCATCGGAACCACCGTCACCGTCACCCTGCCGAACAACTGACGCCACTGGTCAAAAGGAATAATTCAATCCAAGCAGCCAGGTGCTGTCGGTTTTTTTCGTTTCCGCAAAAGAAGGTTCGCTCTCGTAATCGAGGATGTTCTTCAACTGCAGCGCCCAGCCGAAGGCGGCCGGCGCGGTGAGGGCCGCCTCGTTGCGGATCGTATAAACATCGAGGTTTTCCAGGCTCGGATAGTAGGAGAAACTCTCCGAGAACTCCAACCCCGACGAAAACGCATACCGGAACAGGGCAGCCAGTCGTGCCGTGACATACGAATCATCCTCCCCCTGCTCCCGGTCCTCGTTGTAATAGGCGACACCCGCCTCGAAAGCAAGGGCGCTCTTCTCCTCGTCCCACACCTGGTAACCGACCCCGGGCCCGACCACGACCCTCAGGTTGAGATCCCTGAACTTGTCGTAGAGCATCTCGATATTCAAATAGCCGTAGACATGCTCGGTGAAGAAATAATCGTATTTCAACCGGCCGAAACTGCTACGTGCCGAAATCGTGTCATCCTCCTTGGCGTAATTGTAAAGCAAGCCGAGAGTGAAGCGATGGCTTTGATCCTTGCGCACCCCGTCGAGGGAGAAGCTGAGGCCGGACTTGTCCGTATTTCCGGTCTGGTAGGTCCCGGCCAGGGAGATACTCCCCTTGAGCCTGACCGGTTTTTTCTCCGGGGGATTGATCGCCGTCACCGTCTCAAGCGGGATTTTCCCTGCCGCCATCTCCGGTCGTTCGATGCGCACCTGTCCGGGGGCGTCATCAGAACTGACCTTCCCTTGCAGGATCTCCCCGGAATCGAGCACGACTTTCAGTGCTGTGGCCGATTCGAGAAGAGCGACATCCTGCCAGGCAAACTCGAGCGGCTTCTCGGCATAGGCGGTCTGCACCAGGAGTTTGCCCTCCTGCAAAGAGACGATATCCCCGGTGACCCGATCGCCGTTGGCCAGGGTCACGGACGCAGCCGACGCCAGCCTGGACAACGGTCCAACCATCATTACCAGCAGCAGCATTCCGACCATGATTAAAGATTTCATCAGCGTCTTCCCTCTGTTCAAGAATCCGGATTAGAGACCTCGGCTCGCAGCCGGGGCAGAAACTCGGTGTGGTTTGACTGCAGAAAATCGATCAGTTGCTCCCTGACCTGGCAACGAAGGTCCCAGGCATCGGAAGCGTTGGCGGCACTCATCAACGCCCGGAGTTCGATGGTTTGTTCGCCGGCCCCGGTCACCTGCAGCCGCCAGACTTTTCCATCCCACAATCCGTTCGCCTTGAGAATGTCCTGGAGATACTCCCTGACCCTCTCGACCGGCATGCGGTAATCGACATTGACGGTGACCGTGGCCAGCAGGTCGGCCGAGGTCCGGGTCCAGTTCTGGAACGGTTTCTCAAGAAAGTAACTGGTCGGCAGCACGAGACGACGCAGGTCCCAGATCCGCACCACCACGTAGGTCAGGGTGATCTCCTCGATCTGCCCCCACTCCCCCTCGACGATCACCACGTCATCGATCCGGATTGGCTGGGTGATGGCGAGCTGCAGCCCGGCCAGCAGGGTGGCGATGCTCCGCTGCGCCGCGAAACCGACAATAATGCCGAGCACACCGGCCGAGGCGAGAATGCTGGTGCCGAGCTGGCGGACATTCTCGAAAATCATCATCGCCGAGGCGACGGCGACCACCCCGATCACGATCACTCCGATTTTGACCAGGACGTTGACCTGGGTATGCACCGCCCGCGCCTTGAGGTTATCCTTGACGTCGATATCATACCGGGCGAGCAGGACCTCCCGGCCGGTAAACACCAGCTGAATCAGCCCCCATGCGACCAGCCCGATGAAGAAGAGGCTCGTCAGACGGCTGAGAATCGTCATCGCGACGGAGCCAAGCTCAAGAGATGGGAGAAACAGCAACAGGATGAGAATGGGGATCAGCAGCTGCAGGAGCGGGTAAAACCTCGCCCTGATCTTCAACCGTCGTGATTCGTCCAGGGACTTGAAACGATCCAGGACAACCTTGAACAACACCGCATTCAGCAACAACCCGGCGACAATAGCTGCGACCAGCCAGAGCAAAGACAACCACATAACCCCACCTTTATAAACCTGGCAAATATGATCTCAACGCAAGCAAGTATAACAAACCTTACGAGATGCTCATGGGTGGCATGGTTGGGGAGTTTGACCCGATCGCGGGCAGAAGAGCGATCAACACCCATTGACACGTCTGATTCACTGCTGGTAATCTGAGTCAAATCTAACCAAAAAGAAAGGAGGACATTGTGGAGCTTGTCATCAACTGCAATAAGGCAAAGGAGGGACTGAGGGCCTAGCCTGTTTCCCTTTCCCCGCATCCTTTCTTTGCCCGGTATTGATACCGGGTTTCTTACCGAATCAAGAAACCCACCTAAGCCTGTTTGGCATACGTGTGCCAAAGTATTTTCTTTTCGGATTTTCAATCCGAAGGGGGTTTCTATGTCCGAATTATCTTTTTCCCTGCCCGAACTGGGCTGGAGTCATTTTTTTCAACAACAACTGAGCCTCGAGGAGTGGGAGTCGACAAAGCCCGCCCGCGTCCTGGCCGTTCATCGCAACGCCATCGATGTTGCCAGCGAGCACGGTGCCCAGATGATCACACTGCCCGGGCAGTGGCATTTGCGAGACCCTGAGGAGCTGCCGACTGTCGGCGACTGGCTGCTGCTTGATCCATCGAGCGGGCAACCGCAAAGAATGCTGGAACGCAAGAGCCTGATTCGCCGGAAAGCAGCGGGCATTGAGTCTAAAGTCCAGTTGATGGCGGCCAACGTCGATACCCTGTTCGTCGTCACCTCCTGTAACCAGGATTTCAATTCTTCGCGGCTTGAGCGCTACCTGGCCTTGGCTCTGGAATCAAAAGTCGACCCGGTAGTGGTGCTGACCAAGGCCGACCTGGCCGATGACGTCTCCGCATACCAACAACAGGCCATCGGCCTGAATCCTGATATCGCCGTGGAAACGGTCAACGCATTGGATTCATCTTCGGTCGCGTCGCTTCTCACCTGGTGCGCCTGCGGCCAGACCGTCGCCCTGGTCGGATCATCCGGAGTCGGCAAATCAACCCTGATCAACACTCTTTGTGGTGTGTCCAGGCAGGAGACCGGAACGATCCGGGATGACGACGCCAAGGGGCGCCACACCACGACATCGCGTACGCTGCACTCGCTGCCGAGCGGTGGCTTGCTCATCGACAACCCCGGATTGCGAGAACTTCAGCTCAGCGACTGCCAGAGTGGTGTCTCTTCTCTGTTCGAAGATATCGAGGAGTTAGCCCAAAGCTGTCGTTTCAACGACTGTCTGCACCAGAGCGAAGAGGGCTGTGCCGTCAAGGCTGCCATTGCCTGGGGAGACCTGAGCCCGCGGCGCCTGACCAACTATCAAAAGCTGATGGCAGAGCAGCAACGTAACTCCGAGACCATCGCAGAAAAGCGCCGTCGTGAACGGAACTTCGGCAAACATGTCCGGAGCGTTATGGTCGCGCGGTATAAAGAGCGGGATGGTTACTGAGTTAAACAGAACGGAAATATTGATTGAACCAAAGGGATTGGGGCTTGTGGATGTATTCACAGGCCCCTTTTTTATCTGTAGTAGACGTGACCTGAGCTGACAGACACCGTCTGGCTTTGTCGCATGTCAGCATCTTTCCAAGTGTCCCCAGACAATCCAAGAAGCAGTTGCGACAGGCCTTACAGAACGCATAACGGCCAAACAAAATCCTTCTTACAAATCGTGACTAACAATAATAGTTTCAACTTGCCGCTAACGTTAAGGACGCAATGGCGAGACAGGCAACTACCATTGCTGCACCTTTTCTGAAATTGAACGTTTCGTATCGCAAGATCACAGAAAGGGCCATTGCCATAACAAAACTCATGTTTGCAATAGGAATGACAATGCTGGCCTCACCGTGCTTCACGGCCAGCATCAGGAAGGCAACAACCAGAAAAACCAACACTCCAGAGGCCAATGCATATCCCACCTTCTTTTTTGTCAAGCGAAAGCGCCCCTCGCGTAAACGTGCATAGAGAGCCCCGCCAACCACCCAGCAGAGAGCACAGACCAAAAGCATTGTTTGCGGATTCGCCTGGTTTAAGATCCCACCTCGTGTAATTACGCCGTATCCAGCTCTGAACAGTGAGGCGGCAACGGCTAGCAAAAAGAACAGTAAAAAATGGTCGTTTTTCTCCGTAGACACTGTTTTGGAATCAGGCTTGTAGAGCAGGCCAACTGCGACGACTCCCAGGCCAACACCCAGCAGTTTCAATGAGCCAAGACCTTCACCCAAAAACAAAAAGGCCATCACCACAACACCTAAAGTATTCAGGCGATACACTGTTGACCCCAAGCTGATATTTATATGCGTCAAGCTTTCCAGCAGCAGGAGGTTTGAGAGCGTCAGGCACAACCCGGCAAACAGTCCGAAACGGATCGAAGGCGTATCAACAACCAACGGTTCTCCACTTACGACCAGAGTTGCCGCCTGTAGCACAAACCAGACAACACCAATGCCGAAGACGTAGGTGCCTCGGGAGCGATCTTTCCTGCTGTAACGTTTATAGACGACATCGAGCAGGCCAGCGGAGAACAAGCTTAACAATGCGAACAATATGGCATGAGACATAGCAGGAGCCTTGTATGGAAAAACCAATTGAGTCTATAAATATCAGCTTGAAGATAACTTGGACTCAAGAATGGTGAAACAACCCGCACACTAAAAAATCACTGCGGCAAGAGAAAAGGCCACCCGCTTTCCGATGGCCATCATTTTCATCTCTCAAATATCTCTATCAATAAGAGGCCGTTTTTCGTCTCAGAAGTCGTGACTTTTGAGAATAGCGCGACCTGGAGCGCACTTGCTCCTGTGTGAGGAGAAGGCAATTCAGATTTTTTTTGTTTTGTACCTCTCTGCTTTTTCCCTCATAACGCTAAGGGGGGTCAACTCTCTTTCAGGATTTATTTTTTTTAGTAATCCCTCAACTATTTCATCCAATTCTTTAAGCCTTATTGGCTTCTGTAAAACTTTACAGCAAATTTTTTCTACCCTCTCCATGTCAATTGTAGTGACATTTCCGGACATAATGTATTTGTTCGCCGGATTTGTCTTGCATCCGCGCTCATGTATCATTTCAAAAAAATCCAAACCATTCATAGTTGGCATCTGGTAATCAACTAAATAAAGATCTCCGCAGACGTCGTCTTTCTGGCAGTCACAGCCATGGTAAACATCACAACCCAATGGATCTTCAGCTACGATGACCTCATGACCTTTACTCTCAAGGTGCCACTTAAACGTGAAACGGATGCTCTCCTCGTCGTCAATTATAAAAATTCTAAGTCTCATAAGGCTTTATTCTAAATCACTTCCATTTTTTCTGTTCTTTTCTCTTTCGTAAGTTTTGATTTTCAAGAGTCTGGCCGGATGAAACCATAATTGTTGTGGAAAATTATTGGCAGTCCTCTACCGGAAATTCGAGTGTGATTTCAGTAAATTCTCCCTCTTCACTATGAACAAATAGTCGTGCATGGTATTTGCTGAGAATTTCTGAAGATATACTTAGACCTAAACCGGTGCCAATCCCGGCCGGTTTTGTCGTAAAGAAAGGATTGAAGATTTTTCCAAGGGACTTTTTGGGGATACCACAGCCGTTATCCCTAATCTTGATAACAACAAAACGTGATTCATATTGGTCAACAACCGATCCCTTTATGGAGATTCTCTTCCCTTTTTTTTCTGCATATTTTTTATTTAATGCATATTTAGAATTACTCAAAATGTTGACAATCACCTGTTCAAATTCAAGCTGATTTCCATAAATCTCGGGGAAATCTTCATCGATGTCTATTGTAATTATGATTTCGTCGTTTATCATTTGCTGGTGCATGAGATTGAGTGGTTCTGTTATTGCATCTAGGGGACGGAAACACTCAACCTCATATTCATTGTTCTTAGCAAAATGCAGCAAATTTTTAACGATTTTGGCAATACGTTCACCTTCTCGGTTAATTCGCTCCAAAATGCTTTTTTCTATATTGTTGTCATTCGATTTGTTGAGCAAAATTTGTGAGTAATTGATGACGCCAGTTATTGGATTGTTAATTTCGTGGGCAACGCCGGCGGCAACTTCTCCAAGAGCCGAAAGTTGACTGCTTCTTAACTGCATCTCAAAAAGTTTTTTCTTTTCCGTTATGTTCGAATTAACTCCCCGGTAACCAACCAACTCACCGCCTTCTGAGAAAACCGGCGTACCGCTTTTTGCGATATGGACATGATGACCATCCTTGTGCAGATAAAGACATTCGCAGTCCTTAAAAGGTTTTCCGGCGGCAATGAACGAGGAGATAAGCTTTCGAGTCTCTTCCCTTTTTTCTTCGGTTATAAAGTCAAAAATAGATTTTCTGATGAATTCAGAAGGAGAATAACCTACGATGTTTTCAGACCGTCCGGAGCAATACAGGAAATTTCCATTAATATCTATTTCCCAGATCCATTCGCCAATACTGTTGGCAATGTCTTCAAAGCGGCTTTCTTCCTTTTTGCGTAAAGATATATCGTGATAAGACACCAAAATGCCTTTGATGTCAGCATCGTTGAGACGATTAAAAGCGTTGAATTCGACCCACTTGTAAGTACCGTCCTTACATAAATATCTGCTTTCGATTTTACCTGAGTCAAAATTGCCATTGAGTAGTTGTGAGAAAAATGTCTGAATGCGGGGCAGATCGTCAGGGTAAATATTGTCCCACGCGGAATGGTTAACGATTTCGTCTGGCGTCCATCCGAATATTTTTTGAATATTCGGACTTTTAAAACGGACAATTCCGTCTTTGTCTACAATGGTGACGACATTATTTATGTTGTCCAGAATAGCCTTTTGTGTCTTCTCGACTTTTCGAAGTTTAGCTTCGGCCTGGTTAATATCGCTGATGTCCCTGAATTCGATTACCCGAACTTCACGCCCTTTGTAGAATACATTTTTCCCGCGAATTGACAACGGATAACAATCGCCATTTTTTCTGACGCCGACGACCTCATACCTTTCAGTGTATCCACGTTTGATATTTTTCAATACCGTGTCCAGCGAGTCTTGATGGATCAAGAGAAGGCCATTCATGCCGACAAGTTCATCGTGAGAATAACCGGTAATTTCAGATAATCCTTCATTGCAATCCAGAATCAACCCCTGGTCATGTATCACTACGCCGCCAAAAGAGGCTTCGTGCAGTCCTCTGTAGCGCTCCTCACTCTCTTTAAGTAATTCCTTTCTTTGCCCGATTTCGGCAATTTTTTGTCCCAGTTGATGATTGAGAAGTGCCTGATCACCTATCTGCTTAGCCATCAAAAACAAAAGTTGAGCCACCCCTTCGAATTGGGATTTTGACATTCGGGTGACCTGTTCTAGGTGCTTTTTGTATTCATCGGGAGCTGCTCCGATTTCACGTGAATAAGCCAGCATATTTTCCATATTGCATGATTCATCGAGTACTTGGCCGATGAGCCAGTTAGCGACATGTTTGTCCCCGACAAGGATACGCGTACCGGCATCCATCAAGCCGCCGCTGAGGCAGGGCTGAATTTGGGGCCCATCGTTTTTCATCTGTCCGAGAATAGAATCTGACTTGAAACAGTTCGCCAAACCGACGTCTGTTTTACGTATGATGTCTTTACAAAGTGAGCAAAAATTACTTGGGGAGGTTAGCGGCAAGCCGTCAGGGCGCGTAATGATCGATGCGACCCCGGTGACTTTTGAAAATTCGTCTTGAATTTTCTGGATTGAGTCGAGATCAAAAAAATCAGAAAATTTGAATTCAGGTTCTTTATCGAAATTTTCACGCAATGATCTTCACCTTTTGTCTTGGTTTCATGACTTTGACAATAAACCAATTCAATCTAATAGATACCAAATCTCCCTTCAATGATTAAAATTTACCATGCGTGTTTCGGCTGGTCTTCAAATCTAGAAAGCCTGCCTTAAAAAAATCTGGTTTTTGGATGTAACCCAAATGCTAAAACCAAATAAATTTTACTGAAAATCCTCCTCCTGGTTTGGAGGGGGAAGAGTCAAGGGCTTGCAGATGATTACTATGATTCCTGCAAAATGAGAATGGCCCCTCCGAAGCGGAAGGGCCATTTTCCCATCTTATTGATGGTGTGATGTGAGACGCTTTGTCTATTTAATACCTCTAAATATATGACTCTCTAAACCATCTTCTCTGAAACCAAAAAGCCACATTCACAAGCGCGATCATGACTGGCACCTCTACCAGTGGGCCAATCACAGCAGCAAAGGCTGCTCCAGAGTTCAGCCCGAAAACGGCAACGGCAACGGCAATAGCAAGTTCAAAGTTGTTGCTGGCGGCCGTAAAGGCCAGTGTCGTAGTGCGAGAGTAATCTGCACCAAGTCGTTTTCCCATCCAAAATGAAACTAGAAACATAATAATGAAGTAGATCAGTAGCGGAATTGCAATGCGTAACACGTCGAGTGGAAGTTGGACGATCAGATTTCCTTTCAAGCTGAACATCACAACGATGGTGAACAACAGCGCGATCAGGGTCAGCGGCCCAATCTTTGGAACCACACGGCGATGATATTCCTCGCGCCCCAATATCTTGACACCGACCAAACGAGTCAAAGCTCCGGCAATACATGGAACACCGAGATAGATGAAGACGCTTTCGGCAATCTGTCCGATAGAAATATCTACCGCAACTCCCTCCAGTCCGAGCAGAGGCGGCAGAAAGGTGATAAAGAACCAAGCATAGATGCTGTAGCAAAACACCTGGAACAGACTGTTGAAGGCAACCAGTCCGGCGGCGTACTCAGTGCTCCCCTTGGCCAACTCATTCCAGACGATGACCATAGCGATACAGCGCGCCAATCCGATCATAATCAGGCCGACCATATAATCTGGCTTGTCCGGAAGGAAGACCACTGCCAGTGCGAACATAAGCACCGGCCCAATAAGCCAATTCTGGATCAGGGACAAACCAAGGATTCGGGTATTGCTGAAAACAAGCGGCAGCTCCTCATAACGGACCTTCGCGAAAGGTGGGTACATCATTACGATCAGACCGATGGCTATCGGTACATTGGTGGTTCCGACCTGGAATGAATTGATAAATGGCTCGACACCAGGAACCTGCCAGCCAATTATCACCCCAACTGCCATGGCGACAAATATCCATAAGGTCAACCAACGGTCTAAGAAGGAAAGTTTATGTGACAGGTGTTCACTCATAAAGGATTCGATTCAAAACATTGCTCTAGCTTTACAGTTTCCAAACCATTGATATAAGTTAATAATAGCCCTTTTTATCTGGTCGTCAAAAGTCTGGCCCTCCTGAAACTCCTGTTATAAGTGTTATACCCTTCAAAATAGAAAGGAAGGAAAATTATAACAATTCCTGCAAAATGAGAATGGCCCCTCCAGAGCTGAAGGGCCATTTTGCCATCTTATTAATGGTGACTTATAGGAAACTACACAAAATAACTTACAGGCCCGCAACTGACCCGAATGCGATAACCTTGCTCACTTTTGCGAGGACCGCCGCATCAAATAGCACAGATGAGCCCCTTCAGTAAATCCGAGGAATCAATCGATAGCGCACGCGTTGCGCATAGTCGCGATAGCCCGGCAACTCGTCCTTTAGAGTCTGGTCTTCCAACACAGTTCTAATCACCGCTATGATAAGCGCTAACGCAACCGGAATAAGTGCCCATATCGAGCTTAAGGCCAGCACAACACCCAGGAGTGCCAACATATTTCCAGCATAGCCCGGATGTCTCACAATCCGATAAGGGCCACTGTCGCACACCACATGTCCTCGATCCAACTGAATACGCACCACGCTGGAGAAAAAGCGGTTCTCTATCAATGCCCACGCAGCAAAAGCGTATCCGAGTGAGATCAGGATGAAACCGAGCACGACAAGCCACAACGAAAATACGGGTGACCAGCCAAAGTGATGATCGAGCCCGGCAACAATAACCGGTGGGAAACTCACGCTCAGCGCCATCAACGGTGCAAGGACCTTGTCCCAGGCTTTAGCCGTTTGGGCCTTTTCCATATTTTGTCGTTCGGCCATCAACCCCGGATGTCGCCGTTCGGCAATAATGCGCCCCCCCGGACCGGCTGCAACAATCAGCAGTGAGTAGATCCACGCTTGCCACCAACCGAGATCTCCCCCGCACACGAAAAGCACCAGTGGGATGAAGAGATACACGACAACCAGACGGATCCACTGGCGGGGGGATGCTGCCTGTTCTTTCTTTTATACATCTGCGGTCAATGAAATGCCATTTCCTAAAATCACATGAGTTTTTATAGCGCCCACTTCGGCTAACAGTTCCCTATAAACCTCGATATCTAAGACACTACTAATCTATCAAAATATAAAGAACGGTCAATTAGATGACCGTTCCTATTAATTCTCCTATTTCTAATCAGGTATTCAAAAACGTCCTGATTCACTTATTCCTATAAACCCTGAAATTCAGCAATGGAGATGTCCGATTCTTTTCCAATCTGACCGTGAAAAAACCCTGACAATTCTATTTGCTGCCTACAAATTATAGCTGTTTTGGAGGTTCTACCGGGGTATCTAACCAAAGGGGCAGGCACATAGCGGAGCCAGTCCCCTACCTTATTTGCATTCCAGGGATTGGTGCTGACGGAACGGAGGCGCGCAGGTTATGGGACAGGTAGAGGGGATTCAACTTTCAAATGGCCATACCACCTCAACCCGCGACCATCGCTCTGCGATAAAATAAAGGGGGAGGCAAAGAATGGCATATCTCCTCACGTGCATACTGCTGATTATCCTGGTGGTCATCGGCATCTTCAACTACCGGCGGGCCCGTAAAACAGCCGGTCGCATGTTGAACCGCTACCTGAAAGATCATCCTTGTCACAAACCTTAGCGGTCCCGCCTGCCTGAACCTTCCCCACCCGGATTCACCCTTTCGAACTCTTTGTCAAAACCTGAAAACTCGGGTATTCTCAAGTATCTGACGTGATCCTTCTGGAGACGAACCCCGCACGCAAGGAGGCCCCGTGCCCGAGCACCTTCCGCTTGCCAAGGTCATCGCCGAACTCGAAACCGGCCTGCCGCCGCATCCCGACTCCGGTTTTCTCGGCGCCCGTCTCGACCCGCAGGAAGCGGCGCTGGTCCTGTTGCCGGTCGGCTGGGAGGTGACCACCTCCTATGGGGGAGGAACCGCCATAGCTCCCGAGGCGATCCGCACTGCGAGTCATCAACTCGACCTTGAAGACGAGGCGTTCGGCAACCCGTACCGGGCCGGCATCGCCCTGCTGCCGGGCATCGAGACCATCGAATCACGGAATGAGTCGGCCCGGGCCGCGGCCCTGCGGGCGATCAACGCACTGGAGGTTGGTGAACG
The DNA here is from genome assembly GCA_002868905.1 of Desulfuromonas sp. Classification (GTDB taxonomy): domain Bacteria; phylum Desulfobacterota; class Desulfuromonadia; order Desulfuromonadales; family Geothermobacteraceae; genus BM304. The sequence continues at coordinate 22,013 of PKUA01000005.1, forward strand.
GGCGGAATCGGAACTGGAGATGGTCAACCAGAGTTGTGACTGGCTCAACCGGCAGGTCTACGAACAAACCAAGGATGAGCTGGGCCGGGGCAAACTGGTCGGGCTGGTCGGCGGCGACCATTCGGTGCCGTTCGGGTTTCTACAGGCGCTGGCTGAAGCTCACCCGGAAGGATTCGGCGTCCTGCACATCGACGCCCACCTCGACCTGCGCGTGGCTTACGAAGGCTTCAGCTGGTCCCACGCCTCGATCTTTCATAACGTGATGGAGCGGCTGGATAACGTCGGCCCGCTGGTCCAGATCGCCATCCGGGACTATTCCCGGGCGGAAAGGGCTTACGCCAGCGCCCTGGGTGAGCGGAACAACATCTTCTCCAGCTATGACCTGTTTCGGCGCAAAGCCTCCGGCGACTCTTTTTCCCAGGTGGTGGAGGCGATCATCTCCTCCCTGCCGCAGCAGGTCTACGTCTCGTTCGACATCGACGGTCTCGACCCGGCCTGCTGTCCCGGCACCGGCACCCCGGTCCCTGGCGGGCTACAGTTCGAGGAAGCAGCCTACCTGCTCGAAGCCTTGGCGGCCAGCGGCCGTCAACTGATCGGCTTCGACCTGTGCGAGGTCTCTTCCGCCGGGGATGGCGAATGGGACGCGAACGTCGGCGCCCGCCTGCTGTATAAACTCTGCGGCGCCATGCTCCGCTCACAGGGTTTCTGCTAAGTTATTTCCGGATGATCAAACCGGGATCGTCTGCTATGATATTGGAAATTCCGACGCGCCTGTAGCTCAACTGGATAGAGCACCAGACTTCGGATCTGGGGGTTGAGGGTTCGACTCCTTCCGGGCGCGCCACTTTCCTTCCCCGCGAACCAGAATCATCATTCCGAACACCCATGTTGCCGTATCGTCGCAGGTCGTGGAAACACATTCCGGTAGACATCAACTTTTCTAAAGACTATATTCCTATCGATTAAGTATGAAATCATTAATGGCCGTTAGGCATTCTCCCCAACAAGTCGACAAGGAGATCCTCTTCGGCCTACGACGAAGAGATCGCATTTCTTTGCTTTGATTCTAATCGCAGGCATAGATTGGAAAGCAGGTAGCGCATGATTTCTGGATTGAAACCGACTGTCAGAAAGTCCAGGTCCCGGAAAAGACTTTTAATCGTGGATGACTGCCCGGTCGCCCGCGCCAAACTCTCCGATCAACTGAGCGACAACTACCAGGTCGAATTGGCGAACTCGGGTGAAAATGCAATCGAGATCCTGGAGACACCGGACCAGCATGACCAGAGTGCCGCGAACGAATTTGATCTCATCATCACGGATTTAATCATGCCCGGCATCGACGGGATGGAGTTGGTCAAGTACATCAAGGAGAAAAACCAGGCCAACCGCCTGACCCCGATTATCCTGATCAGCGGAGAACTCGAAAAACTCAACCGGGTCAAAAAGAACGGCTGCGTCGCCTACCTTTCAAAAGACGACACACAGAAACTCCTGCCCATGGTGAAGTTTCTGATCCACCAATGAAACAGACCCGTCGGGACAAATCAAAAGCGGCCAACCACGAAATCATGGTTGGCCGCTTTTTTTGTTCTACAAAGGACGAGGCACTGCAAATCTCACCGGATGCGGCATAAGCGGTCCCTCTCATTGGCCGCAATGCCATTGTGGTCAGATTTCACAAGAGACCGGTCCATGGTACTCAAGCAATATTCGGCTGATCGCAGCAGAGGAGTTTTCCATCGACACCCTGAATGGAATCCGGATTTCCCCGCCCCTTTGCGAGTTCAGACCGGCCACCCGGTGTGTGACCTGCTCCACCAGTTCCGATGTCTCCGTAAACCCGTACGCATGAAGGTGCCCAACCATGGGCACCCTGTGGAGCCGTTTCAACTGCCCGGAAATCATCAACCCAGGACCGGCGGCTTCAACAGCTGCGGCCCGTTCAACCGAGACCGACACCGTGGGTCCGACAGAGACTTCTATCTCCCGGGCAAATGCCTCTCCCGCGAACAACCCCGAAACGATCAATATCATACCGATAAAAACAACGTACTTTGTGGCGCCTTGCATAATTCCTCCTGTCTGGTGAGTGATGCTATGGCTCCCATGAAAACCCGTCATTTCGAAAAACGACCAAAAAGTCATCTCCCGCCGGTATCACCTTTGCGCGCGAAGAGCAGGTAAAGAGCGGGAAGAACGAACAGCGTCAGGAGAGTCGAGGTCAAAACTCCGCCAACCACGACGGTCGCCAACGGTCTTTGCACCTCGGCCCCCACTCCGACCGAGACCGCCATCGGCAAGAAACCGACGGCATCGGTCACCGCCGTGGCGAGAACCGGCACAAGGCGCTGCTTGGCCGCACCGGTCACAGCTTCGGCCAGGGGAACCCCTTCACGCAGCAATCCGCGGATGGCCGACACGAGGACTTGACCGTTCAAAACCGCGATTCCGGAGAGGGCGATAAAGCCGATCGCCGCGCTGACACTGAACGGGATTCCGCGCAGGTGGAGGGCAAAAATGCCGCCGACCGCCGCCAGGGGAATGCCGGTATAGATGATCAACACATCACGGATCCGTTTCAGGCTGGCATAGAGCAGAACAAAGATCAGCACCAGGGTCAGAGGGACCACCAGCATCAGGCGCTTCTGCGAACGTTCCAGGTTCTCGAACTGCCCGCCCCATTCGATCAGGTAGCCTTCCGGCAAGGTCACCTCGCTGGCGATCCGCTGCCTGGCATCTTCGACGAATGAGGCGATGTCACGATCACGCACGTTGACCTGGACCTTGATCAGGCGCCGTCCCCATTCCCGGTTGATGGTCGATGGGCGGTTCACCTCGCGGATCTCCGCCAAATCTTTCAGGGGAAGAATGGCCCCGGTCCGGGTCGGGATCAGCATGTTGGCCAACAGCTCCGGATCACTCCGATGACTCTCCGGCAACCTGAGAACCAGGGGAAAGGATCTCTCCCCCTCAAACACATCGCCGACCTGGGGAGTGCCGACGGCGGCGACCATATCGAGCACATCCTTGGCGGCCACGCCGTGCCGGGCCAGTGCCTTTCGATCGACCTCGACCTGCAAGGTCGGCTGACCGGTAATCTGCTCAACAGCGACATCGGCCGCACCGGGGATTTCAGCCAGGGCATGTTCAACCTGCCCCCCCAGGAGAACCAGCTGCTCGAAATCATCGCCGTAGATCTTGATACCGACATCGCCGCGGATACCCGAGAGCATCTCGTTGACCCGCAGTTCAATCGGCTGCGAGAGAACGCTGCGGATGCCGGGCAGGCCGTGCAGCGCTTTTTCAACCTCGGCGGTCAGTTCCGCCTGGTTTGACACTCTGGTCCATTGGTCACGGGGATACAATGCCAGGAAGACATCGGTCAGCTCCGTTCCCATTGGGTCGGTCGCCACCTCGGCGCTGCCGAGACGGCTCCAGACCTGGCGAACCTCAGTGGGGAACTCCTTCAGCAGGAGTTTTTCGATCTCGGTGTTGTAGGCGATCGACTCATCCACTGAGACCCCGGCGAGTCGAACCAGGCTCACGACCAAAGATCCCTCCGAAAGCCGGGGCAGGAACTCTCCTCCCAGGCGGAAACCGAAGAGGGTCGCGAGCACCAGAACGATGGAAACGGCTCCAAGGAAGAGGTTGCGGCCGCGCAGGACGAACTCAAGCGAGGTTCCGTAAGCACGCTTCAGCCATCCGTCGATTCGCCGATCGTGCAACTTCACCTGTTTCGGCAGGAACAGGAACGAGAGGACCGGGGAAAGAAACACCGCCACCAGCAATGCCCCGAGAAGGGCAAAGATAAAGGTCCAGGCCATCGGCTTGAACATCTTCCCCTCGATCCCTTCCAGGGTCAGCACCGGCAGAAAGACCAGGACGATGATCCCAAGGCCGAAGATGATCGGCCTGACCACCTCCTGGCTCGAGGCCAAAATCGCATCGAACCGTTCGGCAACGCTCAAGGGTCGTCCAAGTTTTATTTGTCTCTCGGTCAAACGGCGCAGATTCGCCTCGGTCATCACCACCGAACCATCGACCAGGATGCCGAAATCAACCGCCCCCAGCGAGAGCAGGCTGGCGGCAATCCCCATTTCCTGCATACCGAAGGCCGCAAACAGCATTGCCATCGGGATGGTTGCGGCGACCAGCAGACCGGCCCGCAGGTTCCCCAGCAACAGGAACAGCACCGCGATCACCAGCAACGCTCCGGCTGCCAGATTGTGCTTGACCGTCTGGATCACCTGGTCAACCAGCTCTGTCCGGTCGTAGACCGTTTCCAGGATGACATCCTCCGGCAGGGCCCGACGCACCTTCTCCAGCGCGATTTTCAGTTCGGAGGTAACGGTGCGGCTGTTTTCTCCCATCAACATGAAACCGAGACCGAGAACGACGTCGCCCTTGCCCCCGGCCGAGACCGCTCCGCGCCGCAGCTCGTGGCCGATGGCCACCTCAGCGACGTCCTCGATCAGGACCGGTGTCCCCTGGTAGGCCGTAATGACGATTTTGGCGATTTCATCGACCGTCGCGACACGACCGAGACCGTGCACCAGCAGGGTCTGCCCGCCGGTCACCACCTGTCCCCCTCCGACGTTGGCGTTGTTCTCCCGCAAAGCGGTCGCGACGTCGTCATAGGTCAGGCCAAACTTGATCAGCGCCTCAGGGGAAATGGTCACGTGATACTGTTTTTCGAGACCGCCCCAGGAATTGACCTCGGCGACACCGGCCACTTTACGCAACTCGGGCTTCACCACCCAGTCGTGCAGGGTGCGGAGTTCGTCCAGACCACGCGTCGGATTATCCGATCGGAGAAGGTAGTGAAACACTTCACCCAGCCCGGTTGAAATCGGACCGAGTTCGGGGCGTTCGATCCCCTCGGGCAGTTCCACGCCTGCCAACCGCTCGACGATGAGCTGCCGGGAATCGAGGATTGCCATCTCATCTTCGAAAATGGCGACCACCTGGGAGAGGCCGAACTTGGAGATGGAACGGACATGAACCAGTCCGGGCAATCCAGATATGGACAATTCAACCGGCAGGGAGATCTGCTTCTCGATCTCTTCCGGGCCGAGGGATGGGGCCGTGGTGTTGATCTGTACCTGGACCGGCGTCGTATCCGGGAACGCGTCGACCGGGAGGCGCAGCAGCGACCAGAGCCCGGCGGCAAAGGCGATCAGGAAACACAAAATGACCGCAAGACGATTGCGCAGGGCAACCGTGATCAGTTTTTCCAGCATGGATGCCCTCCCTTAGTGATCGGCGCAGGACGCGCCGAGCCGGGCTTTGAGCACCTCGGATTTAAGCGCGAACCCCTGACCGTACACGACCAGATCGTCGGGGCCGAGGCCCGCGACAATCGCCATCAAACCACCCTGGTTGGGACCGGTTGTCACGCGACGCAGCTCGAACAGGTCATCATTATCCTGAACGAAGATATACGGTAATCCATCGATATTCTGGACGGCATCCGCCGGGATCGCCAATTGTGCCGTGGCTTCACCGGCCAGGATCTGTACATTGCCGAACATTCCGGTCTTGAGGTAATGTCCCGGATTGGCGACCTCGGCCAGGGCGGTCAACGTCCGTGTTCTTTCATCGACGATGGCACCAACCTGGAACAGTTCGCCGCTGAACAGATGCCCCGGCAGACCTTTGAATTGCGCTTGAATTGTCGCTCCGACTTCAGCCCGGTAGATCAGAGATTCCGGGATCGCCAACTCAACCCATAACGAATCGAGATCGGCAATCGTCACCAGCGTCTTGCCGGAATTGACGGCTTCACCCACGGCGGTCTGTAAATCGGTGACGACACCACCGAATGGTGCGCGAAGAGCAACGACGGCGCCGATGTCACGCGTCTGGACAATCGCCTCGAGGTCGGCAGGTCTCAGGCCGTAGTTCAGCAACTGGTTGCGGAACTTGTCGACCTTGCTTTGTATCCCGCGATAATCGGCTTCCGCCTGCTGGAATTCCCGTCTCGAGGTAATGCCGCGTTCCAACAAGTCTCGTTCGCGCTCAAACGTGGCCCTGAACTGTTCACGCTGGGCCAGTGAGGTGACAAAATCTGCCGTAATGTTTGCCAGCTCCGGCATCGCAAGTTCGACAAGGACATCCCCCTTTTCGACCGAGTCCCCCGGTTTCGCATTCACACTACGCACGACCCCATTCGCCAACGGAGTGACGTGGGCCAACTTTTCCCGGTCAAATATGGTCCTCCCGTGGAGGCTCGATCCTTGCGCCAACACCACCTGCTGCGGACTCGTGGTGCGCACTCCGGCTTTGGCGGCGACATCCGGAGACGCCAACCGGACCTTCATCCCCTGTCCCGGACGCAAATCACCGATATGCCCGGCCTGGCAAAGGGCGTCTATCGCTTCGGGCACCTTGTGCTCGGGACATATCCCATCCGCCCCGTGTCCATGACCATGTTCATCCTTGTGCCCGTGACCGGCGTGGGGATCGGACGACTTTGCTCCATGATCGTCATGCCCGGCTTCACTATGCCCCGCATGCGCCTCTTCTGCATGGTCATCATGGCCATGCTCGCTTTCACCGAACAGTGATTCAAGGTCGTTGCCATGATCGTCATGCCCGACCGCTGCATGGTCGTGTCCGGCATGCTCACCGGCGCCGGCCGCCTGCGCATCGGGAAACATGTCGGTATTGCTTATCAGCAGAAACAGTCCGAGGGCGAAAACAATTGAGCCGGTGTACAGTATTTTCTTCATGATCAACCTCTTTACTGGTCATTCGAAGCGAGAGCTTCGGTACCGTTTTTCGTGAATGTTTGGCCGAGCAGCCTTTCCAACTCCGTCAAAGCCTGGTGATACTCCTGCAAGCTGTCGACATACCGGTTTCTTGTTGCAAAGAGTGTTTGCTCGGCATCCAGGACATCCAGGTAACCGTACTTCCCCGCCTGGTAGCCGTAACTGATCGCCTCAAAACTTCTTTGCAGAGTCGGTAAAAGCTGCTCTTTTAGCAGGGTGGCCTCAGCGTAGGTCGACTGCAATGTCTTCCAGATATTCCCGACCTCCGTTTGCAATTGAAGCCTTTTGGCGCGCAAGTCGGCCTGTTTCCGGGCATACCTGGCCTTCGCCGCCCCAACACCCCCCTGGTTCCTGTCAAACAGGGGCAGGTCAATGGAGAACCCGGCAACGAATGCGTAATCGTCAGTCTCCTCGAAGGATTTTCCACCCAGGCTTACGGTCAGGTCAGGGATCCCGCTGATTTCTGCCAGGGAAACGTATTGACCTGCCCGGGTCGATACCGCCTGTTGTACGGCCATACCGGGACTTCGGTCCACCAGCGCCATCAACTCCAGCCGGTTCGGAAACCCCGGAAGTTGCTCGATATCGCCTTGCGCCCATTCGAAATCAGCCTCGTCCTGACCCCAGGTGACGGCAAGAGCATTCCGTGCCGCAACCAACTCCTGACGCGCCTGTTGCTCGCGTAATTTCGTTTCCAGCAACAGCGATTCAAAACGCAATCGTTCCAGCTCAGGAGCCTTGCCGGAATCAATACGATCTTTGACTGTGTTGAGCACCCTGTCGGCCAGCTTCGCCTGATCATCGGCCAGGGCCAAACGTTTCTGGGATGCCAGCACCGCAACGAAGAGTCGCTTCGTCCGGGACAACAACTCGACACGAGCCGCAATGAAAGCTTGCTCTGCAATACCTTTGTCCTGTTCGCTCAGGGATATTCTTTGGTGCCGCTTGCCACCGAGTTCGATCTTCTGACTGAGCACGACCGATATTTCAGCGCTTCCGGTTCCGGAAAAGTCTCCGCTGCCTGCAAAATTTTCAACCTCCAGCGATAACTCGGGGTTGATATAACGGCCCGCCTGATCGATTTCATATTCAACCGCCTGGACCTCGTGCGAGTGTGACTTCAGCTCCGTATTCCCCTGCAGACTGCGGTTCAGCGCCTGTTCAAGGGTTAGGGAAAATATGGATTTCTCTTCGGTAACGATTCGATCATCGGCGCTTGCTGCTTCTTGCGGGCCGGTACAATAACCGGGGCCGGGGACGAACAGCAGGCCTGAGCCGAGTACGATACCGAAAGCAACCAGTGCGCGTATGGGCATGGTTGTACCTCCCGGTACTTCTTATTTGGATGTGATTTTGGGCCCCGGGGAACAAAAAACCCCAGGATATGGCGAATGATCAGGTGGAAAAGATCAATTCAGGAGGACAACGGTTCGATGGGATAAAATCGATTGACTGACCCTGAGGGGGCCTGGCGAAAGAACGTGACTGGCGTCTCGACCGATCGCAGCAACCTGGGGAGCACCCTCCCACACGGGTGGGCTGACTGCCAGAGGGGAAAAACTCTTTTTGAACTGGTGGCGGACGGCCCTGAAATCACGCGAGGTCGGGATATCGAGGCAGGTTCCGCACCCGTCATCGGACGCCAGGGCATGGATTTCCTGGCCCAAAGCGGCGCAGTCCGTCTCCCCGGACGGTGAGACGCAGAGATCATTGATCGAATATTCCAGTTCGACGTCGCCATCTTCGCCGACACAGATGACCTTGCCGAGCACACCGGTCTGACCGGCGAACAGGAAGGCCAGCAGGCTGACGACAGCGATGAATGATCGAGGGGCTCGAAAAAGCATAANCCATTTGCTGACCTCGCCGGCCTTTCTAACATTAGAATCTCTGCAAATTCCGATCCGGAGTGCTATTTTTAAACAAGAGAGTCACTTTTTTCGGACAGGCTCCCGCGGGGGAATACTATGGTGCGTATCGTCCTTGCATGCAGCATTCTCGCCGCTTCGGTGCTCCTGACTCAACCTGCTGTTGCCACCGAACCGGTCCCGGTTCACTTTTTCACGGCTCCCAACTGCCCGCACTGCGCCGAAGCTCGCCCGGTCCTCGAAAACCTGGTCGAGCAACAACCGGCGGTGGTCCTGCACGAATACGACATCTGGAACGATCCGGACAGCTTCACCCTGCTGCGAAAACTGGTCGACACCCACGGTAAACACCCGTTGTCGACCCCGGCCATTTTCATCGGCGACCGGATGTGGCTCGGCTTCAACGCCTCGATGAAACGGCCGATCGAAAACGTCCTGGCAAGCTGCATCGCCACCGGCTGTTCCGATCCGCTGCAACGACTGAACAATCCTCCGGCGCGGGCCAAAGAGCCGATCCCCCCATCCGTCCCGGCAGAAGCCGAAACCATCACTCTGCCGCTGCTCGGCGAGGTCAAGCTGGAGCACGCCTCCCTGCCGCTGATGACCGTGACTCTCGGCCTGCTCGACAGTATCAACCCCTGCGCCTTCTTCGTCCTGCTGTTTCTGCTCGGTCTGCTGGTCCATGCCCACTCGCGCGGCCGCATGCTGCTGATCGGCGGTGTGTTCGTGTTGTTTTCCGGAATCATCTACTTCCTGTTCATGGCCGCCTGGCTCAACCTGTTCCTCGTTGTCGGTCGCATTGCCCTCATCACCACGGTCGCGGCCCTGATCGCATTGATCGCCGCCGTCATCAACATCAAGGACTTTTTCTTCTTTAAACAGGGCGTCAGCCTGACACTCTCCGAAGAGTCCCGCAGTCACCTGGGGAAAAAGATCCGCCACCTGGTGCACGCCGCCAGCCTGCCGGCGGCGATCGGCGGCACCGTGGTGCTGGCCGTTGCCGCCAACAGCTACGAGCTGCTCTGTACCGCCGGGTTCCCGATGGTTTTCACCCGGATTCTGACTTTACAGGAATTGTCGACCGCCGGATATTACGGTTACCTGGCAGCCTACAACATCATCTATATCCTGCCGTTGCTCGTGATCGTCACCGTGTTCAGCTGGACCCTCGGTGTCCACAAACTGAGCGAATGGCAGGGACGGGAACTTAAACTGGTCTCGGGCATGATGATGCTGATCCTCGGCCTGACCCTGCTGCTGCAACCGGCCCTGCTGCACAAGATCTGGGGAGCGGCCGGTATGCTCGGCCTCGCCCTGCTGGTGTCGGCCCTGATTATCCTGCTTTACAAACGGAGTCACCCCCTGACTGAACAATCGGGATCCCGATTCCGGAAACTGCCACATTAACCACAAGACGGAGGTGGGACAACTGCCAAACAATGGGGCAAATCTTGTCCCTGAAAAGAACTGTCTGAACGGGGACTGACAAAACCGACAACAACCTACCATTGGCATCATTTCGCGGGACACTGGCCATTTTCCCTTCTGAATATTGGCTCAAGGCGAGGATATTATCGCGCCAACCCTTCAATATAATTTTCTTTCGTCTGACACTTGGGTTTTCAGAAAAACCGGATATAATGAGAATACGAGGCCCATAAAGCAGTTGACGGCCAAACATAAAAGTCCAAAAAGGAGGCAAAAAATGAAAAAAGTTTCTGCGGTTATCTTGTCGCTGCTTTTAGTTATGTCGCTGGCAGCTTGCGCCAAGACCATGGATGGCGAAAAAGCCCGGGTCAAGTGCCCAGCCTGTGGATACGAGTTTGACGTCCCTGCTGAGCGGCCTTAATCAAACACTAAACAGTCATGACAAAAAAAGGGCGGTCGCAATGACCGCCCTTTCATTTTCTGCAAAAGTCCCGCACCTGTTTTGCGAGGCTTCGTCTTTTCCGTTCTGAATCAGGTGAGCATGATGAACCCTGCCTGCCGTCCTGTGGTTCCCTTGTCGCGCCGGTGCGAGAACAGCAGCTCCCGGTGACAACAGGTGCACTCCTCAACACGACTGGTCGACTCAATCCGAACACCGACCGTTTCCAGCTGCAGCTCACAACAACGCTGCAAATCGAGCAGCCAGCGGCTGGCCGCCTGCTCACGGCTGATGCTTCCCCAGGGATGTCCGGCAGCAACAAACGCTTCCCGGACCGGCCGGTCGACCTGGTAGAGGTGCCCGCCGATGCCGGGTCCGACTGCGGCGAGCAGTTGGTCCGGGTGGCAACCGAACTGGTCCCGCATCGTCTTAACAACCTTCTCCAGCAACCTGGCGACCGCCCCCTTCCAGCCGACATGCACAGCCGCCACCACCTTCGCCTGGGGATCCCAGAGCAGGACGGGGTAGCAGTCCGCGACCAGCACGGCGAGCAGCAAATCGGGCTGGTTACAGACGATGGCGTCGCATTCAACCCGCTGAAAATGGCGCAGATCGTAATTGGGGGAATCAATCACCAGGACGTCGTCGCCATGGACCTGGCTGACGGTCAGCAGTTGCTCGCCCCCTGCCCCGAGAGCACGCGCGAGCGTCGTTCGATTCCCTTCGACGTTCGCCGGCAGGTCGTCGGTGTTCATCCCGAGGTTGAGCGAATTGTAAGGGGGGCGGCTGATCCCGCCATTGCGGGTGGAAAAACCGGCAACAACGCCGCCGCGCTTTTCCCAGCCGGGGTTAAAATAGCTGATTTTCCCCTTCCGGGTCAGTTGCATGATACAAAACTCCTCTTCAAACAGCTTTGTGTATGATAACCGGGAACAGTTTACACCCGGTACTTCTCCGCCAGGTAGGACAAAATGCGCTGCAAATCCTCCGGAGGCTCGCTTCGGAACTCAAGATATTCCCCTTTAGCCGGATGTTCGAACCCGAGCAGCCTGGCATGCAGTGCCTGGCGGGCCAACGTTTCGACCAGTTTACGCAACTCAATATCCTTGATGGTTCCGGTCTTTTTCGATGACCCGTAGACCGGGTCTCCGACCAGAGGATGATTCATCTCGGCGAAATGGACCCTGATCTGGTGGGTTCTGCCGGTCTCGAGGGTCAGTCGCAACCAGGTGAGTCGATCCTGGTCGAAGCGCTGCAGCACCTTCCAACGGGTTACGGCACGGCGCCCCTGGCGACTCCTGCCGCTCATTTTTTTTCGATCGACAGGATGACGACCGATCGGCTGATCGACTGTTCCGGTCTCGGCCTCTACCAGCCCATGGACCAGGGCGAGGTACTGACGCCGAATGGAGTGTCGCTTGAACTGGCCGGCCATGGCCTGATGGGCGGCGTCATTTTTCGTCGCAACCATCACACCGGACGTGTCCTTATCGAGCCGATGAACAATACCGGGTCGCAGCACACCACCGATTCCCGCCAGGTCGCCACAATGATGCAGCAGGGCATTCACCAGGGTCCCGGAATCATGTCCCGGAGCCGGATGGACAACCATCCCCGCCGGCTTGTCGATCACGACCAGGTGTTCGTCCTCGAACAGGATGTCCAGCGGGATATTCTCTGGACCAGTTTCCATCGGAGTCGGGTCAGGGATATCAACGACGACGACTTCGCCGCCCTTGAGCCGACAACCGGCCTTGACCCGGGAATCATCCAGCAGAACCCGGCCTTCATCAATAAGGCGCTTGAGCTGCGCCCTGGTCTGTTCGGGGAGACTTTCAGCGAGATACCGGTCGAGACGCTCAGGTGCGCGCCCGAACGGAAACACGAACCTTTGCGGTTCTGACATTTACCAGATGGGACTTTCGATTTTTCCGGCCTGTCGGATCATGACATCGACCATGGCCCGGTCGAACAGATGGTCGCGGTCAGGCATGTCCGCGGCGACACGCGAGTGAAAGTGCTCCCGGCCTTCCTGCAATTCTTCTTCGAGGATCTCGAAAATGTTGTCGTTTTTGATTCCCTCTTTGACCTTGTCCTGGTTGTACAGGGCGATATCGGAGACAATCGCTCGCGCCAGGCGAAAAGCCAACTTCGGGTTGTCAACTAAACGGGCCATGTAGACCTCCCACTCTATCGAATTCAGGTCCAGGTCAAACTTTGCCCACGCCTGTCACTCGCCAAAAGGCCGGGGACTCGGACGAGACCACAAGAAAAATCGTTTGAGATTGTCGTAGATTAGCGAAATCACTATGCCTTGTCAACGCCAACCCTGTCAAGAAGCGAGAGCAGGTCATCATGGGACCCGCGAAAATCGGCTGAAAAATCTCCATTGCATCGATCGATCATCCATGTGTCGAGCAAAAAGGTCGCAATGCCGCATTCCGCGGCCGCCAGGTCATGCTCGGTGTCATTGCCGATCATCAGGCATTCCTCCGGGCGACGCTGCAACGTATCGAGCAACTGTTCAAAGTATCCCGGCTGCGGTTTGCAATACCGGGTGTTTTCATATGAGGTGATAAGGACAAAATCATCTTCGGTCAACCCTCCCCAGTTCATCCGGGCCCGGATGAGCTCCATCGGAAAGACCGGATTTGTCGCCAATGCCAATTCCAACCTGCGCTCCCGCACCTTTGCCAGCAATGACGACAAAAATGGAGCAGGCGCCACGAAACCCTCCAGATCGTTTAACCCGTCCGCGCAGAAGGCGGCCAGGGAGTTGCGCACTCTCTCCCCGTCGATCCCGGTTGCCGCCTCAATCCCCTGCAGAAAAAAATCCTCGTTGGTTGAATCTGCCTCGCGGCGGGCGAGCATGGCGTGAATGACACCGCGCACGGAGCGCGCGAATGCGATGATCTCCGCCCGTGCATTGAAACCGAGGTGATAGGCCATTCCTTCGAGGTAGGCGGGGATAAACCTTTCCATCGGGACCTGCAGCAAGGTTCCGTCAAGGTCAAAAAGCAGTGTATTTACCTGTCTGAGGTCGGGAGTGTTCACTGAAATACGCATCGTCCGCTTAAAGTCAGAATTCTGCGCAGATCATAGCACGATCACCCCTTACCGGTCACGCACGGCGGCCAGGACAACGTAAAATCGGGCACGATCCGTACCGATTTCGGCGCCGTGACCAGTCCTGACCCAGGCTGACCGGTCTTGGGACAAGAGTCTTTTTCATGGCAAAACGACCGGAATGGATCAGACTGTTGCCTGAGATGTCGATAGATATGAGTGAAAGACTTGACTTAACCTGCAATGCACGGTAAAAACATAAAAAGTCTTGCGAGGTTAGGTAGTTATGACAAAATTCCGTGAAGATGTTAAGGAACTCCAGATCGGCCTGAAAGTGCGCCGTCTACGGCAGAAAAGACGGATGACTTTGCAGGATCTGGCTGATGCAACCGGTCTCTCCAAGCCGCTCCTCTCCCAGATCGAGAATGACCAGGTCATTCCACCGCTGGCAACCCTGCTAAGAATCTCCAAGGCATTCAAGGTCGGCATCGAGAATTTCTTCCAGGAGGAAGACAGCAGCGAAAAATGCATCCTGGTGAGGGCCGGAGAGAGCTCCAAGCTGATCCAGCGCGGACTGAGCCGCGGCGGGTCACCCCCCTACATCTACCACTCCCTCGCCTACGGAAAACGGGACCGGCATGTCGAACCGTTCCTCATGGAATTCGAGGCCCGGACCTGGGACGACTCCCTGCTGGTCGCCCACGAAGGCCAGGAGTTTCTCTACCTGCTCGAGGGAGAGGTCGAATTTCATTACCAGGAGCAGATTCTCCACCTGAAACCCGGAGACTCGGTTTTTTACGACTCGAGCGAGCCCCACGGCTACGTCGCCTGCAGTGAAAAACCTCCCCGGGGGGTCGCCGTCCTCTACTCCGGGGAAACTTGAAACTGGGACCTGTTTTTGATCCCGGTGCTTTCTAGGAGCCTGTCGGACTATACGGGCCGAAGTGAAAATTCTGAAGTTTGAGACCGGATTTTTGGTCGTTTGAAGGCTCATAGTCATACCTATGGGCCAAAAAGGAGCGAAAATCCGGGCCGAACAGCTGGATTTGCAGCCGGCACATGGATAGTCCGACAAGCTCCTTGTGACCCTTGGCGTGGTGAAACCAGCTCAGAGCAGATTCCACGCAAAACCAAAGGAGGAGCGTATGGCAAAAGTCGGTGTCATTCTTGCCGGATGCGGCGTTTACGACGGTAGCGAGGTCCATGAGGCGGTTATCACCCTGCTCGCCATCGACCGCAGCGGGGCCGAGGCAATCTGTATGGCCCCCAACGTCGATCAAATGCACGTCATCAACCACCTCAAGGGGGAACCTGCCGAAGGTGAAAGTCGTAACGTGCTGGTCGAATCGGCCCGTATCGCCCGGGGCGACATCAAGGACATCGCCACCGTCAAGGCCGATGACTTCGACGCCCTGATCCTCCCCGGTGGTTTCGGTGCGGCCAAAAATCTCTGCGATTTCGCGGTAAACGGTCCCGACTGCACGGTCAACCCCGACGTAGCGAGGCTGGTACGCGAAACCGTCGCTGCCAAAAAGCCACTGGCAGCCGTCTGCATCGCCCCGGCGCTGCTGGCACGCGTTCTCGGCGAAGACAATATCTCCCCGGCACTCACCATCGGCACCGATGTCGACACCGGAAAGGCGATCGACGCCATGGGAGCGAAACATATCGACTGCCCGGTTCGGGAAATCGTGGTCGACAAGGAGAACAAGATTATTTCGAGCCCGGCCTACATGCTGGCCGGTCGAATCAGCGAAGCGGCCGACGGCATCGAAAAAACCGTCAAGACCCTTTTGGAGATGATCTGATTTCGAAACACGCCCGAATCAAGACCACCAGGGTTGCAATTCAACAGAATTCGTCTAGACTGGCGTGATATTTTCAATCTTGCCTGATACGGAGGTTTCAACATGGAAAAATTTCGTTGTGTCATCTGCGACTACATCTACGATCCGGCTGAAGGCGATCCGGGCAACGGCATCGATCCCGGCACCCCTTTCTCCGACCTGCCCGACGACTGGGTCTGCCCTCTCTGCGGCGCCGACAAGTCCAATTTCGAGGCGGTCTGATTTTCAGCGAACAAAGCGGCAGGGAGTTTCCCTGCCGCTTTGTTGATTAGGATAACATCGTGGGACCGACTACCGGACCAAGCTTCGCCTCCCTCCGCGTCGGGCAACTCTCATATGCGACCGCGTTGAGCCTGCAGGAGGAACTGCTCGATAAACGCCGTCGGAGTGATTGCGACACGCTTATCCTGCTGCAGCACCCACCAGTGATCACCCTTGGGCGCGGCGCTGACGACTCCGGTCTGAATAACACCGAAAGTTCTCTTCGTCAGTGCGGCATCGACGTGCATCGCATCAGCCGTGGCGGCGAGGTGACCCTGCATAACCCGGGGCAGTTGGTCGGCTACCCGATCATCGACCTGTCGAATTACGGCCACGACCTGCACCGCTACCTGCGCTTGCTCGAAGAGGTGCTGATCCGCACGGCGGCCGATTATGGTATCACGGCCATACGCCAGCCCGGGAAGACCGGCATCTGGGTCGGCGAGAAGAAACTCGCCTCGATCGGGGTCGGGGTTCGGCGCTGGATAAGCTGGCACGGCTTCGCCCTCAACATCTGCAACGACCTGGAGCAATTTCGCCACATCGTCCCCTGCGGAATGCCGGATGTCCGCATGACCTCCTTTAAGGAACTCGGTTCAGATCCGGTGAAGGTGACAACAGTCGAAGACGACCTGATACGGAATTTCAGCAAGGTTTTCCAGTCGCGTTATCAAGGAGAGTATGAACCGGAAACCGTCACGCAAACCTCCCTGGCTTAAGGTTCGCTTCCCCGGCGGCCCCAACTACGCCAGAATTGCCCGCTATCACAAAGAGCAGGGGCTGAACTCGGTCTGTCGTAGCGCCGCCTGTCCCAACCAGGGTGAGTGCTGGAGCCAGGGGACGGCAACCTTCATGATCCTTGGCGACCACTGCACCCGGAACTGCCGGTTCTGCAACGTCAGCCATGCCGAACCGCGAACCGTCAACCGGGAGGAACCTGACCGGATTGCCCGCGCGATCGCGGATTTGGGATTGAAGCACGCCGTCATCACCTCGGTGACCCGGGACGACCTGCCGGATGGCGGGGCCTCCCAATTCGTCGCCGTGACGGAAGCGATCCGTTCGGCCGCACCGGAGTGCCGTATCGAGCTGCTGATCCCCGACCTGCAGGGGGATGTTCAAGCGCTCTCGACAATCCTCGCAGCTCGCCCCGACCTGCTTGGACACAATCTTGAAACAGTTCCGCGGCTCTACCCCACAGCACGCCAGGGTGCCGACTACCGTCGCTCCCTCGACCTGCTGGCGGCGAGTCACAGACGTGCCCCGGCCATCCCGACCAAGTCCGGCCTGATGCTCGGTCTCGGCGAAACCGACGATGAGTTGAGACAGACCATGCTCGACCTGCTGCAGGTCGAGTGCCGCCGTCTCACCCTCGGCCAATACCTGGCGCCGACCCGGGAGCACCTCCCGGTCGTCGCTTATATTCACCCGGACCGCTTCAAGTCCTGGGCCGAAGAAGGAAAAAAACTCGGATTTACCCATGTGGAGGCGGGGCCGCTTGTCCGGTCCTCCTATCATGCGGCCGATCAATACCAGGAGGCGAACCATGTCGATCTCTGAACATTGTAAAACCATCGTCCTCGGCACCGGCCCGGCCGGTCTGACCGCCGCCATCTATGCCGCCCGCGGCCAGCTTGCCCCGTTGGTAATCACCGGCCACCAACCGGGTGGTCAGTTGACCGGAACAACCGACATCGAAAACTTCCCGGGCTTTCCGGACGGCATCGACGGGACCGAGCTGATGGATCGCATGCGCCGCCAGGCCGAACGCTTCGGCGCCAGCTTCTTCGATGGAAGCGCCGACCGGCTGGAACTCGGAACCAGACCGTTCCGGGTGCACTTCGCCGACCGGAGCGCCACCTGCGATTCACTGATCCTCGCAACCGGCGCGACTCCGAAACTGCTCGGACTCCCCGGGGAAAAGGAGCTGTTCGGTCGAGGGGTCTCCGTCTGCGCCACCTGCGACGGTTTTTTCTACCGGGACAAGGACGTCGTTATTGTCGGCGGGGGCGACACTGCCATGGAGGAGGCGGTCTTTCTCACCCGCTTCGCCCGGCATGTCTTCGTCGTGCATCGACGCGACTCCCTGCGCGCCTCGCCGCCGATGCAGAAAAGAGCCCTGGAAAACGAAAAGATCAGCTTCGAGTGGAATTCGGAGATCGCCGAAATTCTGACGGATGATGCCGGGGTCGCCGGGGTCAGGCTCAACGATGTCACCGACGGCAGCAAAAAAGAGATCGCCTGCGACGGTCTGTTCATCGCCATCGGCCACGATCCGAACACCGGACTGGTTGACGGGCAGATCGATCTGGACGAAAACGGCTTCGTCATCACCCGCAGCGACTGCGAAACCAGTATCGATGGAGTGTTCGCCTCCGGCGACGTGCAGGATCCGATCTTCCGCCAGGCGATCACGGCTGCCGGCAGCGGTTGCCGGGCCGCCATGGCGGCAGAGCGCTACCTCGAAAACCTGGATGAGTAAGCGATGGAAAACTTCACTATCGTCCGCCCCGAGCATCTCAACCACTACGGCTATCTGTTCGGCGGCACCATGCTCAGCTGGGTCGACGAGTACGCCTGGCTGGTTGCCTCGCGGGATTTCCCAGGCTGTTCCCTCGTCACTGTCGGGATGAACGACATCCAGTTCCGCTACCAGGTGAAAAGCGGTTCGATCCTCCGTTTCCGCATCGAACCGCTACGGCAGGGCTCTTCCTCAATCTCCTACTCGGTGCTGGTCTTTGCCGATGAACCTGGCGCCACCGAGGAGGTCCAGGTCTTCTCGACCGAGGTCACTTTCGTCCGGGTTGATGAGAACGGCAAAAAATCCGAGCTCCCAAAAGTCGACGACTATCGGTCGATATTGTGACCAGCGACCTGCTCCGACCCTCTATATTGCTCCGGTGATCAGCCATTGAACTGCAGGGGTGGTACTTGCTCCGCCCCAGGGCGCGGCAGTCACGACCAAAGACCTTTGATCTTCCTATGTTTGGCAGATTCAACAAGACAGAGCCAGTCGCGTGTGCCCTGCAACGAAAAAAAGCCCCGGAACTGAGGGTCCCGAGGCCAAAAAAAGAGAAGAAAAACTGGCTTAAACTCTAACAAAACCGGTTGATATTGCTACTCGTTACCGAGTTTTTCTTCATTTTTCTGTTTCGATTTTCGCAGCAAGGGAGGTAGCAGGGTCATTCCTTGCCCCGCTCCCCGCGGCATGTCCGGCACTTTGACGACCTTCCCCTCTGAATCGATCACCGTCTCGTCCTCAAGCATGATCATGCCGGTTCTCTGCATCACATCCTTGCGGTAATCATGCAGCAGCTCCAGGCGCTGTCGCCGCAGGCGGTAGCTGAGAAACATCCAGACCAGTCCGACCAATGTGGCGACCCCGAGGATCGCCCCGACCAGGATTAACAGGGAGCGCGCCACCTGTTCGCCGGCATTGAGCATGAAAGCGGCGATGGCGTCAAGCTTGAAGATGACCCCTCCCCCCGCCACCAGCAGCAGCAAAGAGAGCAGAAATGGCACCCGCTGGATGGAACTGAGAAAGAGGTCGAAGCGACCGCCGTCCGTCGACTCCTCGAACACTTGCGACTCCGACCCTGACCGCTCGAACATGTAGCGATTGAAACCGTAGGCCATCATCCCGACCAGGAATGTAATAGCGACCGGGCTCAAGAAAGCAGCCAGCAGATAAGCCTTCCAGGGGAAGGTTTCGACCTGGCCGCCGAGAAAACTGATATAGCAGAAGAAGAAGATCAACCCCTCGACGACCAGCAGGGTTATCACGAAACCGGAGAGGAACTTCTTGATCTCCTTTTTCGTGTAGAGGCTGGCGAGGCCGTGCAATTTATCCTGGTTGAGTTGGGACATTGAATCGAAGGCTCCATGGGATCGTCATTGGTGACGTTCATTATAACTTGAACGGACGAAACTGTCGCCCCCGTTGACAGGCATGGATAGGCAGAAGCAGGAAGACGCCCCTTCGAGGGAAGAAGGGGCGCCTTATTTGTTACGGGAAGACCGGGTCGAGGAAAAACCCGCGTGGATGATTGTTGATGGTGATCGAGTTCCCGGTCGTCCTGCCGGAATCGTTGATATCGATCCCCTCGCTGAACGGGAACGGCGGGGTGAACGGGTAATCGTAGAAATCATCATGCACGCCGAGATCGTACATGGTGCCGTTGTCCCAGAGGAACGCATGCACGATCGGCAGGGTCACCCCTTCCTCCTGGTAGGTCGCGCCGGTCTCGGACCAGCCGGTCACCTGTCCGGACTCGTTGATCGCCAGGGCGAAGCTGTTCTCGCCGCCGAGGGTGCCGAGATCGACGATCACCCCTTTTTCGTTGGCGGCGAGGGTCCAGATGAAGGCGTGGGTCTTGCCATCTGCGGTCAGGGCGCCACCGACGACCTGGTCACTGTTGTTCAGGTCGGCGGCAACGCTGGCGCCGCCACCGAGATGGTCAACCGGGTACATGGCGCCGCCGTCCCAGAAGAAACCCTGGATGTCCTCGTCCAGACCTGCATCCTGAAGAGTCATTGGTCTTGACTGGAGGAACATCGGCTGACGAAGAAGCTGCCTAAGGCTTTCTTTTACAAATGTACCGCTGTTGCCGATAACATGCCCATCCGGGATTCCATCGTTGTTGTCATATCCGCTGTCATTGATATCGACACCAACAGTGAGTGTCCCGCCGGGGAGATAGTTGATAACCTCGAAGAGCGGGATCGGTGCATGGTTAATATCGACATAAATAGCAGTATCCCCCGAATTGACCAGGGCTTGTCCGTTTTCATTGATCGCTACTGATTCGGATGTCTCACCAACAATGGTTGTCAGGGGGAAGTACGCCGGGTAGGAGATGTTGATCAGACTGACATCGTCGCGCCCTAGAACGCCAGCCGTCATGGTAAAACCGTCCCAGTAATAGGCGTGGCGGCCTGCTTCCGTGTTGTCATCCACCGTCAGGACCATTTCACCACTATCGTTAATATCGACCACTTCGGAGTACGAGTTGACTTCGAATACGATGACCCCCGGATCCCCTTCACTGTCGGTTCCAGGCGCCCGGAACTCCTTGATTTCACCGGGAATCGGCGGTATGTCGACCATCGTACCGTTTTTCCACGTAAAGGCACGGTAACATCCACCTACGTCCGAGCAATCCGAACCGCCCGATGCTAAAGAATTCGCGATAATTGAACCGGTGCTGTTAACACCAACCGCTGCGCTCCAGATAAAGCCGGCGGGGAGCTCAATGGGGTTCACTACATATTGGGAATAGAAATCGTTATATACCCCCTGATGAATGCCGAGGTAGGTCATCGAATCGCTCTGCGGTTCCCATTTGAATGCGGCCCGATTGACATTCCCCCGGTTTGACGTCCCAACTATCGTTCCCTGGGCACCGATTTCAGCCACGCGGGTATGGTACCAGTGATCGCCAATCCCCAATGAGTCCTGAACCAAGTCCCCAAGATCGGTCAAATCCCCGAGCGTCCCGACCGCGGCCGGTGGGGTGGTATTGCCATCCCCCGGAACCTGGCCGCTATCACCGATCAGGTCCTCTAAATCGGATGAAGAATCACTGCTGTCGTCACCGCACCCGTACAGCGAGAGCAACAACAACGGCAGGAGCAAAAGAGCCATCCAAGTGTTTCTCATGAGCCGACCTCCCTTTATCCTGGCTTTCCCCTCAGTCAAGGCGTATCAGAACAGAAGACGGGCGCTTACCAGGGCATTGTGAGCCCGGTAACCGTAATCGAACTTGTTGCCGGCCCCGTCCTTGAACTGTTCATTGATGATCTGGAAATAACGGTATTCGACGCCGACGCGGAAGCTCTCCCCGAGCAGCATCTCGACTCCCGCGCCTCCCTGGTAGGCAAACTGGAAATCGTCCGCGTCGACCACTTCGATGTCACCGGCGGCGATCTTGGAGAGATCGATGGTCGCGCCACCGACACCGAACAGGAAAAACGGATGAAAGATCGTCGGATTGTCAGCGGTATAAATGACATTGGCAATCATGGCGAACGACTTGACCTCACCGTTCCCGTTGTAATCGACACCGAGCAGTTCGACCTCATCGACGTCCGACTTGCGGTAGAACCCTTCCAGCTCAAGCCGCCCCTGGCCGTAGTCGAGTCCGACCGCGCCACCGAAACCGCCGCCGGAGTCGAGTTCGAGATTGTCGATCAGCCCGGCCTCGTTGTCGATCGGATAGACCCCTCCACCGGACAGGGAGACATAAATTCGCGGGGAATCGGCGAAAGCCTGGACAGGCAGGAGAAACAGGCACAGAACTGCCAACAACCAAAAGCATCTCATCATCCACCTCCACTGATAAGTCGAACAACCAGGAAAACGTATAGTCTGATTATTTCGTATGCCGGCTCAATGTCAATCCGAGGGAGGAAAAAAGAGGGGGAGTCCCCATAGCCGACTGATCCCTGAGTTGGCGGGACTGAGACTTTAGAAAATGACTGGCCAGGGGGATGTCCATTATTGTTTTGGAGATCAATATATTGACCTGTAGGGGCGGCGATTGCTCCGCCCTGGGACGCGGCAAGCAGCGCCCCTACAAAGTCAGGATTTCGATATTTTCCACTGGAACACTAGACAGTACAGAGACGGAATAAGATCCTACTGCCGGGGAAGGCGCAGATTCGGAATGTCGACTTCGAAGTTGCTACGGAAGGGATTAATGTCGAGGCCACCACGGCGCGTGTAACGGGCATAGACCGTCAACTTTTCCGGGCTGCAGAACCTCAGCAGGTCGGTGAAAACCCGCTCGACGCACTGTTCGTGGAACTCGTTGTGCTCGCGGAAGGAGACCAGGTAGCGCAGCAGCGCTTCGCGGTCGATCCGTCCCCCCTGGTAGCGAACCAGCACGCTCCCCCAGTCGGGCTGTCCGGTCACCAGGCAGTTGCTCTTGAGCAGGTGGCTGTGCAGGGATTCACTGACCTGCTCCTGCGGGTCGGCCGCCGCCTCGAGCAGCTCCGGGTTGAGTCGGTAATCGTCAATGGCAATGTCGAGATCGTCGATACATTCGCCCGGGAGCGACTCCAGCGCACAGCCGCTCAACAGCGCGTTCGGCTGAAGGGAGACCCGAACAGGGGCACCGGCCGCACGGGACAGGTCGTCGGTCAACACCCTGCAGACCTCGTCCTGCGAAGGGAAACGGGTCTGGTTGATGGAGTTGAGGTAGAGCTTGAACGATTTCGACTCGATCAGGTTGGGGGATTCGCACGGCACCAGAACCTCGCCGATGGCGACGACAGGCTTCCCCCGCTCGGTCAACCATGAGAGTTCGTAGGCGTTCCAGATATCATACCCTGAGAACGGCAGCTCCCCCTCGAGGCCAAGTTCGTCCCGCTTCAACCGGCGCGGCACCGGGCAGAGCAGGCCTGGGTCATACGCGCTGGCATAGGTTGTGGTCTTCCCGAGAGGGAGATTCGAGAGATCGTCACTCATCGCCATGCTATCCTTTCAACATCAACAACATTTCACCGGCAGCGTTCGTTCCGGGCAGAGGCCTGTCGGCCTACCAGGGGCAACAGGCTCCTAGACCAGCTCGTCGACCAGCTGACGGAACTGTTCGAGCCCGCGCGCCTTCTTCATCTTCCGGAATATCGGTTGCCACTCGGGATCGTCCATCCAGAGCAGGGTCTTTTTCAACTTGTCCAACACCTGTTTTTCGCCGCAGAACAGTTCGGCGTAGCCTTCGATCAACGCGTGCAGGTAACGGCGCAGCGCCCGGCTCCGCTCCGACTTGTCCGGCTCCGGCTGGTCCGGGTTGCGCAACCGCTGAAACAGGGTCGGATCGGCGATCGCGCCGCGTCCCAGCATCAATCCGACCGCACCGGTTTGCTGCAGGAGTCGATGCCCGCCGGCAGCGGTCCGGATATCGCCGTTGGCGATGACCGGTAGCGAGGTCGCCCGCACCACCTCGCTGGTGAGCCCATGGTCCGCCTCCCCCTGGTACTGCTGGACGACGGTGCGCGGATGCAACACCAGGAAATCGACGCCGCTCCCTTCCAGCAACGGCAGCAGGCCAAGAATCTGGCGCGGGTCATCGTAACCTGCGCGGATCTTGACCGAAAACGAACCCTGAATCACCCGCCGCAACTCCGGCAGAAGCTCCCGCAGGGTCTCCGGGTGCTGCAACAGGGCACCACCGGTCGGGCTGGTCGTCATCCGCCCGAACGGGCAGCCGACATTGAGATTAATGTGCACCGCTCCCCGCTCCTGGGCGAGCAACGCCGCCGACACCAACGGCTGGACACCGTACCCGACCAGTTGCACCACCAGGGGGACCCCGCCCTGCTCGGCGGCGATATCGCGCAGGTCACTCTTGCGTAACCGCTTGCGACTCACCCCGCTGACCCGCATGAACTCAGTGAAGACCAGATCGGGTCGCACCGTCTCGATCAGCAGGCTGCGCAGGGCGCGATTGGTCACTCCCTGCATCGGGGCGAGCATCAAAGGACAACTCCCCTCTTTCCAGGGGAGACGGTTCGGTTCGGCATGTGCTAGACTCATGTTCATCCTCTGCACAATATCCTATTTCACCAATGGCGGCCAGCGCAACCGCCATGAAGGAGATCCATGGCTCACCCGAGATTTTTCCCGCTGCGGAACCACCGTCACATAAGCATTCACGACTGACATGAGCCTGATCCAGCTACGACAACTTGATCTCGCCTTCGGCGGGCCGACCCTGCTCGAAGGGGTCGATCTACAAATCGAGCGGGGTGAGCGTGTCTGTCTGCTCGGCCGCAACGGCAGCGGAAAATCGACCCTGCTTCGCGTCATCAGCGGGTTGATCAAGCCTGACGGCGGGGCCATCGACCGGCAACAGGGACTCAAGGTTGCCGACCTGCCGCAGGAGGTTCCCGACAACCTGCAGGGGAGCATTTATGCCACGGTTGCGTCAGGTCTCGGGGACGTCGGCACCTGCCTCTGCCGCTATCACGAATTGAGCCGCCTTGCCGAAGAAGGGAAATCGGTCGCATCCGAGGAGATGCTCAAGCTGCAACATCTGCTCGATGAACGGGATGGCTGGCGCATGCAACAACGGATCGAGCAGGTCCTCTCGCGACTGGATCTCGATGCGGAAACCCCGGTCAACACCCTCTCCGGGGGAGTATTGCGCCGGACACTGCTCGCCAGGGCCCTGGCGGCGGAACCGGACCTTCTGCTGCTCGACGAACCGACCAACCATCTCGACATTGCATCGATCGAATGGCTTGAAGAGTTCCTCCTGCGCGAGAAGCTGAGCCTGATGTTCATCACCCACGACCGGGCCCTGGTGCATGCACTCGCGACCCGCATCGTCGAACTCGATCGCGGCAGGCTGTTCGACTACCCGGGGGATTACGCGACCTACCTGCGCCGCAAGGAAGAGTTGGCCCACGCCGAGGATCAGCAGTGGCGTCGATTCGACAAGAAACTGGCCGAGGAGGAGGTCTGGATCCGGAAAGGGATCAAGGCACGCCGCACCCGGAACGAGGGGCGGGTCAGGGCGCTGCAGCAAATGCGCAAGGAGCGCCAGCAAAGACGGGAGCGACAGGGGACCGTCAAGCTGAAGCTGCAGGAGGGGGAGAAAAGCGGGCGCCTCGTCGCCGACATCAAGCATATATCGTTTGGTTACGATGGGGCCGAGATCATCCGGGATTTTTCGACCAGCGTAATGCGCGGTGACAGGATCGGCATCATCGGCCCGAACGGCGCGGGGAAAACCACCTTGATCAAGCTGTTGCTCGGCGAGCTGCAACCGAGCCAGGGGGAGGTCAAGCTCGGCACAAACCTGCAGGTGCTTTACTTCGACCAGCTACGCGACCAGCTCGACCCCGACAAGACGGTGCAGGAAAACCTGGCCGGGGACCAGGACACCATCCTGGTCGGGGAGAAACCGCGCCACGTCATCGGCTATCTGCGCGATTTCCTCTTCACCCCCGACCGGGCGCGCACACCGGTACGCATCCTCTCGGGAGGCGAACGGAACCGCCTGCTCCTGGCCCGCCTGTTCGCCCAACCGGCCAACGTTCTCGTTCTTGATGAGCCGACCAACGACCTCGACCTGGAAACCCTCGACCTGCTCGAAGAGCTGCTGGGTGACTTCGAGGGAACGGTCTTTCTGGTCAGCCACGACCGGAATTTTCTCAACCGGGTGGTGACCAGCACCATCGCCTTCGAACCGGGTGGTCGGATTGCCGAATATGTCGGCGGCTACGACGACTGGCTGCGCCAACGGCCGCAACCGGAAGAATCGTCCACAACCCCGAAGGTCAATCAGCGTCCGAAATCAAAACCGCGCGCCGACCGACCCCGCAAGCTGACCTTCAAGGAGAAAAAGGAACTCAAGGAGTTGCCGGACCGCATCGAACAGCTCGAGACAGAGCAGGTCGACCTGCACGAGCGGCTGGCCGACCCCGACCTCTACCGGAGCGAGTCGAGTCAGGTCGGCGCGCTCAAACAACGACTCGAGGAGATCGATACGGAACTCGAAAGCGCCATGTCCCGCTGGGAGGAGTTGGAACTGCTGGCCAACGACTGAATGACTCTGCACTGAAATTGCATAGGTTTCTCAAGAACAAAAAATTCGTGGTGAATCCGGCTGCTCTCAGTATCCCTTCTCCCCAGGGGAGAAGGTGGCCGAAGGCCGGATGAGGGGAACTGACACGCGCCCCCTCACCCCAGCCCTCTCCCACTCAGGGGAGAGGGTGAAATGCAGGACATGAAAGCCTTGGGCAGAATGGTGGGGCGATCGTCGCCCCTGCCAGCTCAACGGTTAATCACCTGAACAATGGCTCGCTGAGTCGATGAACTCACCTTCAACACTGGTCGGCAAGGGCGTCAAGCCGCTGCACGGGAAGGCAGAAGCTGATTCGCGAACCGTGTCCCGGATCACTTGCGATGAGGATTCGACCGTGGTGGGCCGCCACGATGGCATACGCGATGGAGAGACCGAGGCCGACCCCGCCGATAGCCGTGTTTGAGCCATCCGCCCGGAAAAACTTTTCGCAAGCCTGCCGTTGCTCAGTCAGGGACATGCCGATACCCTGATCGATCACGGTGACGCACGCCTCGCGATCATTCAGCGCCACATCGATTTCGATCGGACTTTCCTTGGGGGAATATTTGATGGCATTGGAGAGCAGGTTGTCGACGACCCGTTCGATACGCAACCGATCGGCCACAACCAGAAGCGGCCGTTCAGGCTCGCGCAAGATGAACCTGCCGCGCCCTTCCATATAGCGGTAATGCTCCAGGCAGGCATTGACCATGGCACCGAGATCGAATTCCGACTCCTCCAGTTGCATTACCCCACCTGCCTCTATCCGGCTGATATCGAGCAAGCCTTCGATCAGGTCGGTCAACGTTTCCGCCTTGCGATAGATGATCTGCAGATACTCGTTCATCTCCTCCGGCGTGAAGTAATGTGATTGCAGCAGCTCAGCGAACCCGAGAATACTCGCGACGGGGGTGCGCAACTCGTGGGAAACGGTGCTGACGAACTCCGATTTCAGCCGGTCGAGGTCACCCAACTGCGTCGCCATCTGATTGAAGGCCCGGGCCAGTTGGCCGAACTCGTCGGTGGATTCGATCGTCACCCGGGTCGAAAGGTCGCCGCCGCCAAGGGATTCGACCCCGGTCATCAGTTCCTGCAACGGTTCGGTCACGGTCTGGGCCACGAACCTGGCGATGAAGTAGAAGAGCACCAGGCCGACCAGGGTCATCCCGCCGGAAGCGAGGATAAACTCCTTGGCGATGTAGGCGATCACGTCCGTCGGCAGGTTCTGTTCCATGAGGACAGTACGAAACACCTTGTCGATCACGACCGTCAGGACCACTCCCCAGGCGATGATGATCAACAGAAACGCCATCATCAGACGCGACTTGATACTGTAGTTCGCGACGGTCTCGTTCATGCCATCCCTCCAGTCAGCCAGGCCATCAGGCTCCAGATCAAAAGAAACAGTGCCAGGGCTACGCCGAATCCGACTATCGCCATTTTGAATGCCTGCCACCCTTTCCGGCTTAATAAAGTACGAAAATCGGCAGAGAGCCCGATGGCCGCCATCGCCGTGGACCAGAGAACCAGGTAGAACGGCTGCAGCAGCGGCTTGATCTCGGTGACGAACCAGACGTCGTTGCCGGACCGCAGCAGGCTGCCGGCAACCCCCGCCCCGACAAAGAGCCACAGGGTCTTCGGAATGACGATCCGCTTATGCGCCATGCTGGCAAACAACGGAATCGCGATCAGCAGGCCGAAATACCGGGCTGACTTGACCGCCATCGCCAGCTGGCGTGCTTCGGTAAGATTACCGTCCGGAAACAGGTAGAAGGAGCGGGTGACCGCCTCCTTGACGAAGCCGGTGAACTGCAACAGCGCCCCGGCCGCCACACCGTAATCGAGCGACGGGAGGGAGAGAAGGGCGACCACGAAGGGCAGAACGATAAAGAGCCCCAACAGGGCAGCGAGGGTCACTGCCAGTAGTGAGACAGACACATCGTCGGGCTCAGCCTCCACCGACGGCGCCGACATGGCGATGGCGGACGCCCCGCAGACGGCGGTTCCTGCTGCGATCAGGCAGGTTATCTGGCGGCGTTGTCCACCCCGCCAGCCGAGGAAGACGATGGTGATAAATCCACCGGACATCACCATCAGCAGGGTCGCCAGGGTCAGACCCGGCAACCTGATCAAATTGGCAACATCAAGATTGACCAGGGCGTAGAAGACAATACCGACCGGGATCAGCCAACGCGTTGCGATCGGCACACCGGACCAGAGGGGAAACCTGTGACCGAGCATCCCTCCAAACAGAATACCGACGATCAGGCTGATCAGCAGCGGATCGAAGGGAGCGGAATCCAGTCCGACGGTGATGGTCGAAACAGTCAGACCGATGAACGCGGCCAGCGTCATGGCAGCTGTCGTTCCACGGCTCTGCATCTCCATCACCGGTTCCTCCTCGCTGAAATGATCGGTCAACGTTGCATCCGGCCGGCAAGACTGGCAAAATTGCTTTAATGTAACGCAAAGCGGCAAATTATTCAAAAACGAATTTTTATCCCGCCAGATGCCTCTTCCCTAAGAAGGCAGGAGGAGTACCCCAGTGAGCATTCTTATTACCATCCCCCTGGTCGCCTTCGTTGTCTGGGGAATCGTCCTCTACAATCGCCTGGTGCGGGACCGTAACCGGGTGCGAGCCGCCTGGAGCGACATCGATGTCCAGCTGCAGCGCCGCCACGACCTGATCCCCAAGCTGGTCGCCGCGGTCAGCCAGTACGCCCGCTTCGAACGATCGACCCTGGAGCGGCTTACGGCCCTGAGGTCCGCAAGCCGAGCCGCATCGGGGCTCGAAGAACTCGGCGAAGTCGAAAGCGCTATCGGCAGCGGCATGCGTCACCTGCTCCTGATCGTGGAAGATTACCCGCAGCTGAAAGCCGACGCCTCGTTCCGGGATCTGCAGCGCGACATCACGGATGTCGAGGACCAGATCCAGTTTGCCCGCCGTTATTACAACGGTGCCGTCCGCAACCTGAACACGCGGATCGAATCGTTTCCCGACCTGCTGCTGGCCCGTCCATTGAATTATTGCAGCGAAGATTATTTCGAACTTTCAGACCCCACTGAACGGGAGGACACCCCGAAATGACCCGCCCCATCCTGCTGCTCTGTTGCTGGCTGCTGTTAACGACGCCGGCCATCGCTGTCGAAACCATTCTCGATTTCCACTCCGATATTCGGGTTGAAACCAGCGGCAGCATGGTCGTCACCGAGACTGTCCGGGTCACCGCCGAGGGGAAGTCGATCAAGCGGGGCATCTATCGCGATTTTCCGACCGACTACACCGATCGCTACGGCAACCGCTACCGGGTCGGTTTCGATCTGCTCTCGGTGCAACGCGACGGCAAGCGAGAGGAATTCCACACCGAGCGCCGCTCCAACGGCCTGCGAATTTACATTGGCAGCAAGAACCGACGGCTGAAACCGGGGACATACAGTTACCAACTACGGTACCGGACCGATCGCCAACTCGGATTTTTCGAGCAGCATGACGAACTCTACTGGAACGTCACCGGCAACGACTGGGCCTTCCCGATTGATCAAGCTGGTGCGAGCGTCTCCCTTCCGGCAGGCATTTCGGCCAGAGATATCGGCGTCGAAGCATATACGGGGCCGACCGGCTCCAAGGGGCAGAACTACCGGGCCGATGTCGATGACGCAGGGGTGGCGCATTTCACGACGACCAGAAAATTGCGACCGAAAGAAGGGTTGACCATCGTCGTCACCTGGCCGAAGGGCTTCGTCCATGAACCGACCCGCGGAGAGCGGGCCGACCGCCTGCTGCGGGACAATCGTCACCTGGTCATCGCCCTGGGAGGCCTGCTACTGATCATCGGCTATTACCTGGCGGTCTGGTGGCGGGTCGGGCGCGACCCGGAAGCGGGGGTGGTCTTTCCGCACTATATCCCCCCGAGCGGTTTTTCACCGGCATCAATGCGCTATATCCGCCGCATGGATTATGACCACAAGGCGTTCGCCTCCGCCCTGGTCAACCTGGCGGTCAAGGGACTGGTCGAAATCGAGGAAGAAGGCGCCAGTTACCGGCTGACCCGCACCAGCCTGCCGGCAAAAGAGCTCGCACCCGGGGAAAAAACGTTACTGTCCAAGTTGTTCGCCGGCGGCATGACCCTGCAGTTGAAAAACCGGAATCACCGCCGGATCAAAGCGGCCCTCACCTCCCACAAGAATGCCCTGAGCAACAATTTCGAAAAACTCTATTTCCTCAGCAACCGTCGCTGGTTTATTCCCGGCGCGCTGTTGAGCCTGGTTGCGATTGTCGGCAGCGTCATCAGCCTGCCGGTGCTGGACGACATCATCGGCCTCGCCTTCATCACCGTCTGGCTCACCTTCTGGAGCTTCGGCGTATTCGCCCTGCTGCGTCGGGTGGTGCAGCTCTGGCGCGGTGCCGACTCCGCCGCCGGGGTCATGGGAGCGGTCATCATCTCACTCTTCGCCCTCCCCTTTCTCGGCGGCGAGATTTTCGGCATCTACTTTTTCATCAGCGCCGCCTCCTGGCCGCTGTTCATCATCTTCGCCCTGACCATCGGGGCTAACCTGCTGTTCGCCCACCTGCTCAAGTCCCCGACCCGGGCCGGTCGCCAACTGCTCGACAAGATCGAAGGGTTTCGCCTCTACCTCGACGTCGCCGAAGCTGAAGATATGCGGCTGCGCAACAAACCGGACCAGACTCCGGAGCTGTTCGAGAAGTACCTGCCGTACGCGCTCGCCCTCGACCTGGAACAGGCCTGGGCGGAGCAGTTTGCCGACATGTTCGCCGATCTGGAGCAACGGGGGGAGAGCTATCGACCCGTCTGGTACACGGGGCACCGCTGGAGCAGCGGCAACCTCGGAGCGTTCGGCAGCAGCCTCGGCAGCACGCTCAGCGGCGCCATCAGCAGCTCGTCGAGCGCTCCGGGGTCATCCTCCGGAAGCGGGGGTGGGGGTTCCTCAGGTGGCGGTGGCGGTGGCGGAGGTGGCGGGGGGTGGTAGGAGCGGGTCACTCCTCAGCGAGGATTCACCAGGTGCTGTTAGCGCCCAGAGTCCTGAAGGACCGAAAGATCTCGGACCAGCAGGCTTACGACAACATCCCTTCTCCTCGGGGGAGAGGGTGAAATGCAGTCCATGAAAGCCTTGAGCTGAAGGTCCGTAGTTTTGAGCTAGGGCGCCGAGACAATAAAATCGTACGCGCCGCCCCCCTGAACCAACAGATAGGCGCCGGGTGTCGCGCCGGGGTTGATGACCCGATGGCGCTGCCCCGAAAGAACAGTACAGCGCTCTCCGGCGGTGAGGGGAACGCGACGGTCCGGGCCGGCCAACTCGACCACCAATTCACCTTCCAGACCGACCATCTCATCGGTGACCAGGCTGTGCCGGTGCCAGGCGGTCCCTTCGCCGGCAGCCAGGGTCATCACCCGGACCCGGGCCGAATCGGTTTCCAGCAAAGTCTCGGCATGGAACCGTGACTGCGTTGCGCCGCTCACGCCGGAACCCGTTCACCGTCCGCCGCATCGGCCGGCATGATCACTCCCTGCGGACTGACATAACGGACCTCGCAGCGCAGGTCGAAGCCGATCTGTTCCTTGACGGCATGACGGACCAGGCCGATCAGCGCCAAAACGTCACATGCCGTCGCCCCCCCCAGGTTGACGATAAAATTGGCATGTTGCGGCGAGACCTCGGCCTGGCCGATCCGCACCCCCTTGAGCCCCGCCTGTTCGATAATCCTCCCTGGAGGACCGACCGTGGCGTGCATTTTGGAGGTGCTGAGAAACACCGAACCGCAGTTCGGCTGTTTGCGGGGGAACTTGGCGCGCCGTTCGCGCAGATCGGCGAGCATGACACGACGAATCTCCGCGGCAGAGGACTCCCCCCCTTCCAGTTCGACCCGCACCACCACGGCCCCGCTCTGCTGCAAGGCACTCTGCCGGTAGGCAAACCCGCACTCCGCAGCGGAAAGGCAA
Source organism: Desulfuromonas sp. (assembly GCA_002868905.1). Classification (GTDB taxonomy): domain Bacteria; phylum Desulfobacterota; class Desulfuromonadia; order Desulfuromonadales; family Geothermobacteraceae; genus BM304. Next base: position 54,226 of record PKUA01000005.1, read on the forward strand.
CGCTCTGTGCCATCCGGCTCGACCACCCAGACCCGGCGGACATTTTCTCCGATACCGCGTCGCTGGCTGCCGCCGTTCATCAAAACCAGGCCGCCGAGAGTTCCGGGAATGCCGATGGTGTGCTCAAAACCGGAAATCCCGGCCCGCATGGTGCTGCGAGCGAGTTGCGGAACCCAGACCCCGCCCTCGGCGACGATCTTTGTCCCCTCGATCCGCAGAGCGGCCATCCTCCCGGCGACTTTCAGGACGATACCGCGCAGTCCCGCATCGTCAAACAGCAGGTTGGTCCCCTGCCCGATCACCAACAGAGGGATATCCGCGGCCCTGGCCGCCTTCACCAGGCGGGCCACCTGGCCAACGTTTTCCGGCTCCACCAGCAGGTCGACAGGACCACCGATCGACCAGCTGCACTGCTCGGACAGGGGCGCATCGAAACGGCATATGCCGACATCGAGAGCGGCAATCTGCCGTAATTTATTTTCCAGTGGTGATGGATCAACCATGCGAACCGACAAACTCCATAATGAATCAAAAACAATCTCCCTCCCCCCTCGGCGGGAGAGGGCCGGGATGAGGGGGACCCAAAAGACAGGCATTGCCCCTCATCCGCCATTACGGGAACCATAGGACAGTCGCGGCTTTGCATTCCATGCGAACCGTCAAGTCCCTTTATGAATCAAAACAATCTCCCTCTCCCCTCAGTGGGAGAGGGCCGGGGTGAGGGGACAAAAGACAGGTATTACCCCTCATCCGCCCTTACAGGCACCTTCTCCCCCGGGAGAAGGGCGATGTGAAAAACACTCAACGTAAATTAACACATAGCAGCCCGAAGCGCCACGGCACTGGCACAGACGGACTTTATTGATAAGATTGCACCAGAGTTTGTTCCGGGAAATCGACAACCGGCTGGAGGCTGTCATGTCAAAGCAGAGCTTGCGCACCGCCATCCTGGAAGCGATCAGGGCCGAGAAACTGGCGATGGATTTTTACCTGGCAGCCGCCGCCCACGCTTGCAACCAAAGGCCGAAACTGACCTTCAAGCTGCTGGCGCGCGAAGAACGCGAACATGCCCGCGCCTTTTACGACTCCTATCCGCATGACGACCTGGACCCGTTCGAAGACCTGATGGGGTCGCCTCCGGATACGTCGGCCGAATGGTGGCAGGAACTGAACGAGGTGATGAGCGGTCGGTTCGACGAAGCAGAGGCGCTGAAACTCTCCCTGGCCCACGAGAAAATGCTGGAAAGCGACCTACGGGAAACGGCCAAGACCATTGAAGATCCCGAGATCAGGCTGGTCTACCTGAAGAACGCCGAACTCACCCATCAGCACCAGTTGCTGATTGAAAACGATTACCAGGCGATTGCCGGGGAGTAACGGGAAGCGCAACGGAGGTTGGAGGGGGTCAGAAATCGTCGAGGTCGTCGAGACCGAGATCGTCGGCGGTGATTCCGTCGTCTTTTTCCGGTTTTTTCTTCGGCTTGGGAACATCCTTGTCAAGTTCATCGAGGCCGAGCAGGTCAGCGGTCAATCCACCCTTTTCCTTTTTGGGCGGTTCGGGCTCTTCGACCGGCAGCACGTCGACTTCCGGGAGGTCCTCCTCCGTCACCGGCTCCGGCTCAACCGCTTTTTCAGGGCCATCCTCGGCATCCCCCTCCATGGTCAACTCACCGTCACGCATCTTCTCATCGAAAATCCGCAAGGCATCCATCAACACCGCCTGGATGTCGACACTCACTTCATGTTCGATATTGTCGGGGTAGTATTGGAACCCGTCCTTTGCCACCTCGTCAGAGGCCTCGAGGCGGAAGGTCCCCTGGTTCCAGGTCAGAATCTCGACGATGACCATCTCGATCAGGTATTTAAGACCCTTGTAGGCATCCTCTTCCTTGACCAGCCCGAGATCGATCATGGTGACAATCAGCGGCTTTCGACTCTGCCCTCCCGCGCTTTGTGCCTGCAACGCCTTTTTCAGAGAAGCTGCATTGATCACCTTACGGGAGATCAGAATTTCGCCGATGCGCATCGCGGGGTCGATGTGCCCGCCACTGACGATATACCCGCCCTTGAACACCAGCTGACACTCACCGCGGCGGCCATTCAGGTGCAGAATCCCCGAGGATCTGGTGTTGTGCAACAGTTGGATAACATCGACCAACGGGACATGTTTCAAGTCACCGGAAAATGACAACTGTTTCAACCTCGCGCTTTGATCAATAAAGACAGATAATGTCGGAAAAACCAGGTCGCGTGACACGGAAACCACGTGCTGCCGTGGTCTGCTGAAACGGTCAAACCGCTCCCGGCCCGCAACGACCGTGCTATTAAACTTGAAATGGCCAAAAAATTCAAGCGTTGCGAAGATTTCATCCACTCAGCCGTTTTTGACCGGCATCAAAGCAATATCCGGTCATTTCGTGCAGACTGGGTTCAACTTAAATCAAGGGGAACACAGATGATAACAACCACCGAAGCGATTGCAACGACCCTGATCTGGGCTCTGACCGCCTGCGGACTCTTCTTCGGCATCCGCGGCGCCTTGAAACGGCATCGCAGAAACCGCAATACGCCTCCCGAAAACCACCCACCCAAACCCGCCGACCAAGATCAACATTCTACCTAAACTTGCAAAAAACAAGGATTTTGCTAGGGTATATACTGACCATTACCCCTAGCGAAAGGAGTTTAGCATGAGTTTGTTCGGCCGGATGTTTGGCGGAAGAGAAAATTACCCCGACCTCGATCCCAACACCTCTGCCGCCGAAAAAATCGCCAGTATTGAAGCTCACCTCGAGAAAATAGCGAAGGACTACAAGGAGCCGCTTGAAGTGGTTCCGGGACGGGACGCGACCTATGTATTCATCGGCAAGCCGCCGAAAAAATTCGGTGTCGCCTGGATTGAAGACGGTGAGGTCAAGAACTTCCAGACCCTGGCCAAAGAGCAAGGTGTCCAGGCTGGGGTGCTCCAGAGCATGGGTGAGAAATTACGCTCAGCCTACGAGCGCAACATTGAAGCGGAACGGTTCACCGCCCACCTCGACAACTGCGATATCACCGTGACCCCTTGCACCGACCTGATGGAAGAGGTCGACGAGATCATCGGCGACACGCTTCACTGACCGATCGATCGCAGAGTACGGCAGCCCGGCCAACATGGTCGGGCTTTTTTATGGGGACTGGTTCTTTTTGTTTAAAAAGTGCCTGTCGCCATATTTTGTTCTCACCCTAATCAACCAAACTCACAAAAATTGAGGACACCCGACTCAGCGCTTCCGCCCCTGCAGATGAACGAACCAGTAAGCGAAACCGACGAAGACCACTCCGCCGATGATATTTCCGAGGGTGACGGGAATCAGGTTGGTGATGAAGAAGCTGGACCATTCGAGTCCAGGAGCTTCCAGCCCGAGTCGGGCTTTGAGGAGCAACCCGGTGGGGATGAAGTACATGTTAGCCACCGAGTGCTCGAAGCCGCTGGCGACGAAGGCCATGATCGGCATATAGCAGGCAAACATCTTGCCCGTGATATCCCGCGCGGCGGTCGCCATGAAGACCGCCAGGCAGACCAGCCAGTTACAGAGGATTCCCCTGATCAGGGCGACACCGAAAGGGAGCTGACACTTGGCGGCGGCGATGCCGACGGCATGCTCGGCGACACGCCCGGTCTGCCACAGCTCGGACTGGACCATCAGCCAGGCGAAGAAGAGCGACCCGACCAGGTTACCGAGAATCACGACAACCCAGTTCCTGGCGATCTTGCTCCAGGGGATGTGCCCTTCCAGGGCAGCCTTGGGGAGCAAAGAGTTGCCGGTGAACAGCTCGGCGCCGCAGATCACCACCAGCATCAAGCCGAGAGAGAAGACGCTTCCACCGAGCAGCCGGGTCACGCCGACGCCGAGATGCTGCGACGCGTCGGAGGTCACCAGCGTCGCCAGCTCCGCGCCGAAGGCGATATAGAAACCGGCCAGCAGGCTCAGGACAATGGTCTTGAGAATCGGTTGGGTGAGAATCCGGCGGCCGTTTTCGGCGATTGTCAGGGCCGTTTCGGCGGGGGTCAGAAAACGTCTCTCCATAACATGACACTCTCAAAGCTCGGCGGCCATGGCGACTGCGAGCCATGCCTCCCGGGTTGAAAACAAGCAACACATTCAAGGCGATGAATTTTACGCGAAAGCGGCTTATCCCTCGGCCACACAATCGACCGGGAGCCACCGCCTCTCCCTTCTACCCCAAGCCCACGACCTTGTCAAACCCTCCGCAGAGAGCGTTTCGGATCAGTTCAGAACGGCTCCGGCGTCACCCGGCAACCAGATCGGCGTAGTCCGGATGGCGCTCCAGGTAACTCTTGACGAAGGGGCAGACCGGGTCGACCTTAAGCTCATTGGCCCTGGCAAAGTCGAGGGCGAACTTGACCAGTTTGCTCCCGAGGCCGCGACCACCGAGCTCTTCCGGCACCCCGGTATGCACCAGGGCCATGGTCTGGCCGTCGATCTTATATTCAATCACGGCGAGGAAGCCGTCGATCTCCGCTTCGAAGCGGTTGGCTGTTTCATTTCTGATGATCTCGATATCCATCACATTCTCCCATCGAAGCCGAGTGACAACAGACAAACAGTTTCGTTCTTATATCATTCCGAAAAAGAAAGCGTAACTCTGGCGTTGCAAAAACGGTCCCCCAACCGGTGGAGCAAGAAATACTTTTGCTCCGGGCAGGTTCTGTTATGGTAAGGAAAGAACGATGGCTTTCCATGTTATAGGATTTTTCACTGACATAGGGTTTTGTTCATGCTGCTACTCATAACCTACGTCCTGGTCGCCCTCGGCTTCTCTTTCCTCTGCTCCATCGCGGAGGCGGTCCTGCTCAGTGTCACCACCCCCTACATCACCCTGCTCGAGTCGCGACAGAAAAAGTCCGGCCCGCTGCTGCGCCAGCTCAAGAAGGACATCAACAAACCGCTGGTCGCCATCCTGACCCTCAACACCATCGCCCACACGGTGGGAGCCGCCGGGGCCGGGGCCCAGGCGGCGGCGGTGTTCGGCAACAACTATGTCGGGGTCGCCTCGGCGATCCTCACCCTGCTGATCCTGGTTTTCTCCGAGATCATTCCCAAAACCCTCGGTGCCCACCATTGGCGCAGCCTCGCACCCTCGACCGCCTACGGACTCCGGCTCCTGATTTTGCTGCTCTACCCCTTTGTCAAGCTGACGGAGATGATGACCCGCAACCTGACCGAAGGTCCCACCCTGCGCGGGGTCAACCGGATGGAACTGGCGGCCCTCGCTGAAATCGGCGGGGAAGAAGGGACCCTGGCAGACCAGGAGTCGGCCATTTTCCAGAACCTGCTCCGTTTGCGTGAAACGCCGGCCAGGGCCGCCATGACCCCGCGAACCGTGGTTTTCTCGATTCCCGAGGGAATGACGGTCAAGGAGTATTTTGAGCAGTTTGAAGCGAAGCCGTTCTCCAGGATTCCACTTTATCGCGACGGCATCGAAGACATCACCGGCTTTGTCCTGCGCAGCGATCTCCTCCTGGCCCGGGCCCGGGGTGAGCAGATGCGCCCGGCTGTCGACTTCAACCGCCCCATCCCGAAAATTCCAGCCCAGGTCAACCTTTCCCACACCTTCGACCGTTTTCTGAAAGAGCGGGTCCACATCATGATGGTCGTGGATGAGTACGGGGGGTTCTCCGGTCTTCTCAGCCTTGAGGATATCCTGGAAACCATTCTCGGCTGTGAGATCGTCGATGAATTTGACCGGTCAGAAGATATGCAGCTTCTGGCGAGAAAGCTCTGGCGCAAACGGGCCAAAGACCTCGGGATTGACGTCGAAGAGGTCCCCTGAGGCACTCACCCCCCACCATTCATCCTGGCGGCTGTCAGAAACCTTGAGCGGGATGTCTTCCTGTAATCAAACCGGGACCGATAAACCGGACGCCTTTTATTGTTTCGCTGATTAAGCATTGAACTGTAGGGGCGGCGCTTGCTCCGCCCTGGGGCGCGGCAAGCAGCGCCCCTACCAATTCAGGATTTGGATAGTTATCCACTGGAGCCATATCAGAGAAACAGCAACAGGCTCAGCGCCATCACCACCATGCCGGCGACCAGTCCGTAGAGGGAATGATGGTGTCGCCCATATTCCCGGGCTGCCGGCAGAAGTTCATCGAGAGAGATAAAGACCATGATCCCGGCCACGCTGGCGAACACCACCCCGAAAACCAGGTCTGTCATGAAAGGGAACAGCAGGAAGTAGCCGATCAAGGCGCCGAGCGGCTCGGAGAATCCGGAAAAGAACGAAAGGAAAAAGGCGGTGCGCCGACTGCCGGTCGCGTAGTAAACGGGAACCGAAACGGCGATCCCTTCGGGGATGTTGTGGATGGCGATCGCAACCGCGATCGGCAGACCGAGATCAGGGTCTCGCAACGCGACCGTGAAGGTCGCCAGCCCTTCGGGGAAATTGTGAATCGCGATGGCCAGGGCTGAGACCAGCCCCATGCGCATCAACTTCGGGTCGTAGTCGTCGAACCCGGCGCGCATTTCCTCGACGGAATGCATCTCGTGAGGATTCTCCTGGGACGGGACCAGCTTGTCGATCAGGCCGATCAGCAGCATCCCGCCGAAAAATCCGGCAACCGTCATCCACGAACTGGTTCGCAGGCCGAGGGTCGGCAACATGGCGTCACGCGCCTTGGCGAAAATCTCGACGAATGAGACATAGATCATCACCCCGGCCGAGAAGCCGAGAGCGGACGCAAGCAGCCGGGTATTAGTCCGCTTGGCGAAAAGGGCGACAGCGCTGCCGACACCGGTGGCGAGGCCGGCAAACAGCGTCAGGCCAAAGGCGAAAAATACGTTTTGCTGGAATAATTGATCGAGCATGTCATTGTGTTCGGGCCGAATCGGCCCGCAAATTTCATCGACTGGATCAACCGATGCCGATATCGTTCGGGTGGTAATCAGGACCCAGGTCGGAGCGACCCGAGGCGAGACTGACTAACAGGCGACTGACGAGGTTGTGCATGATGACGGTTTTGCGATTGCCGACCCGGCTGAAATAATCCTTGATGTCCTGCTTGATCAGGGCGTCGCCGCTCACTTCGACCAGGATGTCGATCTCTTCGTTTTTCTCAACGAGCTGCATCGGCTCGGAAAAAACCGGTACATTGTGCTTCCTGGCGATGGCCAACCCTTCCGCTTCCGTGTCAGCATCCGCAACGCCGATTATTCGCACATAGCTCAACTTGACCAGCTCGTTTAAAACCGCGGTCCCGGCCCGGCCGGCCCCGATTACGGCCATCTGCACCCGCTTGTCCATTCTCGCCTCCTGTTATGGTCATAACCTGAAATGTTCAGGCAAAGACACGATCTATTGCGTCGAAATCAACCCGCAGCTCGGCCAACTGGAAAATCAAATCGATTTTTTCCTTGTCATCGACCGAGATCTTGGAAACATCTTCGGAGATTTTTTCGTAAATTTCAGCAGTCGTGCTCTGATCCGTTCTCATGTAAGGAATATTGCTGCTCTCCAGGATACGCTGGGTGATTGGTCCGATCGGCTGTTTTCCGGGGATGATCAAGCCGACCAGTTTCTCATGGTATTCGGGAAACTGGTAAAGATTGGCCATGGTCACCAGTAATTCATCCCGACTGGAGGTGACGATCAGCAGCGTGTCCTCCTTGAGCAACTCGACCACCCGCTGGGTCGACGGAGCCCCGATCTGGATGTGATGAATAATCCGCTTGGCCTCGGACTTATTGCCATGCAGCGACAGGTCGAGGACCTTGGCAACCCTGCGCAGGGTCGGGTTGGCGAGGATCGGTTGATAATTGAACCCACCCAGAACCTGGTAGGGTTTGTCGACCAGGGCACGCCGCAGATAGTCGAGATTGGTATCGCGTTTCTCCGGGATCAGCTTGTTGACGAAAACCGCCCGGACCGGCACCCCTTCCATTTCGAACAGGGCGGCATTAACCGACACACCGTCGATAACGTTGCCGACCCCCCCACCCGTGACCAACATCACCGGGGCGCCCAGCAGCGTCGCGACCCGGGCGTTTGAAAGACCGAAAACCGAACCGACGCCGGGATGGCCCGAACCTTCGATCAGAAGAAAGTCACACTCCTTCTCAATGGCGGCGACCCGCTCCACCAGGCGATTTTCCATCTCTTTCCGGTCGAGCTTCCCGTCAATCACATCCCGCGTCGTCTGCCGTTCGACGACAACGGGAGACATACTGTCCAGCGGGAAAGGCAAGTCGAACACCTGGGCCATCAATGCCGCGTCCTTGTCAACGATCGTTCCCTTGACGGAGATCGGCTTGGGACCGAGCGGCTTGACAAAGCCGACGCGCGAGTATCGGTTCCGCGCCAGGTGCAGAAGGGAAAGACAAACCGTGGTCTTACCGATATTTTGACCTGTCGCTGCGACAAAAATTTTCCGCGCCATGAATTTCTCCAAAAATGACTAGCGTCGTCCCGATCGATCGCAGGTAAACACTCACACCTGAAAACCGATTTTAATTTTTAATAAGTCTAGCAGGTCTTTTCCCCGAGGTCATCTTTCGTACGCGTCGTTTACGCTAATCAGGAAAAACGCCCCCGACCGGAAACCGATCGGGGGCGTTTTGAAACTCTGGCAAATCAGTAAGTCTTGATTACCTCATGCCGATTGCCGCCATAAATTTACCGAAATGCCTGTTCAAGGGGTGGTTCCGATCAAGGCGGTGGAAGACCGGCTCGCGACGGAGACCGAGATACTCCAACTCTCTCATGATCGTCCGATTCGCCTCCATCCTCATCCCCTGGCGAAAAATCTTGATGGCAAATTGCTTCTGCCCGGCCAGCATATAAATTCGCCCCAGGTTCAGGTAATGAAGAGAACGTTCCGGCTCTTTTCTTTTCGCCTGTTGGCAGAGTTCGATCCCCTCGCGAATTTTACCTTTCTCCGCGGCGAGGCAATACCCGAGACAGGATTGGATTGTCGGGGTCAATTGATGTTTCGACGCCTCCTCGAACAACAGCAATCCGGTCAGAGCATCCCCTTTCTCCACCGCCTTCATTCCTTCGTCGAGCAGATTTTGATAACTTTTCATGGTCATATCCTCTCACTTTATGCAGGGGACTTGTCCCTCTATTGTACCGCTTTCGAGGATATGAGCAATATCCGGTCCAACCTATTTTTTTTATATCCCAACATAAACCAGGTAGCCCACAGCGGCATACCTGGCCAGCTTTCCGGCCGTAACCAGCAGGACAAAACGGGCCAGGCCGACCCGCAAGACTCCGCCGAGCAGACAAAGAGGATCCCCGACAATCGGCACCCACGACAACAGCAACGACCAACTTCCGAGTCGCTCGTAGAGCCGTTCGGCCTTTTGACGACGCTCAGCGTCAATCGAGAGCACCCGCTCGACAAAAAACGTTCCCCCCCAAAGCCCTATGGCGTAGGTGGTCAAAGCCCCGAGAGAGTTGCCCGATGTCGCCACCAGGACACACCCGACCGGGTCCTGCCCTTGAAGGATCATCGCCGCCAACAGCCATTCGGACCCCAAAGGCAGCACCGTCGCCGCGAGAAAACTGACCAGAAACAATGCCCCCTGGCTAAAACCGGGGGTCCAGGCAATGGCATCAAACATCACGGTTTATCTTCAGGTGGAGAAAACTGAAGGGTTTTCGATATCATAACTCTTCCCTACCAGCCGATCTCGGTCTATAATCCTCACCAATCATTTATGACGTCATCAACAGGATTCTGTCGCAGGGTGCCGTCTTATTTTCAACCTGAGCAATTTCCCGAGGATCATGGGTCGGATTCTTCCTTACTGGCTCCGCGGCAGCCTGGCGCTGTTCATGCTTTGCCTGATCACTGCCATCATTTGCACACCGGTGCTCTTGCTGGCGTTGCTAAAATTTGTGTTTCCCTGGAGCTGGTTCCGTGAGCCGACAACCCGGCTGCTCAACATCCTGGCAGCAACCTGGGTCGACCTGAATCGGCTCTGGATCATCCCGTTTCGCGACTCCCCCTGGCATGTCACCGTCGACCCGAACCTCGACCCGGCGTCCTGGTACCTGGTGGTCTGCAATCATCAGTCATGGAGCGATATCTTCATCGTTCAAACCATCTTGAACCGCCGGGTCCCCCAGATGAAATTTTTCCTGAAACAGGAACTGATCTGGGTCCCATTGATCGGACTGGTCTGGTGGGCTCTCGATTTCCCGTTCATGCGCCGTTACAGCCGCAGTTACCTGAAGAAGCACCCGGACAAACGGGGCAAGGACTTCGCCACGACCCGCAAAGCCTGCGAGAAATTCCGGAACCAGCCAGTCTGCATTTTCAACTTTATCGAAGGAACGCGTTTCACTGTCGAAAAACACCGCAAACAGCACTCCCCCTTCCAACACCTCCTCAAGCCTCGTGCCGGCGGCATAGGCTACGTACTGAGCAGCATGGGAGATTTGCTGCCCAGCCTGATCGACATCACCATCCAATACCACGGCAATGTCCCCGGCTTCTGGGATTTTCTGACAGGAAAGACTCCCCCTGCGATGATCAAAATCGCCGTGCGGCCGATACCGGAAAACCTTCGGCATGGCGATTATTCATCCGACGCACAACACCGTGCCGATCTACAAAAATGGCTTAACCGGGTATGGACGGAAAAAGACGAGGCCCTTTCCGAGCTGCACCAGGCGAAACAGTGAACTGACAGAGTCACCCGCCCCTCCTATTCGACCAGAGAAGGTTTTGGCAGGATCAGGGTCAGCAATATCGCCCCCCCTGTCAAAGCGGCCGAGAGGAGGTAGCATGAAGAAAAACTCCCCGAAGCTTCCGCGATCAACCCGGCGCTCCCCGGACCGACAACCTGACCGGCGGCGAAGAACAGGGTCACTGTTGCAAAAGCGCCCGCCGCACGGTTGAGCCCGAGGAAATCCCCGACCGCGGCCGCCATGATGGTCGGAATGGCAAAAGCCGACACCCCGTACAGCACCATCGCGATCATCAACCCTGCCGATCCGAGGCGCAGGCCGACCAGCAGGTAGGCGACAGTCTGAATTGCAAAGACCGTCAACAACCCCTGTTTCCGCCCGATCCGATCAGAGAGGGTCCCGAACAGCACCCCGGAAAAAACACTGAAAAATCCAATGGACGACCAGAAGCGCCCTGCCCGGGCTTCACTGAAGGCGAAATCCTCCACCATGGTCGAGACGATGAACGTTCCGAAAATCATATAGGTGATGCCGAATATCGTGTAGAGCAGCCCGAGGTGAAGCAGAATGCGTCCGGCGTGTGTCGGCTCGCGCGCGGCGGAGGGGTCGGGGTTCAGTGGCGGCGCCTTTCCGACCGGTTCGAGATCGAGTTCAGCGGGATCGTTGCGTAAGACCGCCGCGGCGCAAACGGCTGCCGCCAGACTGACCGCGGCAAGGAGCTGCCAGGCGACGCGCCATCCATCCGCGCCAAAGGCCTGATTGAGTGCGGGGACCAGGTAGCCTGAGGCAATAATGGCACTGCCATTACCGGCGATCATCAGTCCGGCGGCACGTCCCCGCCGGTCGCGGCGGAACCAATGCGAAACAAGGACCATGACCGGGATGTTGGCCAGACCGCTACCGATCCCGGTCAGACAGTAAAGGGCCAGCAGCCACCCGAAGCTGTGACACCGGCCGATGGCGAACATGCAGACGGCAATGAGCAACAGACCGGTGGCGATGACGGCACGGGGACGGTAGCGGCGGATCAGCCCGGGCGCCACCACGACCGACACCAGGTAACCGATGAAATTGCCGGTACTGACCAGCCCCATCTGATCATAGCCGAAACCGAGACTATCGCGCATCGACGGCAATAGCATGCCATAGGCGAAACGGGCCAGCCCGAGGCAGGAAAAAAGAGTCAGCGCGCCAGTGGCAACAATGACCCAGCCGTAATGCAGATGGGGTCGAAAAAACGAGCGAATCATGCCGCGCAGTCTACAGGAAGTTGCCGGAGATGGAAATCCTCAAGCCGCGTCATCGGGGTCGAGAGATTTCACCCATTCCAGTTCGAGGTGGAACGGGCCGTCCTGCCTGCCGCCGATCACCAATCCGAAACTAAGGATTCTTGCAGGGTCAAATTTGGGTGGATGGGTTACATGCCGACCGTGATAAGTCGGCACGAATGAGGAGAACGGCAGGGTGATCGTCTCCCATTCAGAAGGGATGGGATCAAACGGCGCCTGCCAGACAACACCGTCAAAACATTTTTCCAGGCGAAGATTCAACTTGTATATGTGACCGTCTCCACGGCAGCGCACCTTCAACCCGCTGGCATCCGAGAGGTCGCAGGCCGCATCAAAACGCCGAACCGAGGCGAAACCACCACCGTCAGCCAACGAGACAATCCCGTGGAAAAGTGCTGTTCCAGAAGACGACATGGTCATTTGAGAATTGGAACGCCCCCCCATGACCTCATCATTGATGGTCCGCCAGCGCCCGATCTCCTCCGGCTCTTTGAAATCGATCAGTTGCAAGGCAATCTCCGAACCCCGCACCGCCAGAAACCGAACCTGGCAATCCCTCGGCGGGTCATACAATCGATTATGGCATGTCTGCCAGCAAGAGCAACAAGACATGGAGCAAAACCCATGCTATGGTCTGACTGAACGGCCGCTGGCTATTGAGTTAATAATAGCATCGCACCTGCCCCAACATATCCGGCAAGCGGCGCTCCGTCACATATTTCTCCACGGATTCTCTCCGAATTTACAACAGGAGTTCGACATGTCTTCGTTCACCCTGCTCGATCACCCCCTGATTACGAACCGTTATTTTTTCCCCCGCAGGGAGGCTCCGAAGCAGCCTTACTACATCGACATCGAGGGAGGCCAGCTGGCCTGTGCCTATTTCGAAGCCGCCCCGGAAGCTGTCACCGTGATTCACTTCCACGGCAACGGTGAAGTGGCTGCGGACTGGGCCGATGGCTTTGAGCAGTTCATCCTTGATTGCGGCTGCAATCTTCTCCTGGCCGAATTCAGGGGCTACGGCGGATCGGATGGCGAACCGGAACTCGGGAAAATGCTCGCCGACGTCCCGATTATCATCGAGTCGCTGGGCAAACCGACCGACCACATGGTGGTGTTCGGTCGCTCGGTCGGTTCCATTTTTGCCCTGGAAGCCGTCAAACACTTTCCGAACCTCCGTGGCCTGATTCTCGAAAGCGGAATCGCCGATGTACGGGAACGACTGTTAATGCGGGTCTCGCCAGCCGAACTCGGTATCTCACCTGGTGATTTTGATCATATCCTCGATGTCACCTTGAATCATCAGACAAAACTCGCCGGTTATTCCGGACCACTGCTCGTTCTGCACGCCCGCCACGACTCCCTGGTCGATGTCTCGCACGCAGAACGCCTCTACTCATGGGGACAGGGACCGAAGAAACAAATGATCTTCCCCAAGGGAGATCACAACGATATCCTTTTCGCCAATCTCGATGAATACCTGGCAGCAGTCCGCAATTTCCTGCAAGAGGTTCAAACACCCTCATGATAAATCTGACAAGATCCTGTTTTTTCGCCTGGTTGGTGCTGCTTTTTCTCGCGACCGGAGCCTTGGCCGCCGATGACCTGTTCCTCTGGCGGATGAGTGACGGGCAGCGGACGTTTGCCCTGTTCGGCTCCCTGCACATGCTGCCCGACACCTCCTACCTGCAGAATCCGGGTCTGCAAAACGACCTGCGAACCAGTGACCGGGTGGTCCTCGAATTCGATCTCGCCGAGGCGGACCAACCGGAGGCCGCCCAAATGGTTGCACGTCACGCCCTGCTCAAACATAGCTCCCTGCCCCAACTCGTGCCGGACAGACTCTGGCAGAAGATCAAAAAGGCCGGTGACGATTCGGATATCGACCCGCAGATGCTCCAACACTACCAACCCTGGTTCGCCGCGGTGCAAATCGCCAATGCCGGGCTTATCAAACTCGGATTCGACCCGGCCAACGGTGCCGATACCCGTATTTACCAGCAGGCTGTCACCGCCGGGAAAACGGTTGTCGGGCTTGAAACCATGCTCGAACAGCTGGAAATGTTCGCCGGCATGGAGACCGACGTTCAAATCTCCCTGCTGATGCAGACCATCGAGGACCTGGAGATCATCGAACAACAACTGGGGGACCTCTATACCGCATGGAAGGGGAAAAACCAGGAACAACTGGAAGAAGTCCTGTTGAAGAGCTTCCGCAACCATCCCGATATCTATCGACGACTTCTCGCGGAACGGAATCGACGTTGGATGAGAACCCTGCTGGCTTTTCCTCCCGGGCACTACCTGGTTGTTGTCGGTGCCGGACATCTGATTGGCGACGAAGGGCTGCTGCGGCTCTTCCAGAAGCACGGTTTCCGCAGTATCGGGACAAAGCAGCCCTGAGAGCATTTTTCAGGTCACTATTTCAGCCTTAACGTCCTTCTCCACCCTCGAAATTCAGAGCCCGAAAACCGGGATATTTTAGTTTTTTTTAATTATCGACCATTAAAGATTAGAAACCTGTAATTGCCCGGAATTAAAGCAAAATAATTTTTTTCTTGATGCATAAATGAATTTCTTTCGGTACATTAGTACTCACTTAGAACAATTCACCAAGAATTGATCAAGCGGAACGAATGAGAAACCATTGAACAATGCGAGGTGGTTCCCATGTTGAATAAAGCTTTGGCAACAATCATCGACAACCGTTACCCGATCATCTTCTCTCTGGTTGCAAGCTCTGTCTACGCCCTCATCACTCTGCTGAGCCAGCAGGGGGTCAATACACTCTACTTCGCCGCCCTTGCAGTTTTGACTCTTGGCCTCGGCGTCCTGTTCCGGTCCAATTATCGCACCCGTCTCGACTTTCTGAAGACCCAGCCCGATCGCATGGAGCCGGCATGGCTTCTCAAGCTGACCGTCTTCTGCGTCGAATGGGTCAAAGCGGTTGCTGGTGCGGTCCTGGTGATCTGGTGGTTCGGCGGGTTGTTCTTCATCAACGATTTCTTCGGGGCACACTCACCGGTCACTCCGTGGTTTGTCGGCGCGGCCCACTCCATCGTTCTCTACCTCGTCGCCCAACTCTCAGTTCGGTTCTTCGACGTTATCAGTCTCGGTGCCACCCAGGACTGAGCGGATCTGAAACTTAAATAAAAAAATCAAACCCCGCAACCATCGGTTGCGGGGTTTTTGTTTCTGGTCTGGGATGACCCTCTGTAGAGACGCGTCTCACGATTTGCATACCGATTCAGGCCTGAGACGTCCCAGCGGGACGCCTCTACCCGATCATGACCGCAACCGGCACGGATTACCGTTCCAACAGAACCCGGAGCATGCGGCGCAGCGGTTCGGCGGCCCCCCACAGGAGCTGATCGCCGACCGTAAATGCCGAAAGGTACTGCGGACCCATCTTCATCTTTCTCAATCGACCGACGGCGACGGTCAATGAACCGCTCACGGCAGCGGGAGTCAACCGCTCCAATGTCTCCTGCTTCCGGTTCGGCACCAGGTCGACCCAAGGGTTGTCATCGCCAACCAATCGTTCAAGCTCGTCCATCGGCACATCACGGTTTAACTTGATGGTCAATGCCTGGCTATGGCTCCGCATTGCACCAACCCGGACGCAGACGCCATCGACCGGAATCGGCTGTGAACCACCCAGGATCTTGTTGGTCTCGGCATACCCTTTCCATTCCTCGCGACTCTGACCGTCCTCAACCTCCCGGTCGATCCATGGGAGAAGGTTCCCGGCGAGGGGGAAACCGAAGTTTTCCTTCGGCATGCCGTCGCTCAGCAACGCGGCAGTTACATCCCGATCAATTTCAAGAATGGACGAAGCAGGATCAGCCAGGGGCGAGGCCACGCTGGTATGCAGATAACCCATTTGCGCCAGCAGTTCCCTCATATTCGGAGCACCGGCTCCACTGGCCGCCTGATAAGTCATGGAGGTGAGCCACTCGACCAGGCCGGCCCGAAACAGGCCGCCGAGGCCCATGAGCATCAGACTGACGGTACAGTTGCCGCCGATGTAATCCTTGACCCCTTTTTCGAGAGCGGCATCGATAACGTTTTGATTGACCGGGTCAAGAATGATAATGGCATCCGGGTCCATCCGCAGGGAGCTTGCGGCATCAATCCAGTATCCCTGCCAGCCGGCCTGGCGCAGCCGGGGATGAATCTCCTTGGTGTAATCCCCCCCCTGGCAGGTCATGACAGCATCAAGCTTTTTCAAGCTTTCCAGATCCCCGGCATCTATCAACTTGCCGCCCCCCATCGGGGCGTCCTGCCCTGCCTGGGAGGTCGAGAAAAATACCGGCTCGATGAGGTCGAAATCCCCTTCCTGCTGCATCCTCTGCATCAGGACCGAACCGACCATGCCACGCCAACCGACCAATCCGACTTTCATGACTCTTCTCCTTCAGTTCTGTTTGTTCCTGCCGCGCTCCAGCAGGGGTAGGTTCTTTCAGTCCCGGTGGACGAACAGATTCCAATTCCGGGAACTCCACACGAAAAACGGCCACGGATGCTATCGATCCGTGGCCGTTGTGATGCTGTGTCGTGACTACCTGGCGTTACACATGCTCCTGCACACAGACCGACCCGGACCAGACCTTGGTGGTCTTGCCTGTTGTCGTCGGTTTACCGGTGGAGGTCGTCTTTCGCATGTCCCGCAGTCTGCCGAAGACCACACCGGTTGTCAAGAGGGAAAACTATGAGCTGCGCGACTTCATGATCGAGTCATAGGCACCGTTGATCTCGGCCAGTTTTTCGTTTGCGAACTTGATGAATTCCGGCGGCAACCCCTTCCCTTCGATGATATCGGGGTGATATTCCGCCGCCTTCTTTCTGTAGGCCTTCTTCACCTCGGCCGTTGTGGCTTCGCGACTGACACCGAGAAGTGCGTAATGCTTATCCTCGGTCGGCATTGGGGCGTTGCCACCGACAAACCGGGCATGCAGCGATTGATAGACCGAATCGTGCAGGCGAAAGGCCTGTTTCGCCTCGAGCAACATCTGCTCTTCGGTGGGATGAAGTTCCCCATCCGCCATGGCGACCTCGAACAGGAACGACATCATGAAAGTGCACATGTCCTGCTGGCCGGCAAAAAGCTCCCCGAAAGCCCTGGCGTAATCAGCAAAAGATTCCGGTGATGTCTTGCTCCGATTCATAATCTCGATGGCAAAACGCCTCGTCTGTTCGTCAAGCCCCATCACCTCGCTTGAGACCCGACGAATCGCGGCGATTTCGTCATCGCAGACCCGTCCATCGGCCTTGGCAAGCTTGCCGACCATGGAAAAAGCCGCCGTGAAAAACAGCGCCTGCTTTCTTTCCGCCGCAGTCGCCGAAATGCCAGCCCCGCCGAAACCTCCCCGCTGAGGAGTCTGAGTCCCGCCCCCCATGGTGGCACCGATTGCCGCACCGATGAGAGCACCGAACGGCCCCGCGATCATCGCACCGAGACTGCCGCCTATGATTCCTGAAAACCATCCCATTGCAAAACACCTCGTCTCAAAATTGTTTCCAACACCGGTTCAAGCCATGTGCTTAAGTTCAAACCATTCAGGCTCAATTATCCCGCCTCCCCCAGAAGGGACAGGTGTCCGCAAGTGTGGATGAGGGGTCTGTTCGTCTTTTGATCTTCCCCTCACCCGTCGCTTTGCGCCACCCTCTCTCCAAGGGAGAGGGGAAACCGGCCTTTGATTTTCCGTACTTTATAGCCCTTGGAAAATCTATTCACTTTCAGTGAACAGTGTTCGGTTGAAGCGAACCGTTTATATAACACGACATTCAAGAGGAACAAAACAGTTGTGCATCCCCCCTTGCGCAGAATTGAATGATCGTTTAATGTTTCGGCCCGTTGGAGATTTCGCTCATCTGTGTCGATCTGCAGCAAATCCATGCATGAGAAGAGAACAGCCATGAAACGTCATCGCGGCTCGCATTGTGATGTCGAGCGCCCCTCAACCTGGGTCAGCTACCGCGCCAAGCTCTGTCGTACCTGTCAGGCGACCTGTTGCAGTCTGCCGGTCGAGGTCAGAATAGACGACCTGGTCCGAATGAAACTGGTTGACCCCTTCGACGCCGGGGATCCGCCAAAACAGCTGGCCAGGCGCCTCCAGAAACAGGGGATGATCGAACATTTCAATTTCAAAAACCAGGTTTACACCCTGGCACGCCGGGCCGACGGAGACTGCATCTTCCTCGACCCGAGCAGTCGCCGTTGCACCGTTTATTCGCAACGCCCCGCCACTTGCCGCAACCACCCGCAGGTCGGCCCACGGCCCGGATATTGCGCTTACCGGGAACAAGTCGTCGCAGAGAATTAACCCTCAACGACACATGAAGCTGACTATCTCCTCCATGAAATCGGCCCCGAACCTGCGCAACTTATGCTTGCCGACACCACTGATGCCGAGCATCGCTTCCTGGTCGGTCGGCATGCTGGCCGCCATTTCAGCCAAAGTGGCATCGCCAAAGATGACATAAGGCGGGACTCCGGCCTCATCGGCCAACCGTTTGCGCAGCTGGCGCAGGGAGTCGAACAACTCCTCGTTGTAGTCGAAATCGGCGACTTTAGGCCGGCCCCGCTTCTTCATGGCTTGCCTGACCCGCAAGCGCGGCTTGGCCAGAACGAGCCGTTCATCACCGCGCAGCAACGGCCGGGCCGCTTCGGTCAGTTTCAACACCGAGTAGGCTGCGATGTCCTGCACCAGGTAACCGCGGTGAATTAATTGGCGCAGCAGGCTGGACCAGGCCTCGGCCGACCCCTCTTTTCCGATGCCGTAAGTCGATAGTCGATCGTGCCCCAGCTCCAGGACTTTCTCGTTTTGTGAACCGCGCAAGACATCGACAACATGTCCGACACCGAACCTTTGACCAACCCGGTAGACACAGGAGAGCGCCTTCTGAGCATCGACCGTCGCATCGAAGGTCTCGGGCGGGTTGAGGCAGACGTCGCAGTTGCCGCAGTCATCCTCCAACCTCTCACCGAAATAACCGAGCAGGACCTTCCTGCGGCAGGTTAGCGCCTCACCGAAACCGATCATCGCCTGCAACTTGTGCAATTCGATCCGCTTCTGTTGCGGGTTGGACCCTTTCTCAATCAGTCCGCGGCTGATGGCGATGTCTCCGTACCCGAACAGCATCAGCGCCTCGGCCGGCAATCCGTCCCGCCCGGCACGTCCGGTCTCCTGGTAATAGCTCTCGATGTTTTTCGGCAGGTCGTAATGGACCACGAACCGAACGTTCGGCTTGTCGATCCCCATACCGAATGCGACAGTCGCCACCACAATCTGCAACTCGTCCCGCAGAAACCTCTCCTGGACCTGGTGTCGTACTTTATCCGGCAGCCCGGCGTGATAAGCGCTGGCGCGATGACCGTCCGCCGCCAGCCGCTCGGCGACTTCTTCGACCCGCTTGCGCGACAGGGCATAGACGATGCCGGCATTCCCCTGCTGGCCGTCCAGAAAAGCGGCCAGCTGAGTATAAGGTTTCTGCTTCTCCAGAACCGAGTATCGGATGTTCGGGCGATCGAAACCGGCAATGAACTGCCTGGCGTGCTGCAGGTTGAGCCGCTGCAGAACATCCTGGCGGGTCTGCTCATCAGCCGTTGCGGTCAGGGCGATGGTGGGTACATTGGGAAAGGCCTGGCGCAAACGCCCGAGCTGGACGTATTCGGGTCGGAAGTCATGCCCCCACTGGGATACGCAGTGCGCCTCGTCAACGGCAAACAGGGCAACGGATATCGACCGCAACCGTTCGATAAAACCGTCGCTCAGGAGGCGTTCCGGAGCGACATACAGCAGATCGAGCTCTCCGGCGTGCAGCGCGGCGAGAATACGACGCGCGTCCTGCTCGGCCAGAGAGGAATTGTAGCACTCGGCCCGGACCCCGTTGGCCTGCAGGGCGTCGACCTGGTCCTTCATCAAAGAGATCAGGGGCGAGACCACCACGGCGGTCCCCTGCCGAAGCAGTGCGGGGATCTGGTAGCAGAGCGACTTCCCACCTCCGGTCGGCATCAGCACAAACGCATCGCCGCCATCGAGCAACGTCTGGATGATCTCTTCCTGCTCAGAGCGGAACTCGGCGTAACCGAATATTTCCTGCAGTATTTTATTGGGTGACATCGATATCGGTTCGCATGGACCGGCTCCAGGTCGGAACAAGGCTCATTTCGGTGCCAGTCCGCTTTGCCAACCGGAGGTCATTGCAGTTTTCTCAATTCATTAGCCAAATTGACATCAAGCATGGTGAGTCGATCAAAGGCACGATAGTATTCCTGGAAATTCCGGATCCTGAAATTCAGCATGCCGTAGATGTACCACGCCTGGCTCAATTCGGGATTCTCGTCAGTCGCCTTTTTCAAGTAATCGATCGCCTGCTGAAAATCCATCCTTTCGGCGTTGATGAGCGCAAGATTGTAGTACACATCCGACGAGGGGAGGCCGAACTCGAGAAATTTCAGGAAAGACTCCTCTGACTGGGCCACATTCCCCTGTTTTGCCTGTAAAAACCCGACCATCTTGTACAATTTCGGGTTATTCCGGTTACTCTCCAACGATTTTTCATAGAAAGTAACCGCTTCATCAAACTCGTCCCTCTGATGATAGTAATTTCCCAGGTGACTATAGGCCAAAAAAGGATTACTCGCGTATTTCGCGTCATGGTGGAAGAAACTGACCGGGTCGCGCCAGAGTTCGTTCCGTTGCCAGGTGAGGACACTCGTCACAACCAGGAGAACGAGCAAGACAGTGACGGTTCTCTTTTCTGTCAGAAAAAACTTCAGCAACCCGACAAAAAATACCGCAAATCCAAACATCGACAAATAGACCCGATGTTCAAAAACCGGGTCGAGCGGAATCAGGCTCGACTCGACCAGCAGGCAGAGCAAAAACCAGAAAATACCGAAGGAAACAAAGGGGTCCTTTTTGCGGAGCCAAACAGCCACCCCCAACAAACCAAGAAGCCCCGCCAACGCCGCCATGCTCTGGGGTGTCAGTAACGTTTCACTGACGGCATAGCCGTACTCAAGCAATTGTGGAAAAGGGACAAACAACAACTTGATGTAAAGCCAGACTACCGAAAACTCAGCAAAAAGGTATTGCAGTGGCGAGATGGCATCTCCATGAAACGACGATATCTCCTGGACCGCTCTTCCGTCTATGGCTGGGGCAACGATCTGCTGAAGAAACACCACGAATGGAGCGACCATAAATGGTGCCGCCAGCATGATTTGCCGGTTCAGCTTTATCTGTCCGACCGGCTCCCGGTTCAAGAACCAGCGTTCAATCATAAATATGGCGACCGGCAGGACCGCGGTGTTCTGCTTGGTCTGAACGGCCAGAAACCCGGCCAGAAGCGCCCCTCCGTACCAGATGTAAAAGCGTGCGTCGAACCGTTCGCGGCCCAAAGCTGATTCTCTTCCACGACAATAGAGGTAACAGGCGAGTAAAAAGAAAAGAGCGGCAAGGCTCGCCATACGCTGGGTAACATACGTCACAGCCTGCGTCTGGAGGGGATGGGTCGCAAAGATGAGCGCTGCGACTAGCGGCAGGAAGCGACTCCCTCGGAAAACCCTCTTCCCGAGCAGGTAGGCAAAAAAGGAAGCGACGGCATGGATGACAATATTGACCAGATGATATCCGCTCAGATCCAGGCCATGAATCGCATAATTCATGGCGAATGTGAGCATTGCTACCCCGCGACTGGAAAAAATTCCTTCCAGGGCGAGGCGCCAATCGGCAACCCTGTCACTCTCGACGATGACACTGTGGTCATCCAGGTACCACGGCACATCGAGCGTATGGCCGTAGAGCAGGGCTATGACCAGAATGAGCCCGAGCCCGGCCAGAGCATCGAACCGCCAGGTCGACTCCTTGCGAACGGGGCTGCCCTGCGCCTCGTCGGCGCTGGGGGGAGGAGTTGGAAGGTCTTTTCGTTTGGGGGATAAAGCTCTTTTTTTTGCCATTGTTTTCAGAACCATATGTCGGGGATTTTAGTCGTCACCTAGCAGCCAGCAATCAAAACGGGGACAAGAACACCCGCAAAAGAAGTCACGCATCTGAAAGAATTCGACGAAACGGCGAATCGCAACTCAAGTAATCAAGGGTAGTTTGAAGAAAAAGTCCGACTCACGCAACAGCTAATATCGACCGGCCTTTCAACCGGCAGGTCGTCGCCGGTTCAGGCCTGGTTGCCGGGATCGGCAAACAGGGTCACGGGGCGACCAGGATTTTTCTGAGCTGGCGGTCCTATTGCCGTTTGGGGGGATGGTTGAGCGACATGCACTGGACATTGACTGGCAACCTTTGCCCCCGCGGACGGCCCCTCCCAACCTCAGATTGCTTGACCGTTCAGGAAGGGTCCATTATCCTACGCCCGATATGACGACAAACACCAAAGACAATCTGCACCCACTCCAGAAAGTTTGTGCCCGGTCGGCCCCCTCCAAGCGCGACCTGCTCAAACTAAGCCGTTACGGTGAGCTACTGCGACTTGCCGCAGGAGATTTCCTCTGGAAAGAAGGGGATCGGGCTGACACCATCGTCCTGGTCCTCGCCGGTGAGCTGATCTCCAACCGGGCCAACGATTTCGGGCAGGACCTCCTGATCCTCGGTCTCTACCCGAAAGGGACCGTTATCGGGGTCGCCGAGGTCATCGGGGAACGGAATCGCCCCTGCAGCGTGCATGCGCGCAAGGATGCCAACCTGCTGATTCTTAAACGACATGACCTGGAAAAAATGGCCGTCGAAGAACCCGATCTCGCCAAACGGTTGGAGCGTATGCTCTGGCACTCGACGGCGCACCAGATCGACAGCCTGATGGGGCGGATTGCCGCCTTGAGCTGAGGCATGCCGAGGCTGGGTTCAGGCAGAAAACACCTGTCTAACATGCTGACATATTAGATTTTATTTTAATTTTAATCCTTTTTTCGATTCTCTCCATCTGATAAGTTGAAATCAACTCGTATCCCGGAGACGACAATGAAAGTCATCGCATTCAATGGTAGCGCCCGTAAAGATGGCAACACCGCCCTTTTGCTCCGGACGGTTCTGGCCGAGCTGGAACAGGCTGACATCGAGACCGAGCTGGTCCAATTGGCCGGGAAACCCCTCCGTGGCTGTACGGCCTGCATGGGCTGCTGGCGCAACAAGGACGGCACCTGTGTGATCAAGAACGATTCCGTCAATGATTACTTCGAGAAAATGGTCGCCGCCGATGGCATCATCCTCGGGTCCCCGACCTATTTTGCCGATGTAACAACCGAGATGAAGGCCCTGATCGACCGAACCGGGATGGTCAACCGTGCCAACGACGACAGGCTGCAACGCAAGGTCGGAGCTGGTGTCGTCGCTGTCAGGCGCGGCGGTTCGATGCACACCCTGCAGACACTGCAGAACTTTTTCCTGATAGGACAGATGATTATCCCGGGTTCGAGCTACTGGAATATCGGTTTCGGACGCGAGCCCGGCGAAGTGGCCGGTGACGATGAAGGGATCAAAACGATGGTCGATCTCGGTCGGAACATGGCCTGGCTTATTCATAAGCTCGGAAATTAAATTTCCGATAATAACTTGCAATTTTCGTGGCTTGCGGTTGACTGATAGATAAGGAGAAGGGTCATCCTTTTCCGGAAGCCAACCATCCGGCTTATTTCTCGCCCTATGGATTAGAGGAGAGGATCACGTTGAACATTCGCCTATTCAAGAGCGATGACAAAACGCGCATCGTCGCCATTTACAATCAGGCTATTGGCGAGGGGGCCATTACAACCGACCTCGATGAGGTCACGATCGCCGACAAGGAAGACTGGTTCCGTGGCCATGACGAGGAGCGTCACCCTCTGTTCGTCATCGAAAACGAGGCTGGCGTGGTCGGCTGGTGCAGCCTGCTCCCCTGGCAGAGCGGGGAAGCCCTGGCAAAAACCGTTCAACTTCTGATCTTCATCGAACACGGCCACCTGAGGAAAGGGTACGCCGAGGCATTACTGACCCACGCCTTTGAGCATGTCGGCATGGCCGGGGTCAAACATATCCTCGCCCTCCTGCTCGAAGGGAACCGACCGGCCATCCAACTCCTGGCAAAATTCGGCTTCAAACTCTGGGGGCACCTCCCCGAAGTCGCCGATTTCGGACCGATCTACTGCGGTCAGCACATCTACGGATGCGAACTTCGCACCCAGTCGTCCTCGGACGACTGATCCAACACACTCCGTAGACGGGCTACCCCGTCTGCCTTCCACGGTCGAGACGCATTGCAATGCGTCTCGACTTGTTTCTCCCCGCTATCTCCGCCAGAACAGCGTCAGTTCTCTCCCGTAAGCAAGCGAACCCCCATCAATGCTAAAATGGAAGGGCGACCGGGAAAAACGTTCATTTCCCAATCGAGAAAGGATGGTCGATATGAACAGGCAGGAAGTCGACAAGGTTTGCATGGACGTTAACTTCGGGAAAATTCGCGAGGTCGAACACACTATCACCCATCAACACGGCCGGATTCTCTCCTGCCAAGATGGTTACCTGGAAGTCCAGACCGGCAACCGGATGCAACGCTGGGCCGGATCGAACTGCGAAAAGTCCTGAATCGACAGGAACCTCGAATCCACTGTCAGGCAAACGAGATACGACCACTCATCCGGCAAGAACGCAGCTCCTCCCCAGAACCTGTTCAACCAGGTGAAGGGGGGAGTTACGCTCGATTCGGACCCTGGCCTCCGACAAGGCTGTCAGGACGACCTTGCCGCGACCTTCCAGATCAAACGGTTCATTACGGTGCAGAATGTGATCCCGGCTATCTCCTGACCGGGTCATCCAGAGCGAACCGCTGGCACAAACAACCGTCGTCCCAGTCAGCCTGCCTTGCAGACAGAGCAATTCTCCGCACTTCAACATCAGTTCCATAGCATCCTCCCGTCATCCTTGAGCATGCCATGTTTATAACCCTTAACCCGCGCCAATAACAGATACAGTCATTGCATTTTGTATCCATCACAATTAATATCACAACTAACTGTACCCATCAAAATCACACCGAACTGTACCTTATATAAAGCCGGACTCATGACTACCATGGATTCCATGCAAACCCAGACCAGTCACAAGGGGGCTCACACCCCGCTTTATGTCAGCGTTGCCGACCGCCTGGCGCGCATGATCGATCAGCAGACCTTCCTGCCGGGCGACCGTGTCCCCTCGATTCGCAATTTGAGCCGACAACTCAAAGTCAGCATCAACACGGTCAAGGAAGCCTATGCCCTGCTGGAGGACCGGCGTCTTCTCGAGGCAAGGCCGCAATCGGGTTACTATGTCTGCAACCGGCTCCCCGACATCCCGGCCGACCCGGAAATCGCCCCGTCCGACATCAGCCCGACCGGCGTCAGTATCGGCGAGATGGTCGAGATGATCATGCGCAACTCGGGGGAACCCGGTCTGGTCCAGTTCGGTTGCGCCATCCCCAACCCCGACCTGCTACCGATCGCCAAGATCGGACGGATGCTCGCCAACGAGGCGCGCCTGCGCCCTGTGGACCACGTCTCGTACACCATGCCCCCCGGCTGCAAGCGACTCCGAACAGAGATCGCCAAGCGCCTGCTCGATTGCGGCTGCACGGTCAAGGCGAGAGATATCGTCACCACGACCGGCTGCAGCGAGGCTGTCTTTCTCGCCCTGCAGGCAATCTGTCGACCCGGGGATACGGTGGCGGTCGAATCTCCCGTCTACTTCAACTTCCTGCAGTTGATTCAGACGCTCGGCCTGCGCGCCCTGGAGATTCCCGCAACCCAGCGCGAGGGGATGAGCCTGGAAGCGCTGCGCTACGCCCTCGACCACAACCGGGTCAAGGCGGTCCTCTGCATCACCAACTTCAGCAATCCCCTTGGCGCCTGCATGCCGGAAGAGCGCAAGAGGGAGCTGGTCAACCTGCTGGAATCCAGAGACATCCCCCTGATCGAGGACGATATCCATGGGGATCTTGGTTTCGACAATGAACGACCGCTCGCAGCCAAGGCCTACGACCAGACGGGCAATGTCATCCTCTGCTCCTCATTCTCGAAAACCGTCGCACCCGGTTACCGCGTCGGCTGGATCGTCCCCGGACGCTTCCAGCCGGAAATCGAGCGGCTCAAAATGGTGGTCAACCTCGCCGCCGCGGCACCGACCCAGTTGGCCCTGGCCGAGTTTCTCGCCAACGGCGGCTACGACCATCACCTGCGCCATATCCGCCGTGTCTACGCGCAGAAAGTCGCTGAAATGAGCGAAGCGATCGGCCGCCATTTCCCGGCAGGGACCCGTGTCACACGACCGCAGGGGGGATTCTGTCTCTGGGTGGAAATGCCGGACGAGGTTGATGCCCTGCGACTTTACGCCAGGGCGCTGAAACACAAAATCACCCTGGCACCCGGCCCGGTCTTTTCGGCAACGGGGAAGTTCCGCAACTGTATCCGGCTCAACGCCGCGTTCTGGACGGACCGGCTGGAAGGAACCCTCAAAACGCTCGGTGGTCTCGCCAAGGAGATGGTGGGTTCTTAGCCTGCATTATTCAACGTACCGGATCGATGAGGCGACTTCTCCCCGCCCCCTATCCTGGAACAACCGCAAGAGAATGTTCGAGTCGGATGCAGCCGGCGACACTCATCGCGCCCGGACACTTTTCAATGTAATTCTCCAATGCCCAACGGGCATCATCCTTTTCTTCCGGTTGCAACGTCAGGCGGTAATGCACGCGGATTTCCGTGATCTTGAGCACCCCGTCGACATTCTCGATGTCCCCTGCCACATCGGCTCTGAACCGGTCGGAATGGGTTCTGATCTTTTTTGTCGCCAGCACGCTGGCGAGGGTCCCCATCATTCAAGCCGCAACCGCACCGACGATATGATCCAGGGTCGCCGCATGTTCCTCAACGGGGTCAACCTGGTAAAATGTCTGGATCCCCCCGTGAACCCCGTAATGGACTGGTTCCGAGAAACCCTCGATCTGGGCGATCCTGATCGGACCCCGGTCCCGCGTGATCGAGATTCGCGACGTGTGAACAATATCAGCCATAGAACACCTCCCATGCCTGGCCCAGACCAGACAAAAAATCAAGGGGCCTCATAGATCATAACCCTGATGATACCGATGGTGTTCCCCTCGCCGGACGTACATGTATCGGAGACGGAGATGACTTTTTCGATCCCGTTATCCTTGATAAAGCGATTGACCTGGGAATCGAGCTCTTCCAACTCCTGCATGGCATGCAGAGCCCGCAACTCGTTCGTGAACGTTTTCACTTTGACCATGGCTTGCCTCCCGTCCCTCATGATGAACTGCTGGGTTTCGGTCTCACTGCAATGATAACAAGGAAGAGCGGGTGGGCAAATCGGTTCCGACACCAATCAGTCGGCAATTGGCCGGCTGCTGTCAGACCAGGTTACCGACATGACCGGCTGCGGCCGAAATCGCTGCAGCAATAAGCCCCGCCAGCAGACACCAGAGGCCGTTACGGATTAAGCCGTATTTGCGGGTCAGGCGATGTTTGCCGAGGTAGTAGATCTCGTGCAGGTAGGCGTCATAGAGTTCCTCCTTGTCCCGGATCATGCTCTTGAACCGGGCCGTGAACTCCTCTTCGTCGATCTCGGCGAAGGAGCGGAAGTAGAACAGGTTGATGCGACCATGGGCATGCAGAGGCGGGATGATGGCGAGAATCGAACAGAGCACCGCCAGGATACCGCTGATCACCAGGATCAGCACCGTCGCCAGGGGAAGAGTCCGGAACTGGGTCAGGGCAATGGTTGCAATCAGAGAAGCAGCCGTGAGGATCATCGCCGCTTTCGAGTCGGCCATCTGGTTCAGGATCATGTGCTTGGTCAGGTTGGCTCGCAGGGCATTGCTGGCCAATAACCGGGGAATCAACGGTTCGTCCTGATGACTCACCGCAGATGGTGTTGTTTCGGTCATCCCAAAGCCTCCTCAGTCGAGAAACAGGTCGGGGAACAGCTGCTCCCCGGGTTGGTTGGCGTAAACGCTGAAATCTCTCACCCCCTCCTCACGCAACACCTCTTCGTCGATGAAGAACCGGCCGCTGCAATCACGACTGCCACGACAGAGGATCGCGTGGGCAGCCTCGGCGACGATCTGCGGCTTACGGCACTGCTCCGGCTTGACCATCCCGCCGAGCATGGCCAGCGCAGCGGTGGCAATCACCGTCTTCGGCCAGAGGGCATTGACCGCGATGCCATCACCTTTCAGCTCTTCGGCCAACCCGAGCACGCACATGCTCATGCCGTACTTCGACATGGTGTAGGCGAGATGGTTTTCAAACCAGTGACTTTTCATGTTGAGAGGGGGCGACAGGTTCAGGATATGCGGGTTCTGCGCACGACGCAGATGGGGGACGCAGGCCCGACTGCAAAGAAATGTGCCCCGAACATTGACGTCGAACATCAGGTCAAAACGTTTCGGAGAAGTCTCCAGCGTCCCGGTCAGGCTGATGGCACTGGCGTTGTTGACCAGAACATCGATACCGCCGAATTCCCGAGCGGCCGCCTCGACGGCGGAGTCGATCTGCAGGGGATCGCGAATATCGAGAACCAGCGGCAGGGCGTTGCCGCCGGCAGCGATGACTTCCTCGGCGACCGTGTGGATGGTTCCCGGCAGTCGCGGGTGTGGGCTGTCCGTCTTGGCCGCGATAACGATATTGGCACCGTCCGCCGCGGCACGCAGTGCGATCGCCCTGCCGATGCCCCGGCTGGCACCGGTGATGAGCAGTGTCTTCCCTTGCAGATCAGTCATGAGCGTCTCCCGGTAAAGATGATCGGTTTGTCTCAAACGTATCAAGAAAAGCTTCCATGGCCAGTCCCGACGGGATCGCAAAAACCAGGGTCAGGACAATCCTCAACAACGAAAACTGCCACCCGAGAAAACCGACTTCGAGAGGGATCATGTGCAGTTTGACCGTATAACTGGCCAGCACGATCACGATCACCGCCCAACGCGCCCCCTGCAGTCGCAGACTCATCAACAAGGGGAAGACGATATAAGCCGGTCCGATCAGCACCATGCCGCAAACCGCGGCGAGAAGCAACGCCTTGAGACCGGCCTCCTTGCCGAGCATGCGGGCCACCAGGTCGCGGCTGATCCAGACCTGCAGGATACCGACCAGCCCCATGACGGCCAGCACCAGCAAGGCAACCGACAACAGGCTGCGCACGCTGACGGTCGCTGCCGCAGCCGCCCGTTCCGGGCTGACGACCACGGCCCAGAGATAGAGGGCGATGGCCAGCAGCAACAGCCAGTGGGCACCAAAAAAACGGAGGAAATCCCGCAAGCGTGACATCAGAGCACCATGCCGATCAACCAGCCGATGAGCAGGGCGATCAGAAAACTCAGGACGTTGCGCAACAAGGCGAAGCGGCTGCCGAACACCGAGGCTTCATAGGGGAGAGTGATCACGCCGACGGAAATCCAGGAGACGATAAAGGCTGCCACCGCCGGCGCCCAGGCACCCGCTTCCAACATTGACCCGGCCAGAGGGAACGCCGCCAGCGGCGGGCCGATCGCCACCGCGCCGAGCGCGCCACCGACGATCAACGCCTCCCCGCCGGAGGCAGCCCCGAGCCAACGTTCGATCAATTCCGGCGGCACAAACTCCTGGAATAGCCCAACCAGGGAGAAAATCGCCACCAGCAGCGGCAGCAGGCTGACCAGGGCCTTGCGGGCAACCATCAGGCTCTGGTCGGTCTTCTCTTTGGAAACCCGCCATAGCAGGCCATAGGCCATGGCGATGAGCATAAAATAGACCAGTCCGACGGAAATCATGCCATACTCCCTTAAATCATTCGCCCAATCATACCCTTTCCCAGTGAGGTTGTCAGTTCAAGTCTGGGGACGATAATTCGGCAGACCAGGATTGCTCGACCTGCCGCGACAGTCGGGAAGAGACTCGGGAGAACAGAATGTTATCGAAACATTATCAACTCAGCGTCATCCTGGTAGAACCGCAGCACCCCGGCAACATCGGGGCCGTCTGTCGCGCCATGGGAAATTATGGTGTCCATGAATTACGCCTGGTCCGCCCCTGCGACACCAGCCATCCCGATGCCGTGGCCCTGGCGGCGGGAAATGACGACCTGCTGCGGGAGGCGTCTCATTTCGCAGACCTGCCTGCCGCCCTCGCCGATACCCATCAGAGCTACGCATTTACCCGTCGCAGCGGCAGGCTGCGCGGCAGGATGGTCGAATCGACCGACCTCCCCGCCCAACTCATCGACCTTCCTCGGGGTAGCCATGTTGCGTTGGTTTTCGGTCGTGAGAGGTCCGGGCTGACCCTTGATGAAATCATCTGCTGCAGCAAAGGGGTGGCGATCCCGACGCTCGGCGCAAAGGGCTCTCTCAATCTTGCCCAGGCCGTGGTTGTGGCCCTCTATGAGCTGCACCGGAGGCCACCGGACGAAAGTCCCCCTCAAGACACTCTGCCGCCACGGTCGGAGCTGGAACCGATGTTCCTGCAGATGGAAACGGTCCTCGACCGCATCGGCTTCGTCAACCAGAGCTGTCGTGCCGCATCCATGGGCCGTTTGCGCCTGCTGCTGCAGCGGGCACGGCCTGACACCACCGAACTCTCCTTATTGCGGGGGATGTGGAGTCAACTGGAACAGAGCATCAAGGACTGGCCGGGACGGAAACGGGGCGAACCGAAGGGATAATCGGGAGCGGTCAAAAAAGATGGGACGCCTCAGACAGTCACCGGCAGGCGGGGGACGAACTCGTACGGGGTCAACTCGGCGGCAAGAATATCGGTCAGGCAGATGATCCTGTAGCCCGGGTCGATCCGATCGCGGCAAAGCAACTGGAATCCCTGGTCCGTCCGTTGCCGGCTGTACGGTTCGACTTCGATGACTTTTTCCTGCCGGGAACCATCGAGGATGGTAAGACGCAAAACCCGCCTTTGATTTCCCGCCAGTGAGATAATCGATTCCACACTCATGCACCCCTCCCGAACAACACGGTTGGTGATCGATATCAGCATAGCAACCTGCGTTTCATGACCTCGCGCAAAAATCATGAACGCATTCTAAATTACGGTAGTTTTATCGTCTTTATCTCATTTGTTCAAGAGTTTTTTCTCAGCAACTAACGACGCACCAGAAGATAAACCGCATCATGAAATGCGGTCAGGCCTCTTGAACGTAATCCCGGATGATTACGGATTGTCTCCTCCGAACAGAGCCGATCTATGCTGAAGTCATCACCGAACAATTCAATGACCTCGGTCGGCGGCACGGAAAAAGGCGGCCCGCCATCCTCCTCGACCATGTCGTAATGATTGGCAACCAGGAGCAAGCGACTCCCCCCCGGCAGCAACTCGCTCAAGTGAACTGCATATTTTCGCCGCATGTCGGGAGGGAGCGCAACCAACGCGGCACGGTCGTAAACAAGACGTGCTCCGGACAGGATTTTTTTATCCAGGGCAAAGAAATCTCCGAGATAGATGGAGACCCCGGGAGTCCGCCAAATTTCCGCACCCCCATGGTTCACCACATCCGCATCGAGAGAATTTTCTCTGAAAAACGCCTCGACCGCCAACCTGTTCCACTCGACCGCCACGACTTCCAGACCCTGGTCACGCAACCAGAGCAGGTCGAGGCTTTTGCCGCAAAGAGGGACGAATATGGTCTCCCCCGTTTGCGCGTTCAAGCGATGCAGGTAGCTCTTGAGGTAAGGATGAACATCCGGCTTGTGAAAGCCGATCTCGTTACGACACCACCGCTCGTCCCAGAACCGTTTACGCATGCTTAATCCCTTGCCTCAATCTACTCNNACTCGAACTCGGAACGGAAACTGTCGAACTGCTGTTTCAAGGCTGCGATCTCCTCATGGAGGCTGGCAACCTCACTCTCCAGCCCGCTCAACCGGTCGTTGTAGGAGCTGGACGGTGTCGCAGCGACCTCGACCTGCTCGGAAAGATCAGGCGGGTCGGCCAAAAGATGACAGAAGCGGCTCTCCTTTCGCCCGGGCTGGCGCGACAGCCTCTGCACCAGAGGCGGTTCTCGATCCAGCAGCTCCTGTAAGACCTCTTCGACCTGTTCCAGGCTCTCGAATTCCCGCATGCGCCCGGTACGACCCCGCAACTCCCCGACCGTCTGGGGTCCGCGAAGCATCAGCACCGCCATCAGGGTCATCTCCGCCGGGGAGAGCGAGAGTTTTGCCTCGAGGGAATGGACAAACTTGTCGACCCGGCCTCCCCCGGCGGCCAGACGGACGAAACCGAGGAGGCGGAGCTGCTCCAGAGCGACGGTTACCTCTTCCCCCCCCAACTGCATCACCGGGTCACGGTTCGATTTCTGATTACAGGCAGCCAGCAGGGAATTCAACGTCAGCGGGTAATATTCCGGTGTCGCCATCTCTTTTTCGACCAGGCTGCCGAGAATCCGCAATTGAACCTGGTCGAGCTTGGGCAATTCAAAACTCATATGGGTCTCCTCCTCAGGTTGGTTGGTCAGGATACCGAATTTCATCGTATTCCGCCATCCAAAGAATCGAGACAAAAGAATCAAACACGGTTCCATTTAGGGGTGGAAAACCACCCCCACCATGGTGTAAAGTTTCACCATCTGCAATATCTGCAAACTTACTCATTTGAGGCTTTCAATGAATCTCTTTTTCAAACTGCTGGCTGTATTTACGTTCCTCACACTCTTTTCCTCGCCGGTTTTGGCGGATGAGATGGTTTCGTTGAAAGCGGGCTACCTGCTGCTTACGCCGGAAGGAACTTTTTCGGTTGACGGTCACGGTTTCAGCGGGACCAACATCGACCTCGAGGATGACCTCGGAGTCGATGACAGCAAAGGGCTTTACCTTGACGCCGCCTTGCAGCTCGCCAATTTCCGCCTGGGCGCCACCTACACCCCGCTGAGCTTCGAAGGTTCCGGTCAGATTGATCGGACCATTATCTTCAACGGCCAGGAGTACCCGGTTGGAACCAACGTGGACAGTGATGTCGATATCGATATGATCGATGCCGGCCTGACCATGTACCTGCTCAACTTCGATGACCTGCCGGTCAGGATTCAGCTCGGCCCGGAAATCGGCCTCAAATATTTCAACGGTGATGCCTCACTCAAGGATACCACCCTGGGGGTCGAAGAGAGTGAAGACCTGACCTTTGTTGTTCCCCAGGTTGGTGCGCGGGCCCGTATCGCCATGGCCGACTTTGTCGGCGTCACCGGCCACGCCTATTACATGCGGTACAGCGACAACCAGGTTCTCGACGGCGAAATCCAGGTCGAATTCTCACCGCTTCCGCTGCTGGGTCTGTTTGCCGGCTACCGTTACTTCGATTTGCAGGTGGAAGAGTCGGATATCGACATCGACATCAAGTTTTCCGGTCCGTTCGGCGGGATTATGGCCCGCTTTTAAGCAACAGATCGTTTTTGCGATCATCAACCTCATTTGATTAGACCATGGGCATCAAACCGACCGACTTGAAACCGACGACAAAATTCTGGTTGTTCCTGATCGGAATTGTCGTTCTGGTCTTCACAGTAATCCTGGGCAGCTTCGAAGCCTCCTGGCTCGCCCTGAATCAGGAGGAGCATGAGCTGATCCTGAAAATAGCCCCGAAGCTGATCCCCTTCCCGATGCTCGGCGCCCTGATCCTGGTGCTGATCATCGGCTCCCTCGTCAGCCTGCTGTTTCATTTCTACATCACCCCGCTTTTGCAGTTGGCGGAGAAGACCCGGCTGATTTCCTCGGTCAACCCGGATTACCGGGTCGAGGCCAAGGGCGCCAAAGAAGTGGTCTATCTGACCAACATGATCAACGAGTCAGCCGAGGTGACCCAGGCGCTCCGCACAGAAGTCGAAGAGCAGATTCGTCAGGCCCGGGCCGATGTCGATGCCGAGAGAACCCGCCTCGCCGCCCTGATGTCGGAGCTGCCGCACGGTGTTCTCGTCTGCAACACCGACGGACAACTGCTGCTTTACAACCAGCAGGCGCAGAAGATGCTCAATCAGAAAAACGGGGACGCCCAGGCGGGAAAGTTGATCGGTCTCGGCCGCTCCATTTTCAGCCTGATCGACCGGGAGCCGATTATCCACGCTCTCGAATTTTTGCAGCACGCGGTCAGCAAAGGCCAGGTGACGCCGGTTTCGACCTTCATGATCACCCTGCACGGACATCGCTGCCTGAGGGTGAAGATGGCCCCGGTCTCCCAGCAGACGGAAGAGAGCCGCAGCATTTTCGGCTTCGTTCTGACCCTGACCGACATGACGACCCAGATCGAGCAGGAGGCCATGCGCGACTCCTGGATTCAGGATTTGTCCGACAATCTCGAAAGCTCCCTTGGGGAAATTCGCGACGCCATTTCGACCATTCTCAACACACCCGACCTGCCGGCTCCGATGCTGCAGGAAAACAGGCTGAAAATCGACAGCGCTTCCCAATTGATCGCCGAACGGCTCCGCCAAAGCCGGGAGGAATATGCCAGGCTGTTCCACAGCACCGATAGTCGGGAGCATGTTTCGGCGCGTGACCTGCTCGAGGTGGTCGGCAAACAGCTCAAGGAAAAACAGCGAATTCACGTTGAAACCGAAGCGGCCGAGGATCTCTGGGTCAACCTTGACAGTCACGCTCTTGCCATCGGCATCATGCAACTTGTCGGAGCCCACCAGAGCGAACGGCCCCTCAATGACCTGACCCTGAAACTGGTTCCAACGGACGGCGATTTTGCCAGCCTGACCCTGTCGGCCTATAATCCCCCGCTGCTCGAACATGTCGTCAGGCTCTGGTCGACGGCGCCGATGTACAGCGACGATCGCAACCAGCCGATCGACCTGCAGGAGCTGCTTGCCCGGTGGGGAGGGAGTCTCTCCCTGAAAGAGGTGGAAGGGAAAGGGCAGCTCGAACTCAGGATTCCGGCCCAATTCGGCAAGGGGCACCTTGACATCGAACAAACCCTCGAACACCGACCGGTCTATTACGATTTCGGCCTGTTCAACCAGGCGGAGTGGGGGGAGTTATCGCATCAGCCGCTGCGCAAACTGACGTTCGTGGTTTTCGACACGGAAACGACCGGACTGCAGCCGAGCCAGGGGGATGAAATCATTCAGATTGGCGGCATCCGCATTGTCAACAACCGGATGCTCCACGATGAGACGTTCGATCAACTGGTCGACCCGAAACGCCATGTCCCGTCCGAATCGGTGGCGATCCATGGCATCACGCCGGACATGGTCCGCGGCCAGCCGACCATCGACCAGGTTCTTCCCAACTTCCACCATTTCGCCGAGGGGTCGATCCTGGTCGCCCACAACGCCGCGTTCGACATGAAATTTCTCCGCATGAAGGAGGAGCTGTGCGGTGTCCATTTTGATCACCCGGTCATCGACACCCTCCTGCTCTCGTCACTGGTACATCCGAATCAGGAGAGCCACAACCTGGAGGAGATCGCCGATCGTCTCAATGTCACCATTGTCGGCCGCCATACGGCGCTGGGAGATGCCATCGTCACGGCCGAGGTACTGATCAAGCTGATTCCGCTGCTGGAATCCCAGGGGATTGTGACCCTGGAGGAGGCGGTCAACGCGTCGGCCTGGTCGCCCTACGCAAAACTCAAATTCTGACACGACGATGCCACGCCGAGCCCCCATCGACATCTTCAACGACCCGCAGCGGATTGCGACCCTCAGCACCATCGATGCCGAAGGGCAGCCGAACGCCGCCGTCTTTGACTCCCTCCGCATGCTCGATGATCAAACCGTGATCATGGCCAGCGGCGCCAATCGGACCCTCGCCAACCTGCGCAGCAACCCACAGGCGGTCTGCCTCTTCACCATTCCGGGGGACACCCCGCTCCTCTACCAGGGGGGACGCCTTTATCTCACGGTCGAATCGATTCAAGAAGAGGGGGATCAGCTGGAACAGCTTAAGGAGGGAGTGCGGCAAGCCGCCGGTGAGATGGCGGCCAACAGCATTCGTGCCGCCGTCACCTTCCGGGTCACCGGTTATCGACCGTTGATTGACCGAACTGCCTGAATACCGATTCTTTATCCTGATTTCCGTAGAGACGTAGCATGCTACGTCTCTGCACCCCAACTCAGACCTCGGCCATCTACATTGTAGAGACGCGTCGCTGGCGCGTCTCCCGGATATCCACTCTATAAGCACCAAGACGCCCCGCCGGGGCGTCTCTACAATTCAAATGATCTTTTCAACCACGCATTGGAGACGTCCCGCTGGGACGTCTCCAATGCGTCACCCTTTCAGGACCCATAGCCCGATCAAAACTCCGCGTGGCCCGGTGTGCGCGGGAACGGGATGACGTCCCGAATATTCTCCATTCCGGTCACATACATCAAAAAACGCTCGAAACCGAGCCCGAAACCGGCGTGGGGGCAACTCCCCCAGCGGCGGATGTCCCGATACCACCAGAGCGGATCAGGGTCCATACCGAGCTCAGCCATGCGCGCATCGAGACGGTCGAGCCGCTCCTCCCGCTGGCTTCCGCCGATGATCTCCCCCACCCGCGGC
Source organism: Desulfuromonas sp. (assembly GCA_002868905.1). Lineage (GTDB taxonomy): Bacteria > Desulfobacterota > Desulfuromonadia > Desulfuromonadales > Geothermobacteraceae > BM304. Next base: position 90,720 of record PKUA01000005.1, read on the forward strand.
ACCAGCAGGTCCATGGCCGCGACGGTTCGACCATCGTCGTTCTGCCGCATGTAAAAGGCCTTGATGTCTCGCGGATAATCGACGACAAACAGCGGACCGCCAACCAACTCCTCGGTCAGGTAACGCTCGTGTTCCGACTGCAGGTCGCTGCCCCAGCTCACCGGAAACTCGAAATCCCGTCCGGATTTTTCCAGCCGGGAGACCGCCTCGGTGTAACTCATGGTTTCGAAGGTGGCATTGGCCAGCGCGTCGAGCTTGTCGATCAACCCCTTCTCGATCCGCTGATTGAAAAAGGCGAGGTCATCGGCACAGTGCTCCAGAGCATAGCCGGTCAGATACCGGAGGAAATCTTCTGCCAGCCTGCAGTCCCCGGCCAGGTCGGTGAACGCCATCTCCGGCTCGATCATCCAGAATTCCGAGGCGTGCCGGCTGGTGTTGGAATTTTCCGCCCGGAAGGTCGGACCGAACGTATAGATATCGGAGAAGGCGGTCGCGAACAACTCCCCCTCGAGTTGCCCCGAAACGGTCAGGCCGGTCTGCTGACCGAAAAAGTCCCGGGAGAAATCGACCTTGCCGTCACTCTTCGGCGGGGTTGCCGGATCAAGGGTAGTGACGCGAAAAATCTCTCCGGCACCTTCGCAGTCCGATGCGGTGACGATCGGGGTCTGCACATAGACAAATCCTCGTTCATGAAAAAAACTGTGAACGGCAAAGGAGAGGGCGCTGCGCATACGGAACACCGCCCCGAAGGTGTTGGAGCGCGGCCTTAAATGGGCAATACTGCGCAGGTATTCGAAGCTGTGACGTTTTTTTTGCAACGGGTAGGTTGCATCCGCGCCACCGAGCAGTTCAATCGATTCGACCGAAAGTTCCCAGGTCTGACCCGCTGCCGGAGACGCGACGAGCGGCCCGACGGCCGAGAGGCAGGCGCCGGTCGATATTCCGTCCAACTGACTGCCGTCGAAACGGCCGGGATCGAGCACCAGCTGCAACGACGCAAAGCAGCTGCCGTCGTTCAGTTCGACAAACATCACCTCTTTACTACGGCGCACGGTCCGGACCCACCCCTTGACGCAGCTCTCTCCCGCAGGAGGCGCCGATAATAAAAACAGTTCCCTGATGGCAGTGCGTTCCAGGTTCATAGTTTCACTCCCCTTCGTATTGACATTGACTGGTTCGATTATGGCCGTCTGCGGCTCCTGGCTCAAGAGGAAATATCAGGAGCGCCGCCTCGACGAGATTGACATCCCCCCTCGTCACCGCTATTTTTTTATTATATTAATTCCGTTGCGGAGGTGAATGATGAGTCAAACGATTGTCGACATTCTGGATGACAAAGGGAGGAAGGTCTTCTCCACCGGGGGCGATGCCACCGTGTTCGATGCCCTGCAGACGATGGCGGACAACAACGTCGGGGCCTTGCTGGTCATGTCGGTCGGCCAGGTGATCGGCATCTTTTCGGAACGGGATTACGCGCGCAAGGTCTTGCAGGAGGGCTTCTCTTCTCCAGAGACCCCGGTCCGCACCTTTATGAGCAGCGAGATCTTTTATGCGAAACCGGACCAGACCGTTGAAGAAGCCCTGGCGATCATGACGGAAAAAAGGTGCCGGCACCTGCCGGTACTCGACAACCACGAACTGATCGGACTGGTCTCCATCGGCGACCTGGTCAAGGCGACCATCGCCGCCAAGGAATTCATAATCAGTCAGCTGGAAGATTACATTCAGGGGGGATGAGAGTAAATTCGCCCCAACCCCTTTCAAGGTACCTTGAACTGAATTGCGGCTCGGGGGACGAAATGAGCAGGTCCAAAATACCTTAGATAAATCCCCGGGATGGTATCATGTGCGGACGTCTCAGTCAGGTGACCCCATCGAACGACCTGACCCGGTTCTTTGAGCTCGAATCGTGTCCCGAACACGAACCGCGGCATAATCTCGGCCCCGGCAGCAGGCTGCTCGCCATCATCGCCGAAGA
>PKUA01000026.1 GCA_002868905.1 Desulfuromonas sp.
AAAATTCCCCACTGCTGCCTCCCGTAGGAGTCTGGACCGTGTCTCAGTTCCAGTGTGGCTGATCATCCTCTCAGACCAGCTACCCATCGAAGCCTTGGTAGGCCATTACCCTACCAACTAGCTAATGGGACGCGGACTCATCCAATGACAGTAGGCCCGAAGGTCCCCACCTTTTCCCTCAATGTCCTAAGACATCGTGGGCTTATCCGGTATTAGCACCCCTTTCGAAATGTTATCCCAGATCATTGGGCAGATTATCCACGTGTTACTCACCCGTGCGCCACTTTACTCGCTTCCCGAAGGAAACTTTCACGTTCGACTTGCATGTGTTAGGCATGCCGCCAGCGTTCGTTCTGAGCCAGGATCAAACTCTCCAGTTGATATACTGAAAATTTTGATACTGTTCTTTTGGTTTGACTTTACACCCGCAAACCATCTCAAGCATCTGCTATTTAGTTTTCAAAGACCAGGAAAATCAAAGCCGCTTCAAAGCGGCGGAAAATGACTCTATCGAAACCCGACCAACATGTCAACCGTTTTTTTGCCCCGAGGGGCTTTTTTCTGCCTACTCACTTACTCACGAATCGTTGAGTCATTTCGGCTCGGTTGACCTTTTCGGCCCGCACCCCAAAAACCTGCTGGCGAGTGCGTGACGAGCGCGGACTTTAACCAAACTGCCCGGCGCTGTCAAGGTCTTTTTTCTCGACTGAAAGAACAAACCGTTGCCCGGTGGAAACCGTCCACTCTGTTCGGCAACGAGGGCGGACTCTACCGAAATCGCCCGTTCCTGTCAAGATCCTTTTTTCCAATTTTAAAGAGCCGTTGTTGCCGGGTTGAACTTGTTATTTGTTCGCGGCAACGAGGGGAGGTTATACCGAATTCACGCCGGGGGTGTCAACCCATTTCTGCCCAAAATTTAAAAATCTTTTTTTCACGGCAGGGGGAACGTGCAGAATCATAATGTTGTTAAGGCAAATGATGCCTGCGAACCGTGATTCTGCCACCTCTCCGGAACCGGAGACCGCCACCGGCGCAGCTGATTCCTCTATTGTCTGGATGGCCTGCTTCGCGCCTCGGGGGAAGGATCACAACAATTCATTAAACGGCTGGCCTCCGGCGCGCCAACGCGCCTGTGAAGTTACACCGCCTCTATGATGAAATAATTCTTCTTGCCCTTCTGTATCAATATATATGCGCCGTTAATCAAATCTCTTTTGGTCACCCGGTAATCCTGATCGGCCAACTTGGCCTTGTTCAAACTAAGACCGTTGCCTTTGATCGTCCGACGCAATTCTCCCTTGGAAGGGAATACGGCCGTCTCAGTGGCGAGCAGTTCGACGACCGGCACCCCGGCATCGAGTTTGGCATGATCGATTGTAAAGGTCGGCACGCCCTCGAACACCGCAAAAAAGGTCTCCCTGTCCAACCGGGCCAGACTTTCGGTCGTCGCCTTGCCGAACAGGATCTGCGAGGCCTCCACGGCCTTGTTGTATTCGTCTTCACCATGAACCATACAGGTGACTTCTTCTGCCAGGCGTTTTTGTAACGGACGGAGGTGAGGTGCGACCTCCTGCTCTTTGGCCAGTGCTGCCACGTCATCTTTGCTTAGGAGGGTAAATATCTTGATGTACTTCTCGGCGTCGGCATCAGAGACATTGAGCCAGAACTGGTAGAACTTGTACGGCGTGGTCAGTTTCGAGTCGAGCCAAACATTGCCACTTTCCGTTTTGCCGAACTTACCGCCATCGGCCTTGGTGATAAGCGGGCAGGTCAGAGCAAAGGCATCGCCGCCTTCCTTGCGGCGAATCAACTCGGTCCCTGTTGTGATGTTCCCCCACTGATCGGACCCGCCCATCTGCAGCCTGCAGTTCTTTTCCCGGTACAGGTGCAGAAAGTCAGTCCCCTGGACCAGCTGATATGTAAATTCGGTAAAGGACAGCCCGGCCTTGGATTCTTCGCCGAGACGTTTCTTAACGCTGTCCTTGGCCATCATGTAATTGACCGTTATGTGTTTGCCGATGTCACGGATGAATTCCAGAAAACCGAAATCTTTCATCCAATCATAATTATTGACCAACTCGGCGGCATTGGCGGCAGCCGATTCAAAATCGAGAAACTTCGCCAACTGCCTTTTCAAACATTCCTCGTTATGGCGAAGAGTCTGCTCGTCGAGCAGGTTACGCTCTGCCGACTTCCCCGACGGATCACCGATCATACCGGTCGCCCCCCCGACAAGCGCGATTGGCTTATGCCCGGCGATCTGAAAATGCTTGAGCATCATCACGCTGACCAGGTGACCGATATGCAGAGAATCGGCCGTCGGATCGATTCCGACGTACGCCACTGTCATCTCTTTTTGCAACTGTTCTTCGGTTCCCGGCGTAATATCGTGGATCATGCCGCGCCAGGTCAACTCTTCGACAAAATTCATTTTAACACCTAATCACTCAGTCCGCTTGTTGCGCCTCCTGATCCGACCGAAACCGCGGGCCGACAGAGACAGACACAGTCCAACCTAACGATCCGGCCAGTCATCATCAAACAACCTCCGGCTGAAAACCGCCGGGCACTTATCGGAGGAAAACCCGTTCGATGCTCTGGGCCTTCCCCGAGTCCTGTTCGACCCGGCAGATCACCCCGTTTAATATCGGCGCGTTCTTCCCGACATCGAATCGCGTCGGCAGCTGGGTCAGGAACCTCTCGATGACACCTTCCTGCCGCATCCCGATGATCGAGTCACTCCCCCCGGTCATCCCGGCGTCGGTCAGGTAGGCCGTCCCTCCGGGCAGAATTTGCTCATCTGCAGTCTGGACATGGGTATGGGTCCCGACGACCAAGGAGACCCTGCCATCGAGATAACGGGCAAGAGCCTGCTTTTCACTGGTCGCTTCGGCATGCATATCGACGATTATCACGGCGGTTTGCCGTCTCAGCTCTTCCAAAATGGCATCTGCGCTGCGAAACGGGCAGTCCAGGGGATTCATAAAAACCCGCCCCTCGAGGTTGACAACTCCAACCGGGTACCCGGCACTGGTTGAAAACAGCCCGTACCCCCGCCCCGGAGCTCCGGGAGGATAATTCGCCGGGCGCAGCAGGCATTCGTTCTTTTCCAGCTGCGGATAAATCTCGCGTTTGTCCCAGATATGATTGCCACTGGTTAGAACGTCGATCCCCTGTGCCAGGAGTTCGGTGGAAACGTCCGTTGTCAAACCGAAACCGGCGGCAGCATTTTCACCGTTGGCGATGACGAAATCGATCTGTTCCCTGTCAATAATACGGGGAAGATGTTCGCGTAGCATGATGCGGCCGGCGCGACCGACAATATCGCCAATAAACAGGATATTCAAAACAGCCTCCGCGGTGAACCGGCCAAAAAGCCGCCCGGTTCACCGCCTGAACGGGAATTCATTCTGATTACTTGGCGTACTCGACTGCCCGGGTTTCACGGATCACATTGACCTTGATCTGCCCAGGATAAGTCATGTCGGCCTCGATCTTTTTCGCGATATCACGGGCCAGCACGTGGGACTGGGCATCGGAGACATCATCACTCGCGACCATCACCCGAATTTCGCGCCCTGCCTGAATGGCGAAACAACTATTGCATCCTGGGAAAGAAGTGCCAATGCGCTCCAGGTCCTGAAGACGTTTGACGTATGTCTCCAGCATCTCCCGCCTTGCTCCGGGGCGTGCGCCGGAAAGAGCGTCGGCTGCCTGAGTCAATACCGCCAGAACTGTTTCCGGCTTCTCATCCTCGTGGTGGGCGGCAAGCGCATGCACGATTTTCGGATTCTCGCCATACTTCTTGGCCAAGTCGGCGCCGATGACGGCGTGCGAACCCTCGATCTCGTGATCAACCGCCTTGCCGATATCGTGCAGCAACCCGGCCCGCTTCGCCTGCTTGACGTTGATGCCAAGTTCGGCCGCCATGATGCCGCATAAGAACGCGACCTCGATTGAATGCTGCAGAACATTCTGCCCGTAGGAGGTTCGATACTTTAACCGTCCCAGAAGCTTGATAACCTCCAGGTGGATACCGTGTACCCCGACATCGAATGTCGCCTGCTCTCCCGCCTCGCGAATGGTCTGATCGACCTCGGTCTCGACCTTTCCGACCACCTCTTCGATACGAGCCGGATGAATTCGACCATCAGCGATAAGCCTCTCGAGAGAAATACGCGCCACCTCGCGGCGTACCGGATTGAAGCCGGAGATAATGACCGCTTCGGGAGTGTCGTCAATAATCAGATCGATCCCTGTCGCCGCCTCAATCGCCCTGATATTACGCCCTTCGCGACCGATAATCCGCCCTTTCATTTCATCAGATGGGAGCGGCACCACGCTGACCGTCTTTTCGGCTACGAAGTCTCCTGCGTACCGCTGGATCGCCAGGGATAGGATCATCTTCGCTTTCTTGTCGGCGATTTCGTGGGCTTCATCCTCGATCTGCTTGATCCGCTTGGCAGCGTCATGTCGCGCCTCGCTCTCAAGAGCCTCCATCAGCTGGCGCTTTGCTTCTTCGGCGGTCAACCCGGAGATCGTCTCAAGCCGTTGGGTCTGCTCTTGAATCTTGCGCTGCAGTTCGTCTTCTTTAGCAGCAAAGCTTGATTCGAGGTTTCCGATATCCTTTTCCCGCTGATCAAGCTGTTCGCTCCGCTGATCAGCCTGAGTCACCTTGCGATCGAGGTGTTCCTCTTTGTGAACCAAGCGCTTTTCCTGCGCCTGGAGTTCCCGACGCAACTCCTTGGCCTCGGTCTCCCAATCACTCTTGGCCTGCAGGACCACATCCTTGGCCTGAAGTTCCGCTTCCTTGCGAATAGCCTCGGCATCCTTCTTCCCCTCAGCGATCAGCTGTTCCGCATCCTTGGCAGCGTTGGCCAGGCGCGCCTTGTTCAGCTGCTGACGCACCACCATGCCGACGAAGAAACCGAGGACCAGAGCGCCGATCCCGACAATGATTGTCATGAGTTCTATGTTCAAACCGTTGACCTCCTCAAGCAGAGGGCGGGATCTGCATGTTAAAGTGCAGAATCCGCCGTTCGGTTATAAGTGCGTGCAAGCTCTGGTCATGGGATTGACGCGGCAGAGCCGGCATGACTTGAAATTCGTACCCCAGACCGACCACCCAACTCACTCCGGGCATTTGGTGCAGGGCTCGGTCGTAATATCCTTTGCCGTATCCTAGTCGGCAACCATCTTCGTCGAAACCGACCCCCGGAACGACCATCACCTCAATCTCCGCCAGCGGGACGACCTCACCACATTCTGGTTCTTGCACACCAAAACGACCGACTCGCATCTCATCCGGACTGCACAACCTGGCGAACTCGAGATGCTCGCCACAAATCCGTGGATAGACCAGGCACTTGCCGTGACGAAATCCCCACTCGGCCAACCGGCCGGTTTCGACCTCCTGGTCGATCGGACTGTACAAAGCGACCGTTCCGGCTCGACGGAACTTCTCTTCGGCAAGCAGGGTCTGTTGAATGATGCTGCTGAAGCGCGAACGTTCGTCCTGGGACAGTGCCCGACGTAATCGTAACAGCTGTTCACGGAAAACGTTCTTGCTCAAGACAGAGACTCCCTTACCGCAGCGGAGTCCCCAGGGGTAGGTTTTAGATCAACATGGGCAGGGTGAAGCTGGCCGATTCGCTGGCTCAGCAAAAACTGTCTCGGATGCCCGACTTCCAATATGCCCGGAGTTTTTCTCCGGTGGACATCCTGTACAACTCTATCCGGTCCATTCGAACCTGTGCCGCTGCCAATTTACCGGCAGGGACCGTAAAGCGCCGCGCGGCGCGAAACCCGGCTACCAGAATCTATCTAAAATCTCCCTGGGGAGAACCTTTGTCTGTTTCTTCTTGCAACAGCACTTCATCAACTCGGTCAAGCAAATCCTTCAGTACCCGGCCTTCATCAGCGTCAAGTCCCGATCGAGTCGGTTGTGAACGGAGGTTCAGGTATTCACCCGCCACCTTCAAAAGGGTCAGAATGGCGACCCGGTAAGAATCCCCTGTCGGGGCCGAACTTGCTGTCATCGCAAGCTGGCGTTCGACAAAATCGGCAACTTCAGCAACTTTTTCCTGGGGCAGGCTGGTTCGTACCGTATATTCGACACCACCGATGGAAACCTGAACACCCGACATGGCCCTCTTAACTTTCCAGGCGCGCGAATTTCTCTAGAATCGCATCGAGATCGCCCTGAAGCTTCACCCGTTCGTCCTGCCAGCGTTGCTTCTCGACGAGCAACATATCCCGCTCGCGCTTAAGTGCCTGATAAGAGTCGATCATCTGGTCGACCCGATCCGCCAATCTTTTTGTCACATCCTGTTTCACACAAAAACCCTCATCTATCGAAATCTACCCAAGGAGGTCGAAAAAGTCAAGATTTTCAATCAGTTTCAAACAATGCCGCAACAAACTCCTCGGGATCAAAGGGGCGCAGGTCTTCGACTGACTCACCAATGCCGATATAGCGTACCGGCAGACCGAGGTCGTTGGCAATGGCGATGATAATTCCGCCCCGGGCGGTCCCGTCAAGTTTGGTCATGGCAAGTCCGGTCACTTCAACCGCCTCGCTGAATAAACGGGCCTGCACCAATGCGTTCTGTCCGGTGGTGGCGTCGAGGACCAACAAGGTCTCGTGAGGGGCGTCCGGAACCTCCCTGGCCAAGACACGACGAACCTTTTTCAACTCCTCCATCAGGTTCGACTTGGTATGAAGCCGTCCGGCAGTATCAAGGATCAGCACATCCGCCTTACGCGCCACGGCAGCTTTGGCGGCATCGAAGGCGACCGCTGCGGGATCAGCCCCCTCTGCGTGCCGGACGACATCCACCCCGGCCCGCTCCCCCCAGATAGTCAACTGTTCAGCCGCCGCAGCCCGAAAGGTATCCCCAGCGCCGAGGACCACCTTTTTCCCTTCGCGCGCCAAACGGCTCGCCAACTTGCCGATGGTTGTGGTCTTGCCGACACCATTAACTCCGACCACCATGATCACACTCGGGCCCCCTGCCGCCTCGCGCACCGGATTTGCGACCTCCGCAAGGCGGCGAACCATCTCACTCCGGATCAACTCTCTGACGGCACCGGCATCTGCCAGTTCATTTCGGGCCAGGCTCTGCTCGACGGCGCCGACCAGGTCCTGAGTGGTCTTCATCCCGAGGTCGGCCGTAATTAAAATCTCTTCCAGATCCTCGAGCATATCGGGCTGCAGCCCTTTGCCACCCTTGAGGATATCGTCCAGGCGACCGACCAGCGATGCCTGGGTTTTGGCGAGACCGCTGCGAAGTCGCCTGAATAGCCCAACCTCCGACGTATCGACCCGCTCTTCCTCTGGAACCACCGCGGTCTCAACAGCCTCAACTGCCACCTCAGCAGCAGGGGCGGTGGGGGATTCCGACTGTGTTTCAGGCTCTTCCGGGGCCGCAGCATCAACCTCCGCAACCGTCTCAGCCTCTTGTCCGGCGTCTATCGCGGCAGTCTCGGCCTCCTCGACCTCCGATTCCGGAGCACTCGTTTCTGGCGGGGGCACCTCCCTGTGGGCCGATCGCGCCTTCATCAACAACAGGATTAACAATAAAACCAACAGTGTCGCCCCGGCGAACAACACACCGAGGGCTGCCTGTTGCAGGTACTGCTCCGGTACTCCGAGTTGCCCCAGCCAACGACCGAGGCCTTCCAGCACATCCCGAATCAGGGCCTGTATCGCCTCTGAATTCTCCATTACAAACAGCTCCTTTTCAACAGATCATCCAATTTCATGCCGCACCTTTTCAAGGCAACGACGTGCTTCAAACAGTGCCCGTCCAATCATTTCTCCATGCTCAAGGGTCATCACCAGACAGTAATCGGCATCAACCGGGACAATCAAGGTCTGGTATTTGCTGGTACTGATGGAGATTTCAAGCAGTTCATTTCCGGCGGTACGCTGAACCGCTTTACGAAGTTGGTCGAGGATCAACCCCTTATGCGCGCCAATAACCTTCAGATCATAGGTATTCAAACGTCCGACCTGGTCGACCGCCTCACCTTCCCAGTCTACGATTATGGCACCGAGAGCCCCCGGGACCCTGGAGACCCAATCCTGTAAAATCGCTTTAAACGGCATCAAACACCCCTTTATTGGTACTCCGTCATTCGAGCCGAAACCATCTTCGAAACCCCCGGCTCCTCCATGGTAATACCGTAAAGGGTGTCGACAATCTTCATGGTCCTCTGGTTGTGGTTGATGATGATGAACTGCGAGCGTTCAGACATTTCCTGCACCAATGCATTAAAGCGTCCGATGTTCGCTTCATCCAGCGGTGCATCGACTTCATCCAGCAAGCAGAACGGGGAGGGCTTAATCAGAAAGATGGAAAAGATCAGTGCGACTGCCGTCAAGGCCTTCTCCCCCCCTGAGAGCAGGCTGACATTCTGTAATTTTTTCCCGGGGGGTTGTGCTACAATATCGATCCCGCTTTCAAGCAGGTTCCCCTCATCGGTTAGCCTCAGCTCAGCCTGGCCACCTCGAAACAGCCGAGGGAAGAGCACCTTGAAACGTTCATTCACCGCGTCAAAAGTCTCCTGAAACCGTTTGCGCGTGGTCCGATCGATCTTGGTGATTGCCGCCTGAAGTCCCTCAAGTGAACGACGCAGATCATCCTGCTGGCCAACCAGGAAGGCGTACCTCTCTTCAAGTTCCTCATATTCACCGATGGCGGTCAAATTGACCTCACCGATCCCCTCCAGCATGCGCCGCAATTCACCGATCCGCCGTTCCGCCAATTCCGGCTGATGCTCGGCATCGGGCGAACCGAGGTCGGCTAGGTCGAGTCGGTATTTTTCGTGAAAGCTCTGCCGTAGATGCTCCAGTTCAATTTGTCGCTCCCTGGCATTGAGCTGCACAGCGTTCAACTCCTGCCGTGCCTCCGACTCAGTTTGACGCAACTTCCTAACACGTGCTTCCCCCTCAGTGATCACGGCTCCCTGCTCCTCGAACCGATCGCGCTGCTGATCGAACAACTGCTTTACCCGGTTACGCTGCTCAAACAACACTTCAAGCTCTGCCTTGTGCTTGACTTGTCGTTCAGCGAGCTGGTCACGCTCCTCGTCGGCTTCTTGCTGCCTGGACTGCAACATCACCAGCCGACCCCGTAGTTCCTCACAGAGTTTCTTCAAATCGGCGATCTGCCGTCGAACCGATTCATCCCGCTCACTCAAACCGGCGACCTTGACCTTGCCACCGGTCAACCGTTCACGAGCAGCTTCCAATTCCCCACGTCTAGCCTGATAAGCCCGCTGCTGTTCTTCCAGGTCCAGCTGGAGCTGCTGACGTCGGGCTTCCGCCTCGACCATGCCGGCAGCGGCCTCCTCACGCAATGTCTCGTATCGTTCTTCCTCACCATGTAGCTGGGTCTCTTCATGACTCAAAGTCTCGACACGGGATTCCAGGCGCTGTTTTTCGGCGTCAATCCTTGCGATATCCTTCTGATAATCGACCATCTGCATGGCCTGGCGATGCTGCACTGCAACCAACTGCTGCAGTTCGGCTTCAAGTCCCTGTAAGCCCTGCTGGCGGTTGCGCCTCTGTTCCAGGAGCTCATCGACCCCTAAAGTCAATTCCTTGACCCGTTCCCCGAGTTCGCGCATTTCACGTTTTTGATGCAACACTCCCGCCCCGAGGCGGTCGGCCCCTCCGCCGCTCCACTCCCCGCGATAGCTACGCACATCACCTCCTCGGGTCACCAGTGTCACTCCGAGGGGAAGAATTTCGTCAAACGCGCGCAAGTCATCCACCAGATAGACATCCTGCAGCAATGTCGAGGCGCGACCGTCACGACAACTGACATGATCAAGCAGAGGCTCCCCGAACTTGAATCCGATGGCACCGCCCCCTACGGGTCGGGGCAACAGAAACAGACAACGCCCGCCATGTTGGTTGAGATAAGAAACCGCACCAGCTACATCTTCTACATTATCAGCCAAAAAACCCTGCAACCGTTCGCCGAGGAGCGCCTCGACGGCTATTTCCAAATCACCTGGGACATCCAGATAGTCGGCCAGCATACCACTGAAACGCCCCCCCCATTCTGAATGCTGGGCTATCGACCTGACTCCTTGACCGTACCCCTCAAGGTTTCTCTCGAGCTGCTGAAGGGATTCCAGGCGGGAACGCGCCCGGCTCAGCTCCTCACGTCTTTCCAGCAACTCGGACTCAAGTTGTTCGAGCGCGCGGCGACTCGATATCGCTCTTTGCTTGAGCTCTTCTTGCCGTTGCTGCAAGTCCCCTTCTTCCACCCGCGCCTCGGCCAGGGAACCTGAAAGGTCTGCTTGAAGTTTTAACTGTTTTTCAAACTCGGTCCTTACCTCAAGAGCCTCTTGGTGATTTCTCTGCCAACGCTCCTTGAGCAGGTCGAGACGTCGCTGTTGATCATCACAACTCCCCTGCAATTGGGATAGGCGATCGCCGGCTTGCATCAGCTGAGATCGCAACAGGTCGAGACTGCGGGATTTCTCCGCCTCGTCTGAGAGCAACCCAGAAACCTCATCATCCAGCGTCGCCAACTCGGTTTTGGCAGCCGAAAGGTCTGTTTGGATTTTGTTGTACTCCAGTTCGGATTCCTTGTGCTGGTCCAGCGATTCCAAAAGCCGCCCTTCGGTCTCGATAGACTCCTGGGCCATCCGCTCTTTCTGCCGGGCCAGATTCTCCTGCTCGCGAATCGAGAATGAAATCTTTCCTTCGGTCTCCTGAATAGATGCGCTACATGAAAAAACCTGTTCCTGGATTTTGTTAAGTTCCTTTTCACCTTCAGCCTGTTGGAGGCGCAAGGTGTCAAGCTGCAATTCCGCCTGTTGCAAGTTGTTGCACAGTGTAACCTGCTGCTCCTTCCGTTCCCGTTCCTCGCCCGTGACTTCCTGAACGGTCTTGAGAAGGTGATGGTAGCTGTGAAGGGCGACCTGTGTCTCGACCCCCTTCAATTCTTCACGCATCCGACGGTACCTCTCGGCCCGCTGGGCTTGGCGTTTAAGACTACCCAACTGGCGTCGAACCTCGCTGATTATATCGCTCAGGCGAAGCAGGTTCTGTTTGGTCGCTTCGATTTTTCTCTGGGCGGTAATTTTTCTTGACTTGAATTTGCTGACGCCGGCCGCTTCCTCGATCAGGAACCGTCTCTCCTCAGGTTTGGCATTGAGAATCAGGCCGATTTTACCCTGTTCGATAATCGAATAGGCGTGCTTACCTATTCCGGTATCGAGGAAAAGTTCTGCGATGTCGAGCAAACGACACGCGGTTTTATTCAGCAGGTAGTCACTGTCGCCGTTACGGAACAGGCGCCTGGTGACCATAATTTCGGAGTATTCACGATATGCAGGCGGTGCGAGTCCATCCGTGTTGTCGAAAACGATGGAAACTTCAGCCATGCCGTGGGCCTTACGAGCTTCACTACCACCAAAAATGACCTCCTCCATTGCGCGACCACGGAGATTTTTGGCACTTTGTTCCCCCATCGCCCAGCGAACGGCATCAACGATATTGCTCTTCCCGCATCCGTTGGGACCGACGATCCCGGTAACTCCCAGGGGAATTTCGAGGACAACCTTGTCGACAAAGGATTTAAAGCCGACGATTTCGATACGCTTAATTTTCATGGCCGTGGAGTGTTGGACAATACAGCAGGCTGTGGTTTCAATTTAAGCGGTCAATCTTAACAGGGGCCGCTTTGACGTGTAAAGATTTTTGAACCGGAATATACAGAGTGGCCGGACAAAAAAAACGCGGCGCGCCCAAGGGGCACCGCCGCGTTTTGTCGCCTTACTTTTGATAACGATTCTATTCCTTCTTTTCGTCCGCTTCCTCAGCCGGTGCTTCCTCGGCCGGTGCTTCCTCAGCCGGTGCTTCCTCAGCCGGTGCTTCCTCAGCCGGTGCTTCCTCAGCCGGTGCTTCCTCAGCCGGTGCTTCCTCG
>PKUA01000043.1 GCA_002868905.1 Desulfuromonas sp.
AGGCTCCTCGAGGGTTTTGAGAAAGGAATTGGCAGCAGCGAGATTGAGGGTGTCCGCACGGTCAAGCAGCGCGATTTTCCGCTCGGCTTCCAGGGGATGCAAAGCGAGTTCCCGCTGCAGTTCCCGAATCTGATCGATCTTGATATTTGCTCCATCCGGCTCCAACAGGTGCAGGTCGGGATGGTTATGATGATCGACCTTGCGACAGACGGAACAGACTCCGCAACCACCTTCGGAGCAGAAGAGCGCACGCGCGATCGACAATGCCACGAGTTTCTTCCCTACGCCTTCAGGCCCGTAAAACAGGTAGGCGTGTCCAAGACGGTCGGAGGCGAGTGCGCGGCGCAGAAGGTCAATCTGTCCGGTGTGTCCGATAATGTCGCCAAATGTCATTCGCAATCGCCTCCTCACTGAAACATGGCATTATAGGTTTTTAGCGATAGATTATCAAGGCAAGTATCAGTGATCAGGTGATAAATCGAACTGGCATGTTGAGAAATATGGAGTGAGGGGATCAGGTCGTTAAATTTGTAATTGATCGTGCTCGGAGTGTATATTGTCGACTTCAAAAAGAACGGGACGATTTGGGCCTGTTCGAATCACAGAAGGACCATTTAAATCATGGGAAAAGACAGCGAGATCCTGGCATGGATTGAAAATGTTTTCGAGTTCCGGTTTCCCGAGGAAGAGCTTGCCGTATGCGCCTTAACCCATAAATCGTTTGCGAATGAATCCATAAATGACGTTTCCCACAATGAGCGTTTGGAGTTTCTCGGCGACGCGGTCTTGTCGCTGATCGTCTGTTCAAGTCTGTTCAGCCAGGAGCCGATTCTGGATGAAGGCGGGATGACGCGCGCCAGGGCCGAAATCGTCAGCGAGGCGAGTTTGGCTGTCATCGCCCGGAGAATAGGATTGGGAGACAGGTTGCGGTTGGGGCGCGGAGAGGAGCTGACCGGGGGCAGGGAGAAGGACAGTTTGCTGGCAGATTGCGTCGAAGCGATCCTCGGCGCCATCTTTCTCTGCGGAGGATATACCGAAGTCGAGAGGGTCGTCTGCCGTCTGTTTCAAAAGGAGTTGGCGGACGCAGCTCTTCGGAAATCGGATCTCGACAGCAAAACCGAGCTTCAGGAACTCCTTCAGGCCCGTTACGGAAAGCTTCCTGAATATAGCTTGGTTGACGTTCAGGGTCCGGATCATGCGCGCCACTATCACATCGCTGTCAGGTTCGCCGGTGAGATCATCGGGGAGGGAAAAGGCCGGTCCAAGAAAAAAGCGGAACAGGTTGCTGCGACCGCTGCCCTTCAGAAACTTCAATGCCTTTGAAACAGAGGATCATTCCATTTTTTCTTCCGAATCTCGGTTGTGGCGAACAATGTTGCTTTTGTCGACAGGATGCTATTTCAGGACAGGAGTCCCCGCCAACGCCGGAACAGGTGACGCATTGGTTGTCGGAGCATATAAACGCCTCTGTTGATTTTGAGATTGCTTTTTACGGGGGTAGTTTTACCAGCCTCCCGGTCGCGTTACAGGACCGCTACCTCGGTGCCGCAGGCGATTTCATCAAGAGAGTTGGAGGGCAGGGGGGCATAAGGGTGTCCGCACGCCCCGACCGACTTGATGGTGAAACGATAGAGCGCATAAAACAGTTAGGGGTTGATTGCGTCGAGGTCGGTTGTCAGAGTTTCTCGGATCAGGTCCTCCTCTGTTCGGGCCGAGGGCATTCCGCCTCTGTTGCCGAAGAGGCGATCCAACGCTTGCATCGAGCCGGTTTGCGGGTCGGCATTCAACTGATGCCGGGATTGCCGGGCGCTGACAGGGCAGAAGCGCATTCCACTCTCGATACCGCCTTGAACCTGCAACCGGAATTTATCCGTCTCTACCCGACGGTTGTTTTGAGGCAGACGGAGCTGGCCTCGAGGTTTGTTGCCGGTGAATTTACGCCCCTTGGCCTGCCTGAGGCGGTTAATCTCTGTGCTGAACTCTGTTTACGCTGCGAGGCTGCGGCGGTTGTTGTTGCCAGGGTTGGAATCCCGCTCGAAGGGAGTTTGCAGGAGGCCGATGCCGTTCTGGCCGGTCCGGTCCATTCCGCCTTCGGGCAGCTGGTGAAAAGTGAAGCCTGGTATGAAATTCTCTGTCCACATCTGCTGGAGAGGCGTGTCGTGTGCATAAGTGCATCACCTGAGGATTATTCCGACCTTGTCGGGCACAAAAGGCAGATGTTGCAAAAAATCCGAACGCAGGTCCCCGGCCTCGACCTGCGTATCGATACAAGGCTTGCAAAGGGAGAGCTGCTTCTTGACCGGAAGTTGCTGAATCGACGAACCGAGGTAAAGAGAAGGTTTTCAAACTATGACTGAAATCATTGAATCAAACAACGGTGGTGAATTCCATTGCGGATTCGTCGCTATCATCGGGCGGCCCAACGTCGGCAAATCGACTCTGCTGAACCGTATCCTCGGGCAGAAGATCGCGATCACCTCCAATCGTCCCCAGACAACCCGGAATCGTATCCTTGGTATCGACAGCGATGACAACTCACAAATTCTGTTTATCGACACTCCCGGCATACATCGTGCCCGTGGCAAGTTGCACCGTTTCATGTTGGAGCAGGCGCATGAGTCGATTCGTGATGTTGATCTCGTCATGCTGCTGACCGAGGCCGATAGAGAACCGAAATCGGATGAAAAGCAGATCCTGGCGAAGTTACAGGAGTGTGGGAAACCGGTGGTCCTGGTCATCAACAAGATCGATCTGGTCGCTCCACCGAGCCTGCTTGCCTTGATCGACACATGGCGCCAGCTTTACGATTTTCGTGAAATCGTCCCCGTCTCGGCCGAGTCCGGAAATGGACTGGATGTGCTGCGAGAACTGGTTGTTCCGTTGCTCCCCGTCATGCCGGCATGTTATCCGGCAGATCAGGTTACCGATCTGCCGGAACGGTTTATCGTCGCAGAAATGATTCGAGAAAAAGTGATGCGAATGATGCGGCAGGAGATACCGTTCGGAGTGGCGGTTCAGGTTGAACAGTTTCTCGAAGAGCCGGATATGAAGAAAATTGAGATACATGCCGTGATTCTTGTGCCGCGAGAGCAGCATAAGAAAATCATCGTTGGTCACCGCGGTGCGATGATCAAGAAAATAGGCACGTCGGCTCGCATCGAAATTGAAAAGCTTCTCGATTTTCCGGTTTATCTGAAGTTGTTTGTGCGGGTCGAAAAAGACTGGACCGAATCGGACCGACTGTTACGCGAATTCGGTTACCATTGACTTGTTATCGTGTCCCAAATGGCGCTGGTTTGAGCCCTTTACCAATTGCGGTGGATCAAGGCCGAAACCGCCCCCGGCTACAGTGGGCGTTTACGGGTTCTGCAACAATGGTGGTTCACACCGCAAAAATCTAGTTGGCTCCCTTGATAGTCAACCCCAATGCCGCATGCAACCAGGGCCTGGTTTCCATTTGTGCGAAATGATCGGCGAGTCGCAGGTAGATGTCTTCGTCCGAACCATCGATGTGTGGCAGGACGCCGAGAATACTGGCCGAGCCGAGGGAGGCGATGGCGTGCGGAGCATTGTTCTCGGCCGTGTCAGGCTGGTTCGGCATGTCATTGATGAAAATCCCACAGACCTCCAGGTTGAGTGAACGGGCAGCATAGGTGGTCAGCAGGGTATGATTGATGGTCCCTAGGGTCGGCTTGGCCACAACGACGAGGGGCAGGTCGAGATCCCGGACGAGATCGGCCATCAGGTAGCCCCCCATCAGCGGAACCATGATCCCTCCGGCTCCTTCTACGATCAAAAAATCCGACTCTTCTTGGAGCTTTTCTGCCTGTTGCAGCAGCCGATGGTGTTCGATTCGGACGCCTGCCATGGACGCCGCCTGGTCCGGTGAGATCGGGTGTTTAAACCGATAGGGCGAGATTAAATCAGGGTCGCCGCCGAATTTGGCTGCCCGGCTAAGCAGTCTGGCATCCGCCCCGAGTTGGTCGGTGGATTCAACTCCTGTTTCGACCGGCTTCATCACGCCGACCCGCAGGCCGAACCGTGTCAGGTAGCTGGCCAGCGCCGCCGCGACAATGGTCTTGCCGACACCTGTGTCAGTTCCGGTAATGAAAACACCTTTCTGTTTTGTTTCAGCAACTTTCAATTCGAACCTCCAGATCGGTGAACATGGCCAGGTCATCCGATTTTTGCCGGCCGCTCGTGGTCAGATAATTGCCGATCATGGTTCCGCTCGCTCCAGCCATGAACATCCATGATTGTAATTGGCGCAGGTTGATCTCGCGACCGCCGCAGACGGCAATTTTTTTGTCGGGGAGGAGGTAGCGGAACATCGCGATGATTCGAAGGCAGTCGAGCGGATTCAGGTTCTTCGACTTCTGCAGCCTGGTCCCTTCGATCGGGTTGAGAAAATTAAGCGGTACGGAGTCGACGTCGAGACTCTGCAGGGTGGTGGCCAACTCGACCCGCTGTTCCAATGATTCTCCGAGGCCGAAGATCCCACCGCAGCAGACCTTCATGCCGGCCTGTTTGGCCAACCGGACGGTTTCGATATCTTCCTCATAATCGTGGGTGGTGCAGATTTCGGGAAAGAAGGAGCGGGCTGTCTCAAGGTTGTGATGGTAGGTTGCACAACCTGAAGCTGCCAGTTGGTGAGCTCGCTCCCCATCCAGAATGCCGAGCGAGGCGCTCGGGTCGATCGAGGTTTCGTCGGCAATGCGTCGCAGTGAGTTGAGAATAACCTGGAACTCTTCATCCGAGTCGATACGGGTACCACTGGTGACGATTCCGTAACAGTGGGAACCTTCAGCATCGGCAATTTTGGCTCCGCCGACGATCTCATCTTCGGAACGTAGGGGAAATACCGGAGCGTCGGTTTTGTGGTGAGCCGACTGTGCGCAGAAAGCGCAATTTTCCGCACAGCGACCCGATTTCGCGTTGATGATGGAACAGAGCTCAATGGTGGAACCGAAGTGCCGCTCCCTGAGCCGGTGGGCTCCGGCAAGGAGAAGAGTAAGGTCGGCACCGTCGCTGTTCAGGATGAAGAGCGCCTCGTCAGCGCTGACCGGATTTCGGTTGACCGCTTTAAAATAGATTTCTTCCGCGTTGGGGGAGGGCATGATGCAACCTTTCTTCTGATCTGGCAGTTCTGCTTGATTTCAAGGCGCTGATTATAAGGAAACGGTTCCGTTTGTCAACCTGTGGGGCGAAATGGGGTTGACAAACGGAACCGTATTACCACGTATGGAAAAAATGTTACATATCGTATTGACATGAGTAAAGTAAAATGCTAGAACGCTATTTCATTTTTTTGAAAGGTGTTTTATGTCATGGTTAAAAAGCTGATCGGGAAAAAGCTGAAAGCAACGCGTTTAAAAAATGATATGACGATTCAGGAACTGGCTGAGATCTCCAAGGTTTCTTCCAATATGATCTCCCGGATCGAAAGAGGGTTGACCATCCCTTCGGTTGAAATTCTCATGAAACTGGCTTCGGCTTTCGGCATGAGTATCAACTATTTCGTTGAAGAAGCCGAAAAGGGGACAACGGTTATTTTTAATCGCAAAGGTGGTGGGGAGCCGATTTTCTTTTTCGAGGATAAGCACCAGATTACCAGCCTGACCCAGGGATTGCGCGACCCCAACTTCGCCGTTTTTTACGATACTCTGGAAGAAGGGTGTGCCAGTGGGGATGGACACATGGTGCACACCGGAGAAGAGTTTGCCCTGGTTATGCTGGGTGGGATGGATTTTGTTATTGACGGTGACTCTTATCACCTTGAAGAAGGCGACTCTATCGTCTTCAAGGCGTCAACGCCGCATCGCTGGGTTAATACTTTTCCCGGCCAAACCCTAGTTTTATGGGTTGTCTCTCCAGCACCGGATATCGGACGCTAATTCATATTTTATTTTTTTGGAATTATGAGAAATGAAAATTAAAAAAATTGTTGGTAAAAAATTAAAAGTCATTCGATTGAAATCTGATATGACCATTCAGGAACTCGCCGAGAGGTCGCGTGTCTCTTCGAACATGATTTCAAGAATCGAACGAGGTTTGACAATCCCCTCTGTCGAAATCCTGATGAAGTTGGCAGGGGTCTTCGGGAAGAGCATCAATTATTTCGTGGAAGAGGTCACGACCACCCACGAAATCGTGCATTCCAAATCCGGGGGCCGGGATACGACTGTCTATGAAGATTCACGTAACATGTTGACGGAGTCTTATACATCAGGTTTGCGTGATCCTCAGTTTATGTCTTTTTACTGCACGATTCCCGAAGGGGGGACAAGCGGCCAGGAGAACATGTACCATCCGGGAGACGAACTTATCGTGATGCTCGAAGGCAT
The DNA here is from genome assembly GCA_002868905.1 of Desulfuromonas sp. Lineage (GTDB taxonomy): Bacteria > Desulfobacterota > Desulfuromonadia > Desulfuromonadales > Geothermobacteraceae > BM304. The sequence goes on from PKUA01000043.1 coordinate 6,345, forward strand.
CTTGCAGGTCGTCATCGGCAAAGAGGAGTTTATGCTCCATCCCGGGGACAGCCTCTCTTTCAAATCACATCTTCCCCATTGCTGGAAAAACGTTGGTGAAGGGGAGGCCAAGGTGATCTGGACTCTTTCGCCTTTTACGACAATTTGATCAAGTTTTGTCCCTCAGAGGTTGTTTCTCTCCCTCAGTCGAAAGGAAGTAGCCGGAATTCATAGACAAATGAGTTGACACGATCATTCTTCAGGTTATTATTGCATGAGCAACCTGGCTGATTTAAATGAGCGTGGGTCAGGAATCGCGTCGGTGGTCTTGTCATTTCCATGGAGGCTTTATGAACAAGTCGGAACTGATCGAATCTCTCGCCAGTAATAAGGATCTTACCTATAAGAAGTCTGAAGAAATTGTCAATTTGATCTTCGATTCGATGGCCGAGACGCTTGTTGAAGGAGGTCGTATCGAGATCCGTGGTTTTGGTAGTTTTGTCGTCAAGGACTACAAGGCCTACATGGGACGAAATCCCAAAACCGGCGAAGTGATCAAGGTTAGCCCCAAGAGACTTCCCTTCTTTAAGGTTGGGAAGGAACTGCGAGAGCGGGTTAATCGCTCCTGAGACGCCACTCAAGAAACAGTCTATTCGCTTTCCCGAGCGGGAAATAACCATATCAATTGGCTGGTAAATTCAGTACCAATTAACAGGTGGGCTCGCGTTTGCCCTTCCTGCCACCCCTAAAACCATCATCCCTGGTTTATTCTTTTCTTGGAAATCCTTTGAAAACCCTTGTTATTTAGGGCCTTTCCCCTTAGAGTCGTGATTTCTGACTTAAATGGTCGTCCTTTTTGATCGAGATGGTGTTTCTTGGCATGCTATTTGATGGTTATATACATATATGTAAGCAGGAGGTTGCGACCTGCTCTTTGCCGGCTGTAAAATATGCTTGGGTATTCCAGGTGAAGCCGTTCACAACCATTGATTTTGTGGCGTAAAAAGTGGTATATACCTGAAGATTTTGTCAAGGACCAAGCTTGAGCCTTGGAGGATGTCGGGTGAACGATAGTGAGTTGATAATGATATGGTACCTTGCACTGGGCGTTATGCCAGTGTTATTTCACTTTCATCGATCAATTTGTACCGGTCCTCAATTCTTTTCCGGCGGGGTAGGATGATATCTGAATTCCTCAAAACCTGCCTGCTATGTCTCATTTTTGTCATTCTTGGCGCTTCTTTTGCCAACGCCATCCCGTCTCAATATGGAGACTCCGGCCTTCTTTCCGAGCCGACCGCCAATACCCTCGATGCGGGTAATATCTGTCTCGGTATTTGGGGTAATTGCAGCAATCAGGATAGCCAGTCCGCCCTGATTACTCCGGTCAGCATCACCCTCGGTCTCGGGTCCTTTCTCGAGATGTACGGATCATATCCGAGTCTGTTGTTCAATGATGATGAAGGCCAAAGTGGACGTGGATTTGTTAACCTCGGAATGAAGCTTCGCTTCCTGGGGAAGCGCTCATCCAAGCTGAAGGTTGCGCTGGACGGTCAGTTCAGGCGTTTTATTTCCGACAGTGCTGAGCTTGATGGGCTGACCGACTACGTTGCCCGCATCGCTGGCAGTTTACGGCTGGAGCGTTTCGGAATTCATGTCAATGGCGGCTATATTTTGGTCGAAGAACCGGAAAATGCCGACTACGATGATCAGATGACTTTCGGAGGGGGGATAGAATTGTTCCCGATGTCCCGACTTCGACTTCTGGCCGAGGTGTCGTATCAGACTGAAAAAATAGTCGGGGAAGGTGATATCTCTGAAGCAACCGTCGGTTTCCAGTTTTACTTCTCACCTCATTTCACGTTAAATCTCGGTTTCGGTTACGGCCTTACCGATAGCAGCGACGGCTGGCGTTTGTTGGCCGGCTTGACAAGTTGCCAGGGGATCGGCACCTTCCGTAAACCGATTCCCGAATTGATCGAACCGGCTTTGCCTAAACCGAGTCCGGAGCCGACCAAAAAGAAAACCGTTAAAATCAGAACCCTGACTCCTCTCATCCCCGGAATGCAGGAAGAGGCCTCTGCCGTTAAGCCAAGGTTGACGCCTGTCGGTTTAAAGGGTGGGGGAGACAGCCAGCAGAAGGCGACAGCGGGGCCGAAGCTGAAACCGATTGGCAGCCTGCCGATTCCCGGCCTGCAGGAAAAGGCGAGTACGGAGCCGAAACTCCGGCCGATCGGTCGCAGGGTTAAACCGGGGTTGGATGAAGAGGCGACAACCGGTCCGAAGTTGAAGCCGATCGGCCGGGTACCGCTTCCCGGGTTCAGGGAAGAGGCGACCACCGAGCCGAAGCTGAAACCGATCGGTCGCAGGGTCAAGCCGACATCCGAAGAAGAGGCAAGCACCGGACCGAAGCTGAAACCGATCGGTCGTCGTGATGCGGAAGACGGTCAGAAAGAAGCGGCCCGTCCTTCGGAGGTGCCACCGATCGGCCAGGACCAACGACCGGACGGCCAGGAAGAAGCGGCCCGTCCTTCGGTGGTGCCGCCGATCGGCCAGGATCTGCGACCGGACGGCCAGGAAGAAGCATCACGTCGTCGCGAGTTTCCCCCTGTCAGCCTGCTTGAGGTCCCGGTCGACTACGAATTGAGGCATGAAGTGGTGCTCAACTCTTCGGAGCGGCTCGACATCCCCGCAACGGAACAACTTCAGTCAAGATTCCCGTCCCCGGTTGCCCCGGCCGTTCCTTTTGCTGTCAGGGCGACTAAGGCAGAAGGTGAAGAAGTTGGTCTTAACGGTCTGGTTTATCGACGTTTCCTGCTAACTGACGTTAATTTCGACCTGGACCAGTCGAGCCTTTCGACCGTCGGGAAAGAGACTCTGGCTGAGATTGCCGAAGAACTGCGTAACGATTCGAAATGGTTTTTCCTCCGGTTCGACGGTCACACTGACAATATCGGTTCAGAAAGCTACAACGAGCGACTTTCACGGCGCAGAGCCGCAGCTGCCGCCAGTTATTTCGTGACCAACAGCGGCTTTGATCCCGCTCGGTTATTTGTCAGGGGATTTGGTGAAAGTGAGGCGATCGCCGATAACGAGACCCCGGAAGGGCGCGCTTTAAATCGAAGGGTTGAAATCATCGTTCTCGAGCCAAAAGGAGACGAATAGTGCGCTGCCCCTTTTGGGTTTTGCTGATTTTCCTTACCCTCGCCACCCCCAACCTTCTGTGGGGGGGACAATTTCAGGACGGTGATTTCCTGACATCCCGCAGGGTCGTCGGAACCGTAAACTTCAAGAACGGGTCGGCTGCTCTATCGGCCGATTCACGCGCTTTTATCGATCGAATAGCATCAGTTCTCGCACGCATCGACAACCAGAAACGAGTCGTTCGTCTTGAGGGGTTTGTTGCCCCAGGGGAGGAGAGCCGGGAACCATTTGAGCTATCCATGCACCGTGCTCTGGCGGTCGAGGACTATTTGCGCGAGTTTCATCAACTGCCGCAAAAACGTTTCCTGATAGGTTTCGGGGTTCCCGATGAACGGTTTGGTCTCGAACAAACAGGTGGACGGGTTGAAATTGCACTGTATGATAATATTCTTAACCTGTACGGAATAGCGAATGATTGAAGTGACCTTGATTTTGAAATGATTTTGTCGTTGGATTAAACTCAGAGTATTGAAAAAGGGGGAATATTGGCTGTCGAGACGTTGGAGGTTATTCAGAACTGCCCGTTATTGATGGGGCTGGATGAGACCGAATCAAAACAGTTGGCGACTGCGTTTCATGAGCAGACGTTTTCTGAAGGGGATACGGTCTTCCTTGAGCAGTTTCCTGGTGAATCGCTTTTTGTTATCGTCGAAGGAACGGTAAGAATTTCCCGCATGCTGGCCGAGGGAGATGAAAAGGTTCTTGGAGTCCTCGGTCCCGAAGAGATGTTCGGTGAATTTGCCATTATCGATGGCGGGCCTCGATTCGTGACGGCAAGAGCTGCCGATGAACTTAAACTCTTTCGATTGGGCAGACCCTACTTTGACAAAATCTGCCAGGTTAAGCCGTCTCTAGGGTTGAAATTGCTACGAAATGTAACACGGGTTTTCGCCGGGAAGATGCGTGACAGCCAGGAAGAATATCGGCAAATGCTTCTCTGGTCCATTGGACGCACCAAATAATTCTTATGGGGTTTGATATGAGGTACTTTATCCTCGCTCTGCTGGTTGCAATCCTTTTGTCGGGCGGTTGTACACCAACAATCAAACCGCTGGCAACCGCTGGCAATTCTGTTGATGCCGTAAATGAATCGCTGTCTGCAGAGAACGACGGTATCAGGATCAGCGCCAGAATCCGCGATCTCGATTATGCTCCTTACCGAATGGTTGATACGATCGCCTCTTTTGAAGTGACAATAGAGAACGGAACCGATCAGCCATACGAATTGCCACTTTCATCCTTTCTGCTGGTCGCAGGTGATGGTGAACAATATCGGCCCTTTTCTCCCGGGGAGGTTCGGGATATCGTCTCAAAGGACTCGTCCTACCTGATCCCGTATCCTTATGTGGGTTATTATTATCTGCAGGATAGGGAGCGGATCGCCTCAGAGAACACCTTCGAAAGTTCTCTACCTTTTTACGCTGAGAACCATCCCCAGGATATTTTCACCCAGGCGCTGCCTGAAGATATGATCGTTCCGGAGGCGAAGATCTCCGGCTTGATTTATTTTGTCGTTGACCTTGCTTCAAAGGAGCAGGTCGATCTCAGGGTTTATCCCGGAGGAGATATCTCAGTGCCAGCCCGGTTCAGCTTCAAGTTTGGCATTGAATGATCGAATGACCTGTCTCATTTATAAGCTAATCTCTAACGCCGACCCTTCCAGGTCGGCATTTTCGTGGGATGATCGATGCTTGAAGTTTTGATGAATCAAAAGCTCATATTCGGTTTGGTCGGCGGGCTCGGCCTGTTCCTGTTCGGCATGAAAACCATGTCCGAGGGGCTGCAGAAGGTTGCCGGAGAACGGATGCGGAAAATTCTTTCGGCTTTGACGGCAAACCGTTTTGTCGGAACCCTGGTCGGGATTGCCGTCACCGCCATCATCCAGAGTTCGAGTGCGACCACGGTGATGGTCGTCGGCTTCGTCAATGCCGGGTTGATGTCACTTGTGCAGTCGATCGGGGTCGTTCTTGGGGCCAACATCGGGACCACGATTACCGCCCAGTTGATCGCTTTCAAGATTACCAAATATGCTCTGCCGGCCATTGGCATCGGCGTCGGCTTGCGCTTGTTTACGAAAAACAGAAAGTGCAATTATCTCGGGGAGATCCTGCTCGGTTTCGGCATCCTGTTTTTCGGGCTGGCAACCATGAAGCAGGCCTTCGATCCGGTGAAGGGGAGCCAGGACTTCCTGGATATCTTCCTCATGGTCGGCGACAACCCTCTGCTCGGTGTTCTGATTGGCGCATTGCTGACGATTATCGTGCAAAGCAGCTCGGCCACGATCGGCATTACCCTGGCGCTGGCAACCAGCGGTCTTATCTCTTTCGAGGCGAGCGTCGCGCTGATCCTCGGGGAGAACATCGGTACTACAATTACCGCCAATCTGGCAGCCATCGGAGCCAATCTCCCGGCACGCCGTACGGCTTTTGCCCATTTTGCTTTCAACGTTATCGGCGTCTGTTACATGCTGGTTTTTTTCAAGTTTTTCATCGGGTTCATCGACCAGATCACTCCCGGTGATCCCGTTATGAAAATCGAAACGGCTCAGCAGGCTGCAGAGTTCGGTGCGAGTGCAGCCATAGGAGACCAGCCATTCATAGCCCGACACATCGCCAATACCCATACCTTGTTCAATATCATCAACACCATTATTTTCCTGCCGTTGGTCGGCCTCCTGGCCAAGATATCAACGTTGGTTATCAGGGGGGAGGGTGAGGGTGAGGATGTCGGCTATCAGCTCAAGTTCATCGATAACCGGGTTTTGAACACACCGCCGATCGCCCTTGGACAAGCCCGTGCGGAGACCCGGCGTATGGCGGGGATCACCATCGAGATGTTGGACGAGACTCTGCAATACCTGAAGGATGGCCAGGAAAAGCGCCTCACCTTTCTTGAAAAAAAGGAGGAGAGTGTCGACCTGTTACAAAAGGAGATTACCGCTTTTCTGGTTGCCTTGTCCCAGAAGTCGATCACCCAGGAGACATCCCAAAACATCGCCTCGATGATGCATATGGTCAATGACCTTGAACGGGTTGGTGACCATTGTGAGAACCTGTGGCGGCTCGCCAGAAAGCAACATCAGAAAAAAATCGTCTTTTCGGATATTGCCCTGTCGGAATTGGACGATATCTCCTCCGTGACCAGAGAATTCCTTGAGTCGACGGTGGCAGCCATGGAGCAGGACGACGTGGCGATTATGGAAAAATCACAAATTTTTGAAGATCGAGTCGATAAGCTGGAGAAAAAATTCCGCAAAAATCACATTTCCCGGCTCAACACGGGTGAGTGCGCCGTTCAGCCTGGTCTGATATTTATCGACATGTTGCACAACTTCGAGAAGATTGGGGATCACACCTTTAACCTTGCCGAGGCGGTCGTCGGCCGTAAGTAGGTGCTGGCTGCGATCGATATAGGCTCAAACACCATCCGTATGCTGTTGGGGGATGTGGATGGTGGCAGGGTTCTTCCACGAAAGCATTTTCGTAATATCTCCAGACTCGCTGCCGGTCTTTCGGATTGCGGAACTCTAAATCAGACACGAATGACGGCCAGTCTGAACATCCTTGGCGAGTATCGCGATATCATTCGTGACGCCGGGATTAGTCATTACCACGCGGTGGCAACGGCGGCCTTGCGTCGTGCATCCAACCGGGCTGACTTTCTTGTTCAGGCACGGAAACAATGCTCCCTCGAGATCGAGGTCGTCGATGGGCGTCGGGAAGGGGAACTGGTCGCCGCAGGTGTTCTGGCAGGTTTCGAGGTAAAGCCGAACAAATGCCTGATTTTTGATCTGGGCGGCGCCAGTCTCGAAATTATTTTCCTTGATGCTGGTAAAATCATCTGGGTCGAAAGTTACCCGCTTGGGGTGGTGGGGTTGGCCGAATGCGGCGCGAACTCAGCTCGGCGGCAGGATCTGATACAGAGCATGTTTGTTCGAGTCAGGAGCGATTTGAGCAAAAGCCGGATCTGGAAAGATGTGTGCTCCCAGAGCACCCTTTTGATCGGAACCGCGGGTACGGCCTCTACCCTGGCGGCTCTCGACTTGGAAATGGACAAGTACGACTGGCGGCGGATTAACAACCACCAGATCAGTCGCTCAAGACTCGCTGAGATTCATCGTATACTGGCCTCCGTTCCCATCAGCGAGGCGGCCGCTCTGCCTGGGATGGAACCCGGTCGGGAAGACTTGATTGTCCCGGGTGTCGAAACGGTTTCGGCCCTGATGGACCTTTGCGGGAAAGACGTCCTGACAGTGAGTGATTTCGGCTTGCTGGAAGGTTTGTTGCTGGGGCTCATGAATGTTTGACATGGACAAACAGCTTTGATTATAGTCAGGCACTCGTTCCTGTGCCGGCCGGCCAGGACGAATCAATCATGTTACAGGAATGGAATTTATGACAAAAACAATACTGTCCGGAAATGAGGCAATTGCCAGGGCGGCCTTCGAGGCCGGAGTAAAGGTCGCTTCGGCCTATCCAGGAACCCCGAGCACCGAGATCCTGGAAAATGTCGTCCAGTATCCATCCATTGATGCGTCCTGGGCGCCGAATGAAAAAGTCGCTCTCGAAGTCGGCATCGGTGCGAGTTTCGGGGGCGCGCGTGCCCTGGTGACTATGAAACATGTCGGGGTGAACGTTGCCGCCGACCCGTTGTTCACGCTCTCCTACACCGGCGTTCGCGGAGGCCTGGTTTTGGTGGTCGCCGACGATCCCGAACTCCATTCATCGCAGAATGAGCAGGACAGTCGGAATTACGCGAAATTCGCCAAGGTGCCGATGTTCGAACCGTCGGACAGCCAGGAGGCGCTTGAGTTCACACGGCTGGCATTTGAAGCCAGCGAAAAGTTCGATGCTCCCGTCATGCTCCGCTCCACGACCCGTATCTCCCATTCCAAGTCGGTGGTGACCACCGGTGATCCGGTTACAGATCTGCCGGAAACCGGTCTTGAGAAGAATCCGCCGAAGTTCGTCATGCTTCCCGGCAACGCCCGGAAACGGCATTACGTCGTGGAGCAGCGACTGGAGGAGATGGCCGACTGGGCCTGCGACCAACCCTTCAACCGGATCGAGGAAGGGGAAGGTGATGTCGGTATCATCACTGCCGGGATCGCCTATCAGTATGCCAAGGAAGTCTTTCCGAATGCTCCGGTGCTGAAACTCGGCTTGGTTCATCCGCTGCCGAAACAGCTCATTCGAGACTTCGCCGCCCGCTTTAAAACCATCTACGTGATCGAAGAGCTCGATCCGTTTATCGAGGAGCAGCTGCGCGCCATGGGGATCGAGGTGCACGGCAAGGACAAACTTTCGCTCTGTGGTGAATTGAGCACCTCGCGCGTGCGCCAGGGGCTGCTCGGTGAGGCACTGAAACCCGAAACTCAGGAAGATCTGCCTCCGCGGCCGCCGAATATGTGCCCCGGTTGTCCGCATCGGGGTGTGTTCCTGGCGCTGAATCGGCTCAAGGCATACGTTACCGGGGATATCGGTTGTTACACTCTCGGGTTCATGCCTCCGCTTTCCGCCATGGATACCTGCATCTGCATGGGGGCGAGTATCGGCAACGCCGTCGGCATCAGCAAAGTCCTCTCTGACGATGAGAGGAAAAAAGTGGTCGGGGTTATCGGTGATTCGACCTTTTTGCACACCGGGGTCAACGGCCTGCTCGACATGGTTTACAACCAGTCGACGGCCACGGTGATTATTCTGGATAATCGGATTACGGCCATGACCGGCCGCCAGGACAATCCCGCTTCCGGTTACACCCTGATGAACCAGGAGGCACCGGAGGTCGACCTGGAGGGGCTCTGCAAGTCGATCGGCGTCAAGCATGTCAAGACGATCGATCCCTACGAACTCGATTTGACCCGCGAGACGATACGCGAAGAGATGGAACGTCCTGAACCGTCGGTCATCATCACCCGCCGTCCGTGCATGCTGATGAAGCGCCCCGTCGTGGAGCGTAAGCAGCCGCTTTTCGTTGACGGGGACCGGTGTACCGGCTGCAAGGTTTGCCTCAACCTCGGCTGCCCGGCTATCGAGTGGGATGCCGAGGCCGGCAAGCGTGGTCAGGCGAAGGTTAATAAATTTCTCTGTGTCGGCTGTGATCAATGCCGCCAGGTCTGCAAATTCGATGCATTCGGAGTGTGTGATGAATAGAGTGAAGAACATTCTTCTGGCGGGTGTCGGCGGCCAGGGGATTTTGCTGGCGAGTGAAATCCTGTCCGAGGCTTTGATGCTTGCAGGGTTCGATGTTAAAAAAGCCGAGGTGCACGGTATGGCCCAGCGTGGCGGCAACGTCGTCTCTCATGTCCGTTACGGGGACAAGGTGTTTTCCCCGACCATCCCGGACGGGGAAGTCGATATCCTGTTCGGGTTTGAACTGCTCGAGACGGCTCGTAACCTGGATCAGCTCGGGACGGAAGGGGTGGTGATCGCCAACACCCTGAAACTTGCGCCCCCATCGGTTTCGATTGGCAAGGAAGCCTATCCGGCCGGTCTCGCTGAGAAAATCCTCGAGAAGGTCCCGAATGCGAAAATCATTGATGGCATGGGGCTGGCGCAGCAGGCCGGCGATGCGCGTACCGTCAATATCGTTCTGCTCGGTGCACTGTCGACCACAATGGATCTCGATGAGGCGATTTGGCAGCAGGCGATGGAAAAGATGATTCCGGAACGGTTGCTCGAGGTCAACAAAGCCGCATTTGCCCTGGGACAGTCGGCCTGATTCCAGGCCTGAGGCCATTTCTTTTGCAGATTGGATTCAGCCATGATCTGGAATGACGAATTTGAGACTCTGCCGCGTGAGGCGATACAATCCCTCCAGCTCAAGCGGTTACAGCAGACCCTGCAACGGGTCAATGCCACGGTTCCGCTCTACAAGCGGAAATTCAATGAAGCGAAGGTGACGCCGGAGCAAATCCGCAGCCTTGAGGATATGCAGCGTCTCCCCTTCACCCTGAAACAGGATATGCGGGACACCTATCCGTACGGCATGTTTGCCGTTCCCCTGGAACAGATCGTCAGGATTCATGCCTCCTCCGGCACTACCGGCAAACCAACCGTAGTCGGCTATACGCGGCGGGACATCGAGACCTGGACCGAACTGATGGCCCGCTCCTTCGTTGCTGCCGGGGCACACAAGGGGGATGTGATCCACAACGCGTACGGGTATGGTTTGTTCACAGGGGGGCTAGGGGCGCACTACGGGGCCGAGAAAATAGGCGCCTCGGTCATCCCGATGTCGGGCGGTAACACTAAGAAGCAGATCATGATCATGCAGGACTTCGGGTCCAGCGTGCTGACCTGTACGCCGTCCTATTGCCTGTTTCTTGCCGAGGCAGCCCGCGAAGAGGGCCTCGACATCCGTGATTTCAAGCTTCGGGTCGGCATCCATGGGGCCGAACCTTGGAGCGAGCAGATGCGGAATGAGATCGAGGAGAACCTCGGCATTAAAGCCATCGACATTTACGGCCTCTCCGAGATCCTCGGTCCGGGTGTCGGCATCGAATGTATCGAGGCCCAGACCGGCCTGCATATATGGGAAGACCATTTCATCCCCGAAATCATCAATCCCGAGACCGGTGAGGTGCTCCCGCCCGGTGAAAGGGGTGAGCTGGTTATCACCACCATCACCAAGGAAGGGATTCCGCTGATCCGCTACCGGACCCGCGATATTACGCGGCTCATCCCTGAACCTTGCATCTGCGGCCGGACTCATGTCCGACTGGAACGAATGAGCGGTCGCAGCGACGACATGCTGATCATCCGCGGCGTCAACGTCTTCCCGTCCCAGATTGAAAGCGTCCTGTTCAATATTGAAGGGGTCGAACCTCATTACCAGCTGATCGTCGAGCGGGATGGGAACCTTGATACCCTTGAGGTTCAGGTCGAAGTCAACGAAAAGACTTTCTCTGACGAGATCAAGGTATTGCAGGACTTGGGCAATCGCATCCGGAAGGACATCAAGGACCTGCTCGGCGTGACCTGTAAGGTTCGACTGGTGGAGCCTCGCAGCATTGCACGGAGCGAGGGGAAGGCCAAACGGGTCATTGACAACCGACAGTCCGACTAAAATACGGGAGGGTCACATGAAAGTTGCGCAGATCTCCATTTTCATCGAAAACAAGACCGGCCGGCTGGCCGAAGTGTCCCGCGTCCTGGGTGACGCCGGTGTCAATATCCGGGCTCTCTCCCTGGCCGACACCTCCGATTTTGGTATTCTCCGCCTGATTGTCGATCAGACCGACAAGGCGAAGGAAGTTCTGAAAAAGGAAGGGTTCACCGTCAGCAAGACCGAGGTAATCGCCGTAGAAGTCCCGGATCGACCGAAAGGGCTCTACAGCATCCTCGACATCCTCGACAAGGGGAAGGTCAACGTCGAGTACATGTACGCCTTCGTCGAGCGGTGCGGTGAGAACGCCGTCATTATCTTCCGGTTCGATGATGTCGACGCCGCGATCAAGGTCCTGACCGAGAATTCAGTCCAGGTTCTGCCTGGAGATCGAATCTACGGAATCTAATTATCTCTGCACGTTAGAGATCAACACCTGGAATCAACATGAAGTTTCAACAGGGAGCCGCCCAGATCTGGGATCCATCACACGAATGCCTCTCACGCGAGGCAATGCAGGCGTTACAGCTCAAGAGGCTGCAGCAGGCCGTGCAGCGGGTTTATGCCAATGTGCCCCATTATCGGCAGGCTTTCGACCGGGCCGGAGTCAAACCCGAAGACCTGCAGTCTCTTGCTGATCTGCAACGATTCCCCTTCACCGTGAAAGAGGACATGCGGGTCAATTACCCCTACGGCCTGTTCGCGGCGCCGATGAAGGATGTGATCCGTGTTCACTCCTCCAGCGGTACGACCGGTAAGCCGACGGTGGTCGGTTACACGCGGCGTGACATTGAAGATTGGGCCGGGTTGGTGGCGCGCTTCATGTCGGCGGCGGGTGTCACCGAAGACGACGTGGTCCATATCGCATTCGGCTACGGCCTGTTTACCGGCGCCTTCGGTCTTCATTACGGTGGCGAGCAAATCGGCGCCACAATCATCCCGATGTCGGGCGGCAATACCGACAAGCAGATCATGATCCTGAAGGATTATGGTGCGACGGTCCTGGTCTGCACGCCATCCTACGCCCTCACCCTGGCCGACCGGATGGAGAAAATGGGCATCGACCCGCGCTCGTTGCCGCTGCGTGTCGGCCTGTTCGGTGGCGAGCCGTGGAGCGAAGAGATGCGGCGTGAAGTCGAAGAGAGACTCGACATCGTCGCCACCGACAACTACGGCCTGTCCGAGATTGTCGGGCCGGGTGTCGCCGGTGAATGCCTCTGCAAAAAGGGGATGCACCTGTTCGAAGATCATTTCTACCCGGAGATTATCGATCCGGACAGCGGTGAGGTCCTGCCGCCCGGCGAAAAGGGTGAGCTGGTCCTGACCAACATCGTGCAGGAGGCGATTCCGCTGATCCGCTACCGGACCCGGGACATCACCCGGTTGCACTACGAGCCGTGCGACTGCGGGCGTTCCCTGGTCCGGATGGACAAGACCATGGGCCGCAGCGACGATATGCTGATCATCAAGGGGGTCAATGTCTTCCCGACCCAGATCGAGGAAGTTCTGTTCCAGGTCGAAGGTTGCGAACCCCATTACCAACTGATCGTCGACCGGGAAGGGTCGCGGGACACCCTGGAGGTTCAGGTTGAGGTCAACGAGAATATCTTCTTCGACGAGATGAAGAAGCAGCGTGCCTTCGTCGATTTGGTCGAAAAAAGGCTGGCGAGCACCATCGGCCTGCACGCCAAGGTCAAACTGGTTGAGCCGGCGTCGATGCCGCGCCACGAAGGGAAGGCCAATCGCGTTATTGATCGCCGAAAGCTTTGATTTTATTGATTTAACTTGCTGGAATGATTTGTCTGTTGGCTTTTTGTTTCAGGGGGTAATTCCCTTGACAAAAGCAGCCTAATCCATAATAATTCGACTCCATTGTGTCGGGGCGTAGCGCAGCCTGGTAGCGCACCTGCATGGGGTGCAGGGGGTCGGAGGTTCAAATCCTCTCGCCCCGACCAAATTATTTCAAGCACTTAGGCCATCTCGGAAGAGGTGGCCTTTTTGCGTTTCTGGGTCATGTCTGGCCCGAAGGACTTTTGAATCGATTCAAGACTCTCCTCAGAGCAAGAAACCCCACAGCTCACGACCTCCTGAACTGTGGGGTTTCTTTTGTCTGAACAGGAATCCCAACAGCCTTTTATCAGGCTGTCGCCGAATCTTCTGCAAAAAGCGCTTCGTGAAGGTTGACGGTGTGGTTCTTGATGCGTCGCAAGGCAACAGCCATGTCACTAAAGGTAAATGCAGGCAACGCACTGCAAGAACCTTCCTTCATCCTGACCAGGTGGGCTTTGCGAATCTGGTCGGCAAGATCGTTGAGACGGGTTGCCTCATCGTAGATCTTCCGTGTGCTTGCAACATCTTCATCGTTGAAAGCCTTGCAGACCTGGTTGAAAAAACTGAAGATCTCATGATGGAAGTTTTGGATGTCCTTCCAGGCGTCGTCACTGAAATCGAGTTCGTGTTTGTCGAGACGCTTCATATATGAACAATAGTTGGCCGCATAGTCTGCAATGGATTCCAGTTCGTCGGCCGCACGCACAAAGCTGTAAGCCCGGTCGGACTGGGCCTTACTCGCCCCGCCGGCCTGCATCAGGGCGACTGTGAAGGTCGTAATTTCATGCTGTATGACATCGGTCTCGTCCTCAATGGATGTCACCTTGCGGTAAAATCGATCACGCCCTTTGAGGGATCTTTGCGTGAAGCTGCCGGCATGGCGCAGGGCCTTGTGTACGCGTCCCTGCATTCGCTTCAGTTCCTCGAAAACCATGGAAATACCCATCGCAACGGGCATCGTACCTGGTGAACCGATATATTTGAGGCCACTTTTTTCTTCGCCAGCTTTGTCCGGCACCATCCTGGTTACCAAAGACGCCAGTTTGTTGAGGAAGGGGAGCATGACCAGGGTGGCGGTGACATTGAAAAAGGTGTGAGCCATCGCAATATGGGCCGCAATGTACGGCCGGTCCCCGCTTGGATCGACAAAGCTCGATGCTCCGGGAACGAATCTTTCAATCATTTCCACGTAATAAGAAAAGATCGAAATAATGATAACCACACCGAGCACGTTAAACACTGAATGGGCCATTGCCGCGCGTCGGGACGCTACGCCACCTCCGATCGCGGCGAACTGGGCGGTGATGGTGGTGCCGATGTTTTCACCCATGACCAACGCAATAGCGGTATAGAGCGGGATTGCACCGGTGGTTGCAAGAGCAATGGTGATACCGAGCATCGCCGAACTGCTCTGGATGACCATGGTCATCAGGCAGCCGATCGCGACACAACCCAGGATGCTGAGAAACGTTTTGGCATCCAGGGTCAGCATCAGGTTCATAAAGCCTTCGTCGCTGCGCAACGGTTTGAAGGCTCCGCTCATAATCTCCAGCCCGAAGAAAATCAAACCGAGGGCGACGAACACCTTTGCACTTGCAGATACGCGATCATTTTTCGAGAAGAGCATTGGAAAGATGCCGAGGGCAATCAGCAGCAATCCGTACTTGCCGACTTTGACCGCCAGAATCCAGCCAGTGATGGTGGTTCCGATATTGGCGCCGAGAATAACGCCGATCGCTTGTGACAACTGCATGAGGCCGGCATTGGTTAAACCGACGACCATCACCGTTGTTATTGATGAAGATTGAACGAAGGTTGTCACCAAAAGGCCAACGATGACAGCCAGGAATCGGTTGGTGGTGACCGAGGCGATCGCTTTACGAATCAGGCCGCCAGACAGCATTTGCAAACTGTCAGAGAGGTATTTCATGCCGAGAATAAACACCCCGAGCCCGCCGATTGCGGTGTAGCCCATCTTGAAAGGTTCGATCATGTGACTAATCCTTGAAAAATTAAAATTTCTTTGCGCGTTAAGCAGAAAACACAACAAGCGTAACAGATCATATCTGAATTTTTAATTTGCAGGCAGAGTTTGCCTTTTTTCAGCTTTTAAGTAAATGGAGAAATGACCGGGACCGTGTGGGAGTCAGGCTTGCAAAGAAGCGAAACTTGACCCGGTAGAGATCCCGGGGAAGAAAAATATTGGGCCTCAGAATGACTCACCAGGATCCGACAATTCTTCCTGGATATAACGTTTGACATATTCCTGGCTGTTCAAGACGGTTTTGATCACCCAGAAAGCGGCCAAACCTCCGCACGCCACGAAGAGGAAACGCAGTTCCGGCAGCGCCAGCATCAGCAGCAGGACGATCGGTAGGATGATAGCCAGTCCCCATGTTCCGCGCCGGCGTAATTTCTTCAGGAGGACTTCAGCTTCATCCCGGTTGGTCAGCCCGATCTTTTGTAACGAGAGGCGGAGGGATTCATATTCTTTCTGGCGTTTGGACTCTATGCGTCCAAAAGGGTCATTGATATTCATGGGTTCATTTCTGTTGATGGTTTGGCAGGCAGCTTCTTGCGTGCCGTGAGGGTTGTCCTTGTCGTGTTTTGAACCGTTCTTGGCGGCAGTTTTCCCTGTAAATTAATTTGCCATATTCTTAAAGCAGGCAACACCGCGCAGTCAAGAAAATCCACTCACGGAATACAGGGGAGGCAAGTGTACTGAATGCATGGGGGGCAGGGCGGAGGTCAAAACCGGTTCCCCAGACCTGTATATTTTGAGTCATTGAGGTCTTCTCCAAAAAGATGGCCCTTTTTCTTGGAGATATCAACCGCAGCGCAGGGTCTTGATACCGTCCTCGAACAAAACCTTCATTTTGTGTGGCGGAACGGATTTCTTGACCACGCCGAGGCCGAAATCCGGATGCTTGATCAAGGAGTGGAGACGAAACTCCCTGCTGCTGCTGTAGGTTGAAGCCGAATCGCACTCCATGATCGGTCTGAGAGCCCTCCACTCGCGCTTTTCTTTCTCCTGGGGACTCAGGCTGGATCGCCGGCTGTCGGTTTTCCGGATTGAGACTTTCCCCAGACTTGCATCAAGAACCGAGGAGGACGTCCGGTAAGAGTGCTCGTGGTCACAGGTATTGCATATGACGCGGGCCGGGTTGTCGTTCACCAGGGTTATGAGCGTGTGGTAGGTCTCCATGCAACATCGAGAACAGTGTGCTTCGATCATGTCGCCCGGACAAAGGGGGTTGGCGGGCATATCAGGTCTCCTTGCGTGAAAAGGCAAAGTCCGCAAAACCATCAGTGCGGACTCAGGTAAACAAGTGCAGACCAGGAAGGTATTCAAGTCTAGAAGGTATTTTGGAAAAGGAAAGGGGAGATCGGCAATTTACGGGATATTTTGCATAGGAGATAATCATGGTAACAGTTTGTGGTATTATAAAAATAAAAGTGGACTTCCCGATTGTGCTCCCTCCCAAGACCCCGGCCGTGTCCAGAGCCCCCTCAGTGAAGCCCAGATTAGGAGTCCTTATGGGCAACATCGTGACCACCATATTTCCCGTTGGGAAAGGCTCACAGTGCATAACCACAATTGACCAGATCGGTCGAACCATGAAAGCGGTTTGCACATGCAGCGACTTTTTGACTTCGGGGGACTGCTATCATGTCGAAAAAATGAAGAAAGATGCCGTGTCCCTCATTGGCTCCAGCAGAAGAAACCTCAGAGAACTGAATGGCTAATCCGTCCTCAATTGCCCCTGCTGCCTGACCCGCTCTTGGCTTCATATCCGACGTGAGGTGATTTGCTGAGCCGGCGAGGTTCTATAGCTGGATGTCGTCAATTTCGACAAGCCTTTGTTGACCCTCTGCAGTATGTGCAAACGCACAGTCACAATTTGTTTCATCGTGACTCTTCTTTTACGAGACCCCACGTGGTTTCCCCTTTACGTTTTGGATAGAGTAACAACCATCGAACGGTTGTTGTGGCAGGCAACCCGATGATACCTTCAAACTCTCTGTGGCAGGGGAGTTTGGAAAAACCTTCTTCGAAGCCTCCTTGAGGCCCATATTTAACCCCACGGTTCAACACCTCCTGAACCGTGGGGTTTTTCTTTTCCCCGCCAACATTTCCCGGGTTATCGTTTAAACTTGTTGGACGTTACCTTTAACCGTCAACCAAAGAGAACAGGGTCTTACCAATGAAGAGCAACCCTCTCCTCGACAAAGATAACGGACCGGTTGCGGTCCTCGGTGCGACCGGCTATATCGGTGCGCGATTGGTGCCACGCCTTGTGGATTCCGGTTGGCGGGTCCGGGCCGTCGGTCGAAATGTCGAGAAACTCGGCGGGCGAAGTTGGAGCCACCTCGAAGGTGTGGAAGCTGCCTGCGGAGATGTTTTTAAACCGGACACCCTGGAAAAATCATTGGATGGCTGTCAGGCCGTTTATTATCTCGTGCATTCGATGCAACCCGGTGTGGATGATTTTGCCGCCGCTGATCGCAGGGCTGCTGAAAACTTGGTTGCTGCCGCTGAGAGGTGCGGCGTCAAGCGGATTATCTACTTGGCCGGGCTGGGCGATGAGCGTGGCGAACTGAGCCACCATCTCCGCTCGCGGCGTGAAGTGGAACACATTCTGGGTTCCGGAAAAATTCCGCTCACGGTTTTTCGGGCCGCAATGATTATCGGCTCGGGGAGCGCGTCCTTTGAAATTTTACGTTACCTGGTCGAACGACTCCCCGTGATGGTCACGCCGCGTTGGATATTTACCCGCTGCCAGCCGATCGCCATTCGCAACGTCCTTCACTATCTGGTTTCGACCCTTGATGTTCCTGAAACCAGCGGAGAGACTTTCGATATCGGCATGAACGAGGTTGTCACTTATAACGACCTCATGCTGATTTATGCGGAGGAGGCTGGGTTGAAAGAACGCCTGATCATTCCGGTGCCGGTGTTGACACCCAGGCTATCTTCCTACTGGATTCACCTGGTCACCCCCGTGCCGGCCTCCCTGGCACGTCCGCTGGCCGAGGGGTTGAAGAATCCCGTCATCTGCAAAGACAACAGGATCCGAGAGTTGATTCCGCAGCAATTGCTCGATTGCCGGGAGGCCGTTCGCTATGCCCTGGAGAAAATGCGGCTGCAGCAGGTGGAAACGTCCTGGACCGATGCGGGTTCGCTGCCACCGGTCGAATGGAGTTTACGCGAGGATCCTGATTGGGCCGGTGGGACGATTTTTTACGACGAGCGGCGTATGATCGTTGCAGCCGGGGCCGAGCAACTCTGGCCAGCCGTGGTCGGCATCGGCGGGAAAACCGGCTGGTATTACGGCGATTTTCTCTGGCGGTTGCGGGGTTGGCTGGATCGCCTCGTCGGAGGCCCGGGGCTCAGTCGGGGCAGACGTGACCCGACCAGCGTTCAACCCGGGGATGCCCTCGATTTCTGGCGGGTCCTGGTCGCCGATCAAGGGCATCGCCTCAAGCTGGTCGCCGAGATGAAGGTGCCCGGTGAAGCCGTGTTGGAAATTTCATTGACCGAGTGTGCTGACGGAACCACCGAAGTGCGACAGAGTGCCCGTTTCAAGCCGCACGGCCTCTGGGGTCTGCTCTACTGGTATGCGGTCTTGCCGTTCCATAACCTGGTCTTTGTCGGGATGCTCAAAGGGATCGCCAGGGCCTCCGATGCCGAGATCATTCTCCATCCCGAAAAATTGCACGATCCGACGCAATGACCGGCAGGCGGTCAGACATGATTGCGCAATTTAAGTTCCAATGGATGCGGATGCAGGTAAACCTGTTGTTTGAGGTACGGCTGGTCGTATTTCAGCACGAAGTGATTCAGCAGGGTCACGGGGACGACGAGGGGTAACAGACCGGCCCGATAGTCTGCAAAAGTCTGTAGAACCTCCTGTTTTTCGTTTGCGCTCAACTCTTTTTTGAAATAACCGAGAATGTGCTGCAGCACGTTGACATGCTTGGCTAATGTCGTTTTCAGCCTCAAGCCTTTCATCAGCAGGGCGAGGTAGGAGTCGTGAAGTGTTTCGATATCTGTTTTTCCAGGATTCGCTACAAGCTTCCCCATCTGACGATAGATTTCGGTGCTGTGGGAGAGCAGCAGCAGCTTGTGACGGGTGTGAAAATCGATCAGGTTTCCGACAGTCTTTCCACATTCGAGGCTCTGACGCCAGCGCTTGAGGGTGAAAATGATTTCGATGAAGTTTTCCCGCAACTTGGGGTCGTGCAGGCGACCGTCTTCTTCGACTGGCAATAACGGGAAATGCTGCATGAAAGCCTGGGCGAACAAGCCGACCCCCTGGCTGTTGGGTACGCCGTTGGCGTCATACAGCTTGACCCGTTCCATGCCGCTACTGGGCGATTTTGACTTGAAGATAAAGCCGCACAAGTCCTCCTTTTCCAACTCTGCAACCCGTTTTTGGGCCCAGGCTTTCATCCGCGCGGTGATATCTTCTCCGCTTTTCGAAAAGACCAGCCGCTGGGATTCAGGCTCCCCGACCAGTCGCAAGGTTTCCCGGGGTGTCGGCAGACCGAGTTCGACCTCGGGGCAGACTGGAAAATACTCGACATAACGACCGAGCGTCTCGGTTAAAAAGCGGTCGTGTTTATGCCCGCCGTCAAAGCGGACCTTCTCTCCGAGCAGGCAGGAACTGATTCCCAGGCGGATCTTAGCTTCAGGCATGATCAATCTCGTTTCAGGATCTTGCAAATATTTGTTGATAGGCGTAACGCCATTCGGTCACCTTTTAATATCATAGATTATGATCGGGAAAGGTCCAGTCTCCAAACCATGTGATCATTTGACAGCGATCAGTATATCCCGAATTGGAAGCGGGCCCAGCGAGTTTGCGTTTTAGGTTTTTGTTCCAACCCCCAACATGTTATTTAAATGGGTACCAACATTCCTTGGAGATGATGAACAAGATGGACCAACCAGCCCCTCTCGATGAACAAAACTATTTCTTCTGGCGTGCTGAGGACGGACAGTGCATTGAAGTCGGTCCCGATTGCGACCCATTCCTTTTGCCGGACCTTGATATACCGATTGTGCGAACCGCCGACCGACAGGACTCTCCATCTGCCGATACCATAGGCAACAGCATTTATGATTATCTGCGCCAGTTCCCCGATTGTCCTCACAACAAGGAGTACGCAGGCATCCTGCGAGATGCTTTCCCTCATTTTCTTGCTGACCTTGCCTCACAGACGATCATGCTGGACAGCAAGGATGTTGAGGCTCCATACCTGCGGCGCAAGATCAACGGTCTTAAAATTCTCGCTCTGCTCGAAGAGAAAAATGCCGGTTTGCACCAACTGATCGGGATCGCCTGGTATGACCTTGCCATGGAATTTCGCGAGCTGCCGAATTGTCTTGCGCACCTCTCCGCAGCTCTGCGCAGCCTGGAGATTTCAGGTCGTCTCAACCCCGAGGACGCCAAGACCTGGAACTATCTTGGCCAGGTCAACTTCCTGATGGGTGATTACCCGGTCGCGGCAGACTGCTATGAAAAAGCAATCAAGCTGCTTCCAGCAGAGGCCGCCCGCGAACAACTCGAAGCGAGGGCTGCTAGCCTGAGAGCAGGGGAGGGCCCCGACCAACCATTGGTCAACGGTCTGGAAGCCATTGGGGCAGCTTTGATCGACTGTGGCAAAAGGGCCTGGGGTGACGCCCTGGGGAAATTACAACAGCTTGACGCGCGGGGTTTTCTGACCGACACTTTCCCCCATGCGGAGGTTTTGGTTTTGCTGGCGAGGTGTCAGGCAAATTGTAACGATGCCGGGCTTGCCATTGACACACTGCAGCGCGCGCTTGCCATTGATCCTGACTGTGAATCCGCACTTGACGGGCGCCGTCGTCTATTATCCGGGGAGGATTGGTCATGAGTTTCGCAGATGTTTTGATGATCGTTCTTATCATGATACTGATCATCGGGCTGATCAAGCTATTCGAACAAAAGAAAAAGAAATAAGAAGAAACTATTCGTTCTCGGGAATAACCTATTCTAAGAGGACCTTAACGCAAGACTTGCTAAACATGCGGTGCCATGGTATCTCCATGGGTATCGTTCACTATTGAATTTCGCGTGTCATTTTGGGAGGAACCTTTGAAATTCCAACCGATTCTGCTTCTCGTGATCATCGTCACCGGTGTCGGAATCTCCGCATGCAGCGATCTTGACTTGCTGCGCAAGGATCGTCAGATCCTGCCGGTGAAGGATTATGAAAGGATGATTGTCGGGCGCAGGGATGCCGACTACGTTGGAACGGAAGCGTGCCTGAAAAAATGTCATGCCCATGACAACCTCAATCACCTGTTCAATGCATCGATTCATGGGGAGCAGGTCGCGGCAGAGACTGGATTGCCGCTGGTGAATTGCGAGTCCTGCCATGGTCCCGGCAGTCTCGCCATCGAGGAACTGCTCCCGCTGGACACACCGGGAGAATATCGTTGCAAGCATGAAACGCTGCTTCCACTTGAACAACTTCCCGCCCAGGCCCAGTCGCTTGTCTGTCTGAAATGTCATTCCGCTGCGGCTACGACGAACCTGACCCGGTGGCATTTCGGCGAGCATTCAGCGGCCGGAATATCCTGTTTCGAATGCCACAACCTGCACCAGACCTCAGCCCAGAAAGTCAGTCGCAAGGACCAGGATGCACTCTGTTTTCAATGTCATCCCGATGTCAAGGCTGCTTTCGCCGCCCGGTCGCATCACCCGGTTCCCGAAAAGAAGCTAATCTGCGTCGACTGCCACAACCCGCACGGGTCATCCTTACGAAGCGATCTCATCGGCTTGACCGTCAAAGAAACCTGTACCCGGTGCCACATGGAGTATCAGGGCCCGTTTCTTTACCAGCATGCCGATGTCACAGAGGACTGCATCAACTGCCACAACAGTCATGGCAGCCCCAATCAGAGGCTGTTAAGGGTCGGTGAGCCGTTCCTCTGTCTGCAGTGCCATAGTGGTCATAGTTCGGTGGTCAGTGCTCCGGCACTGGCGGATCAGAATTATAAGACGGCCTATTATCAGCGTTGTACGGATTGCCACAGCTCGATCCATGGCAGCGATCTCCCCTCATCCAAGGGGCGTGGCACGTTCATCAGCCGCTGATTGTTCGATGTTGTTAATGCCATGCATTCTGTTGCAGGAGCGTTCATGAAACAGATCCTGATCAAGCTTATCGGTGTTCTGGTCTGCTCTGCCCTGGTCGCACCTATGGCTATGGGCAACACAGGCGTTCCACCCACGGATTTGCTGACCCACTACCATCTCGAAATCGGTTATCAGGGTGACTCTGAATCAGGGAATCCACTCTACGCAGCCCCCTTTCACGAAACGGAGTCCGGGCCGGTGGGCGTAGTGGAAATGCTTCGTGTCGATCCACGGTTTCGCGGGCATCTCGAGGCAGATTATCGAAGCG
This sequence comes from Desulfuromonas sp., assembly GCA_002868905.1. Lineage (GTDB taxonomy): Bacteria > Desulfobacterota > Desulfuromonadia > Desulfuromonadales > Geothermobacteraceae > BM304. Next base: position 28,902 of record PKUA01000043.1, read on the forward strand.
AGTCCGAACAATACGGTCAATTTGATCTTGATTACCGTGGCCTGCTGAGACTCCGCGCCAGTGCCGAAAAATTCATCCACCGCCTCGACCACCTCCCTTTCGACGGTGAAAGCCGTCCGGCGGCAAGCCGCATGGGGGATGGGAGTGATCCTGAAATTCTCGCCAATGATCTTGACCCGGCCGGTGAATACCAGAACAGCATCGAGCGCGGCGAGGTCTCAGTCAAAGCAAAAATTCCCAAGTTTCCGGCCCATGTCGGTGTCGATTACTGGCGCTGGGAGAAGCAGGGAGACCAACAGCACCGTTTCCTGGTCGAAGGGGCGGATTCAACACCGCAATCCTGCAATGGTTGTCACCTGACCAGTACCAAAAAGAGGATTGACAGAACGACCGAGCAGGTGAAGCTGACCCTCGATGCTCACCTCGGTTATATCGATGTCAATGTAGTGCATGCCATCAGGGACTTCAGGGAAAACGCCGATCCACCGCGTGATACTTTCGGCAGCCAGTTTTATGACATCGATCCCCCTATCGAATACAGGTCGCCGGGAGACTATCAGCATGATGTGACGCCCGATTCGAAACTTCAATATACCCGAATCGAAGCACACAGCTCTCTCTCAAGCGGCCTTGTCGGATTGGTCGGAGCGACCTTTGGGGAGAGAACCAACGAAGGCGCTCTTGCCGATAAGCTGTCCAGCCGACCTGAGACTGATTTCAGGATGTATTCCGGTGATCTGATTTACACTCCATGGGGCGGCTTGAGATTGCAGGGATATTTCCGGTTGCTCGATTTGGAGACTGAAACTCCGGCATTCCAGTCGGTTGAAGGTCATGGGGTGGATGCAATCATCAGTGACCCGATCGACGTACGTCGCAACCTCTACGGCGTACGGGCTGCCTGGGACCTGAACGAGAGAATGCTTCTCAGGGGTGAATTGAAACAGTCCGACAACCGCCGCAGTGATGTTTTCCAGGATGGTAACCGCCGCTGGAACGTGGAAGAGGACGAGCAGGAAACAACCACCCGCTGGACGCTTCGGGTTGATTTGCTTGAGCGACGCCGCCTTCGTTGGGAGACACGTTATCGCTACCGCCATGTCGTAGACCCCGCATATGGAAACACGGCGGAAAATGAACACCACGCGTTTACCGGACTCAGCTGGACAGGGCAACAGCAGGGTGGGGTGGTTCACCTCAATTATCAACATGGCAGAAACAGCGACTTCAATCTCTTAATTGAACCGAACGCCGATGGCCAGTATCTCCAGCTCCCCTATGGCTTCCAACGTAACAATTGGAATGTCTCGTTCAATGGTTGGTGGAATCCCATCCAGAACCTCAGTATGCAATGGGGGGGGGGATACCAGTGGACCGATATTGACCAGGAACTTGTTTTCGGAAGTGATCCGAACCCGGACATTAACATCGAAGCTAGCTCAACCGAATATCGCCATGATCAACTCTCATTCTACCTGCAATTAGCCACGGACATCACCGAACAGATACAGGGTAACGTTGGTTACCGATATGAGAGGGCAGACGGTAGGGTCGGAACTGAATTCACCGAGCGAGAACTCGCTTATCTCGGTTTTCCGACGACCGTTGTGTCAGTCGATGACAGCGACATGTTAAAGGGAAACACTTTCGACTATGCCAGCGATAGTTTCCATTTCGAGCTCAGGTGGAAACCCGACCCGGTGTTTCATCTGACAACGGCCTACGATTTAAGCCGCTACCGTGACCACATTGACGATCGAACCGACGGGGAGATCCAGACGTTCCTGCTGAGCCTGGGGATGCTGTGGTGAAAATGGAACTGCGCACTCTTTTTCTCTTCATCTTCCTGGCTGTGCTCTGCTGGTTCAGGCCGGTTGTCGTCTATGCTGAATTGCCGATGGTGGCGATTGTGCTGCCAAAAGGGATCGAGCGTTATGCAATAGCGCATAGCGGGTTTGAAGAACGCTGGGGACAATGCCCAAAGGCTTCGCAAACCGACCTTTATGTGCAGAGACCGTCGCCGGAAAAACTCTCCCTTGCCAACAGTATTCGAAAAGCGGTCGGTTTCGATGCAAAGATCATAGGGGTCTATGGAGACCGTGCTGCTTTGGCCGTTGTCCGGGAGATCCCAAATGTACCGGTGGTGTTCGGGGAGGTATACGCTCCGGCCGAGATTGGCTTGCCGTCTCCCGGCGAAAGCAGTGAACGTTTTACCGGTATTTCGAATTTTACTCCGGTGCGAACCATGTTGCGTAATTTTCGCGGTGTTTCACCTAGCAAGCAGCTCGGGGTTATTTACGATCCGGACGACCTGGCGGGTCGTTGGCAGTACCGTCAAATTGTGGACATGTTGCCCAACCTCGGCATGGAGGGTCAGGAAATCCTGATGGGCATCGAGGATGCTCCCGGCAAAGAATTATTTCAACAGGGGGACCGGTTTGACGCTGTTTTTGTAACAGACAGTTATGCTCTAACCTCAAATCTCCAAAAGATGGTCGATTTAGCAGATCAAAGTGATGTGCCGGTCATCTCGCAGATCCCGAATCTTGCCGACAGCGGTGCCTTGATCGACATGGCGGCTGATCCGAGAGAGCAGGGAGAGGCCCTTGCTGATATGGTCTGCAAGCTGTTGTCCGGTGAATCTGCCGGCAATATTCCGGTTCTTTCACCCTCCAGAGTTGAGTTGGTTATTAACTTGCGACAGGCCAAACGATTCGGATTTCGTATTCCGTTTCAGGTTTTAGGAATGGCCACCAGAATCATCCAGGATCAGGAAGTCCCTCCACAGACGGGCACCCTTAAAATGAAGTAGGGTTCCCGTAGGTTCGGATATTGCTATCTGGTTTTATTGTGTCGGTGCGCGCGGTTTTCAAGTTATAATCAATACACATCATGAACAAACCGATTCAAAATCTGCTTGCCATCCTCGAGGAGAGGTCGATCCTGCCAACCGTGATTGATCTTGCCCCGGCGTGGCAGGACTGTTTCCTGGTCGGCGGCAGCGTCCGTGATTGGTTACTGGATCGCCCCCTGGTCGATTTCGATCTGGCAACCGCGGGCAATCCGACGACCCTCGCCAAGCAATTCGCCGAGGCGGTTTCGGGGCGCTGGGTCTCTCTCGATGAGACATTCTGTCAAAGCCGCGTTGTCTGGCGTGACCAGGAAACAACCTTATGGTGCGATTTCGCGCCGCTACGCGCCTCCAAACTCGCAGGGGATCTTGCCGCGCGCGATTTTACCATCAATGCGATGGCCCTCGATCTGCGTGACCAGGAATTCGGTATCGCCGACCCACTCGGTGGAATCGGAGCGTTGCAAGACCGTCGCCTCAGCCTCTGTGCCCCCGACGTCCTGTCGGCCGATCCTCTCCGTTGCCTGCGCGCTGTTCGATTTGCCGCCACACTTGGGATGAAGCCGGATGACGAGCTCTGCAACGGCATCCGTAAAACGGCCCCCCGTCTCGCAGACGTTGCCGGAGAGCGGATCAACAGTGAACTGGCAAAAACATTCTCGGTTCCGGACCAGGGTAAAAACCTTGCCTTACTGAAACAGCTCGGGATTTGGAGTAACTTGTTCGGTGACGGCCTGGGTGATTGCGACGTATCTTTTCTGCAGGAGGCGGATCGTCAGCTTTCGAATGGGCAAGGGCTTGGAATCCTGGGTGAACAATCGCTCGGCAGCGGCTGGAATCGCACAGGGGTGTTGCGACTCGCTCTTCTGCTTCGCACCAACAGGTTGTCCACCATGGTGAAATCGATGGCCGGCCGGTTGAAATGGGGCAATTCACTCACACAATTGGTTGGACAACTTTGCGAGTTCAAACTCCCGGGTGATTTTCTCAGGGAGACACAACTCGCCACCACGAGAGGTCGCGTTCAGGCCTGTCTCGCCCTCGGACCTGACTTTGTCTCCTGCTTGATGATGGCACTGCTTCTCGCTCCCGAGACGTCGCCCGACCCAAATGCCATAGCCGACTTCTCCAGGGAGGCCGTCCTGCATGCACCGCAGGGGCGCCTGCAGCCGCTGGTTGACGGGGGCTGGATTGCCAGGGAACTGGGAATTCAGCCAGGCCCTGAACTTGGTCGATTGCTTGATGAACTGCGTCGAGGAGAAATCGACGGCAGGATTCGTAACCGCTCCGACGGTGAAGAGTTCCTCCGCCGACTGGTCGTAAAAAGCGATTGACAACCTGCAGGCTCAAACCTATAATTTCGCTTCCTTACTGCGGGAATAACTCAGTGGTAGAGTGTCAGCTTCCCAAGCTGAAGGTCGCGGGTTCGAATCCCGTTTCCCGCTCCAAAGAAATCAAGCACTTAGAAGGTTTATCTTCTAGGTGCTTTTTCTTTTTTTCAGTTTTCCGAACAAATTTCCGAACAATTTTTAAATTAGCCGGGGAATGTAGGGGTAGGGGAGAACCGATTGGCTACATGTACCACCTGTTAACCAGAAGAGCGACCTCGGGGAGGTCGCTCTTCTGGTTTCGATGGTCGGGCGAGAGGATTAGAATATCGGACTCCTTTCTTCCGAAGAAAGACAATGAACAGACCCGCAGCAAGCTTCGGGGAATTAGACCCCCATGAAGATTCAGGACCGCGGCATTTTGTGTTTTTCTTTCAACAGAGTAATATAGAAATTGAGTAGATCTGGTTCTATTGTAGATGAAATTTTAAGCCAGCAATTTCTTCATCCGAAAAGGCGATGCCGATGCTACCAACCTATCTTGATTGTAATGCAACCACGCCGATGGAGCCAGATGTTGTCCGTGAAGTTCAGCGATTTATGGTTGATGAATACGGGAACGCAGCCAGTCCGGTTCATATGTATGGCACCGTTGCACGCATGGTGGTTGAAAAAGCCCGTCGTGATGTCGCAGCAGTCGTCGAGGCTGACCCGGACGAAGTCATCTTTACAAGCGGTGCCACTGAAAGCAACAATCTTAGCCTGCTAGGGCTAGCCGAGGAAGGTAGACGATCTGGCCGAATGCATTTGATCTGCAGTGCCATAGAACACAAAGCAGTGCTCGAACCGCTTCAGCACCTTGAATCTCTTGGGTTCGAGGTTACAAAATTACCGGTTGACCGTGGCGGGTCTGTCAACGTCGAGGCGCTTGCTGATTCTATACGTCCTCAAACTCTCTGTGTATCGGTCATGCATGTGAACAATGAGACTGGCGTTGTTCAGCCGCTCAATCTGGTTGCAGAAGTATTAAGCGCTCATCCTGCTTGGTTTCATGTCGACGCCGCACAGGGATTTTGCAAGGAACTCGATATGTTGAAGCTTAAGCGCATAGATTTTATGAGCGTTAGCGCGCACAAGGTGTACGGACCTAAAGGGATTGGCGCCTTGATAATGCGTAAGCGGCGAAGCCTTCCGAATTCATTGTCTCCCCTGTTTCGGGGTGGCGGGCAGGAGCAGGGTTTGCGGCCAGGGACATTGCCAGTGCCCTTGATTGCAGGCTTGGGTATGGCCGCAAGGCTAGCCTTGCGTGACCAGGTGAAACGCAAAGCATCATGCATGGCTTTCAGAGAGAATGCTGTAGAGGCTCTTGAGTCCTTGGGTGCGTTAATCCATGGCGACCAGAGACGAGTCCTTCCTCATACGATTAATATTTCGATTCCCGGCGTGGAGGCACATCAGTCTCTTAATGCGTTAAAGAATATCATTGCTTTTTCAAACGGATCAGCCTGCACGGCCCACACTCAGGAACCGAGCCACGTGCTTCAGGCAATGGGGGTCCAGGGTGACCGGCTACACGAGGCTATTCGGTTATCATGGTGTCACATGACAGAAAATGTTGACTGGGATCGTGTTTGTGACATTGTAAAGAAGCTGCAGGGAGGGGCCCTATGAGCGTTTTTGAGCGTCTGGAGAAAGCAACATTGTGGGAGAACCGCCAAGGGGAGATTCCGGACTACATTGTTCCTCACTTGTTAGAGGTGGCAAAAAACCCGGAGCGTTATGAGGGGCAAGAGTGGGCAGTCGAGATCCTGCTGATGCAGGTTGAGGATTTCGACACTTACGCGTAATCGGGATGCTGTAAAACGGCTTTCAGTATTGAAGACATCTATATGAGCCTGAGGCGGCTCGGGATCGAGATGGAATTCTGGTAGTATTTTCTTATTAAAGGTAAGCTATGATTGATTTATCTCAGACTCTTAAAGCAGTGACCATGCGTGCACAAGATCAAAATGACCTTCCGGATTACCTTGCGAGTCGGATATTTGCGATTGCTGATCAGCTAGCAACTTCCCAAACCGAGCCTTTATCTATCGATAATTTAATCGAGCAGGTAGAGCTATATGACACTTTTGGCCAGACAGGTTATCTGGGCATGGGAGTGAACCACACAATACTAGAAAAAACGATTCGAAAAATTGAAGTTCTAATAAGAGAGCAAAAGAATAATTAAAATTTCCAAAGCTGCAAATATCGGGACAAGTTAATTTCAATCTTCGACCACTTTCCTTGCGACGAGTGATTTCTTTGAGGATTCATTTCCTTCCAAATATCCATCAATAGGATGCGAAAATTACCCTTCCGCTCTTGAGGGGCTATTCTTGTTTTGCAGGATCTATAAAAGCCTTGCCAAAGATACAAATTCTTTAGTGCAAATTCAGGAGAAGGACATTCAAGAAAACGCACCATTTGGGATATTTTTTAGGCCGAGTGGAAAGATGTATTTGATTGACTTTATTGGGGATTGTTGTTAGCTTTAGCTAATAAATTCCGGGCCCGGATGGAAAGGGGGAGTGATGTATAAATTTCTCGAAGGCTGCAAAAAGATAGAGGAGTTAGCAAGTGAAATTTATCACCGCCTTGCAGAGAATGATTCAGTCTCACAAAGCCTGAAAAAAGTATTTAGCCAACTTAGTAGTGATGAAAAGTCCCATGCTCGAAGTCTGGACCTAATATTTCAAGCGGCTCAAAATGATGTGAAGCATATCCCCTTGATCTCCAATGAGAGCCTTGAAAAGGCAATTGAGCTAGCAGAATCACTAGCTGAAATTAGTAGCGAAAAAATCCGTAGTGAAAAAATGGCTATAAATCTTGCCATAAAGATGGAAAACGAATTTGTCAAAGTGCATGCGAATAATAGTTTGCATTTTGAGAATGTTCGATTGGCAGAGTTGTTTCAAATGCTTGGAGATGAAGACCGTAGGCACATAGCAACACTGAAATCTTGTATGGATAATTAATTTGGTTTTTCATACGGGTTTTTCAAAATTTCTGGATTGCAGGATTTGTAAGAGTCATCCAAATTGAGCTGTTTTGGGCTCTCAAAAGGGCCACAATGAGATCAGGGGGATTCCGCTTGTCGAGCCTTGAACCAACACGCTCTGCACGATTTCTCACTTATGGTCTCTTTATGCGGAACAAATTTCGGATCGAGACCGGCGCGGTAGAGTAATTCGTGATGAAATTCATGAATGAGGACGTCGACCGAGTTCGTGGTACAGATGTAGGAAGATTTTTGATCGTTACCGGGGAGCCAGAACCCATCATAACCATTACAATCAAGGGCAACCTCGACATTCACCCCGGGCAGGTGATGGATTTCATTAGGGAAACAACCGGTCAGGAACAAGAAAAGGAAAACCCAAGAAAATCTCATTGCCCACCCCCCGATCTTTTCCATGCAGAAGTCCACCGCAACAGATAACCGAGACGTCAAAGAGTCAGGCCATTTTTTCGTTTAACACTCATCAGTAGTTTATCCTAGAGTCGAATGAATTGCAGATTTGTCAAAAATTAGCCAAAACCAGCAACAAACCTGCCCGAACTGACCTCCATCGACTAATGACAAATAAAAATTCCCATAATATACGAGTTTCAGTAAAAAACAGCCCCTCCCTGTTTTGCAGGCGAGGGGCTTTCCAATAAGTCTTGTTGCAACTAATTTCTGAATTACCTAAGGCTATTTAGTATGCGGAGATGTAGGAAAAATCATGCACCGCTTGCCATTTAGGTAACAAATTACAGAAAATTCATCATACATGAAAATGATCAAAACTCAAAAAGAATAAAAAAACAACACTTTATAAAAGATCGTAGAAGTGGGTAAAAGTGGCTTTTTATGATTCCCAAGCTGAAGGTCGCGGGTTCGAATCCCTTTTCCCGCTCCATTTTACGACAAGGGTCAGGCTGATAAGCCTGACCCTTTTTCGTACCGAATACGTTTGAGGTTTTATTTGACAAGGGGAGTCGCTTGAGGTAGAAAAATCCTGATTTTCGCGATTCTTAGACCGTGCTCAAATTTCGTCGGCAGGCGCGGCAAGAACAATGTCATGTCCGGCGACTCTTACCCCCATTGAGAAAGGTTTTCCGGAATGTTCGAAAAAGTGCAAATTGCTCCTCCTGATCCGATTCTCGGCCTGACTGAGATGTTCAAAGCCGACACCAACCCGGACAAAATCAATCTGTCCGTCGGCGTTTACCAGGATGCACAAGGCAAGACCCCGGTTTTGGCTACGGTTAAAGAGGCGGAAAAGAGGGTTCTGGAAAAAGAAAACTCAAAGGGATATCTGCCAATGACCGGTGAGCCCATGTATTGCGCAGCGGTCCAGGAGTTGTTGTTCGGCGAAGGGCATGAAATCATCGCCAGCAAGCGTGCTGCGACGGCGCAATGTCCCGGTGGGACAGGCGCACTGCGCGTCGCCGGCGATTACCTGCATACAGTCCATCCCCAAGCGAAGATATGGTTGAGCAACCCGACCTGGGCCAATCACAGCACCATCTTTGCTGCCGCCGGGATGAAATGTGAAAAGTATGACTACCGCGACCCCGCGACGAACGGCCTTGATTTCGACGCCATGTGCGCTTCGATCAAGGCCGTTCCCGAAGGGGATGTGATTCTGCTGCACGGTTGCTGCCACAACCCGACCGGCATCGATCCGACCCCGGAGCAATGGTCTGTCATTGCTGACCTGCTCGCTGAGCGGGGCATCCTCCCCCTGGTCGATTTCGCCTATCAGGGTTTGGCCGCTGGTATTGAAGAAGATCGCGCAGGTCTGCAGATTCTGACCAAAAAGGTCAAGCAGATGTTGATCTGTTCGAGCTTTTCGAAAAATTTCGGTCTCTACCGCGAGAGGACAGGCGCCCTGACCATTGTGGCCGATGATTCCGAGCAGGCGTCGACGGTTATGAGCCAGGTTAAGCTGCGTATCCGTTACAACTATTCGAATCCTCCGTCCCACGGCGGTCAGATCGTCGCCACCGTCCTGGGCGACAAGGCACTCAGGGCACAGTGGATCGAGGAGGTTGCGGATATCCGTAACAGAATCAACGAGATGCGCCATCTTTTTGTCCAAACACTTAAAGGTAAAGGGGTGGAGCAGGATTTCTCAACAATCATCGAACAACGCGGCATGTTCAGCTTCTCCGGCCTGACGAAAGAGCAGGTCGCAAAACTGCGTGAGCAGTATTCCATCTACATTGTCGACTCGGGCCGTATCAATGTTGCCGGGATGACGCCTGACAACATGGACCGACTCTGCGAGGCGATTAAGTCTGTCCTCTGATCATCTTCGAAACAAAGTAAAAAAACGCCTGCCAGGTTTGATAACCGGCAGGCGTTTTTCGTTCTGGTGTCAGGGATCCCTTCCAGGAATTATGAGCTGCTAAAGATAGCTTTTTCGAACCGGGACAGAGGGTATCGATATACCCGTGCAGGCTTTACTGGTGCGCGATCCTGTCCGCCAGCGTCCCGACACTGATGGCGAAAGCGGTGGAGCGATTCCACCTGAGCAATGCTCGAAAATTCTTGTACACAAGGTAGGCTTGTCCCCCCGGACCATCAGGAACAATCAGGGATGCGGACATGTCTTGACGGGGGAGGTTCGTGCCGTTGATCCGGCGCACTCCGAGTTCCTGCCAGCGCGACAGTGGGAGCCGTGTTTCCAGTCCGGCCAGGGAGAGATCAAACTCCTTGGGGAGTTGAACCGGCCGTCCCCAGGTCTGGTCATCCCGCCAGCCGGCATGAGCGAGGAAATTCGCCGTCGATGCGAGAACATCCGGCACCGAGGACCAGATGTCGAGGCGACCGCCGTCGGCATTGACCGCATAATGCCTGAACGACGTGGGCATAAACTGACATTGTCCCAAGGCTCCGGACCAGGAGCCTTTGAGCCGGCGTAACGGTACCAGGCCTTCATCGACGATGTGGAGCGCCTCAATCAATTCCTTGCGGAAATAGTCGCCTCTACGATTATCGTAAGCGAGTGTGGCGAGCGACTGGATGACGGGGTGATTGCCGGTATGTTTGCCATAGCTGCTTTCTATCCCCCAGAGCGCCACGATGAAACGTCTTTGCACGCCGTACTTTTTCTCGACCCGGCCGAGCCAGGTCGGGTAGCGGTCGAGCATTTTCCGTCCATTAGCTATCCGCTCCCTGCCGACACGACTTTTGACGTACCGTGCCGTGGTCTGGGTGAATTCCGGTTGTTTCCTGTCCCGGCTGATGACTTTCGGTTGCGGTTTTCGAATATGCGACAGCGCTGCATCAACCGTTTGCAGTGATATCCCCGAAGAGAGGGCTTCCTGACGGAGGTTTTCAAGCCAGGCGGAAAAGTCTTTTGTCGGTTCGGCACACCAGCCAGGGGGAGTAAACCACCAGAAACTGGTTATTAGTAAAGTCATGATCATGCCCAGAGTTCTCATTCTTCCTCCAATCCACTGAGTGCCTCACGCAAAATCGAAGCCGATTTTTCATGATCTCAATGAAGCATGGGATTTTTTTGCTCTTGCTGGATGATCTCTCTGGCAGTTTACGAAAAAGGGCTTTTTGTTAGATTCATCCGGCAACTTATGGCAAGATTGCTGGATGACTGATAAAAAAGTACATCGCCTGAGAGTCACTTGCCCGCAATGCCGTAAGGTTGCCGAGTACCACGGAAATCCTGACCGCCCGTTCTGCTCTGAGCGCTGCCGCTTGATTGATCTGGGGAAATGGGCTGACGAATCTTACCGTCTCGCAGGAGAACGCGTCCCTACCGAGCCACACGAATCCCTCGAGGAGTCTTGACTATGTATCGTTTAACGATCTTCACTCATTTCGCTGCAGCCCACAATTTGGTCAATTACCAGGGGGACTGCGAGAACCTTCATGGTCACAACTGGAAGGTCGAAGTGACCGTCGCCGCCCGGGAGCTCGACAAATCAGGGCTCGGCGTCGATTTTAAAGTCCTCAAACGGGAGACCAAGCAGGCGCTCGGTCTGCTTGACCACTCCTACCTGAATGACCTTGAACCTTTCAAGGGGCTCAGCCCGTCCTCCGAGAATATTGCACGTTACCTGTTCGAAACACTCGGGGAACGCCTGGATACGGATAATATCACCGTCGAGCAGGTCAATGTCTGGGAATCGGAAAACGCTTGTGCCAGCTACCGCAAGGACTGATCTGCAACTGATCGAACTTTTTTCATCCCTGCAGGGTGAAGGGCTGCACATCGGTCGTCGCGAAATTTTCCTGCGGTTGGCGGGCTGTAACCTCGGTTGTGCTTACTGTGATACGCCGTATGCTGCCGGTGATGTTTGGACCGTGGAAAGAGAGCCCGGAAGCGGCCGGTTCGAATCGTACCCCAATCCGGCAAGCCTTGAGCGATGTCTGGATATCCTGGATGACTGGTGCGATCGCGGCTCAGGATTGCACTCGGCGCTTAACCTGACCGGTGGGGAGCCGCTGTTACAAGGTGAAGCCTTGCAAACCTGGGTCCCGGAGCTGAGGCAGCGATTGCCGATCCACCTTGAGACCAACGGCAGCCTGCCGGCCGCGTTGTCACCCTTGTTGCCGTTTCTGAGTTTTCTCTCCATCGACCTGAAGCTGGCCGATACTTGTGAAGAACCGACACCGTGGGATTGCCACCGCGAGTTTTTGCGGCTGGCCTGCCACAAACCGGGGCAGGTCAAGCTTGTTGTCGGGCCTGCTCAGGGAGAACAGGAACTCCTCAAAGCGGTCAGGCTCGTGGCGGACGAAGCGCCTGGCTATCCGATTATTCTGCAACCCCTCACCGAGAAAGGGAGACCATCCGTTTCCGGTGAGCACCTTCTTCGATTGCAGGAAATTGCCGCGGCCATTCATCCCGAGACGCTGGTAATTCCCCAGGTTCACCCGTTGCTGAATCTTGCCTGACAGTCATCATATGGAGTCGCGTCATGATCATTGAAAATATGACCATGGAGGAGTTTGCAGCAGGACTGGAGAAAACCAGGACCGTCATCGTGCCGTTCGGATCGACTGAAGAACATGGCACGCATCTGCCGTTGGCGACCGATACCATGCACGCTGTCACGGTGGCCGAAAAGCTGTCCCAACGTCGCACCATTTTCGTCGCACCGCCGGTTCCCTACGGTGTCTGCCGGTCGAGCAGTCAGCACCCGGGTACATTGAGCATTCGTACCGAAACCTTGAAGATGCTGGCGTGCGATATCGGCACAACCCTCTACCGTCAGGGGTTGCGTTACCTGGTTTTCCTGACCGGGCACGCCGGAGGCACGCACTTCGCCACGCTTCAGGACGCAGGGGAAGCTCTGCTGGAGAAACATGAGGACCTGCAGATTGCGGTCCTGACCGAGTTCATGCTGGCTATGGACCGGGGGAGGGAATTGATTGAGACGGCAGGGGATTCGCATGCAGGAGAGATCGAGACCTCAAGGATCCTGCATAGCCATCCTGAGCTGGTCAAAGGGACAGCACCGAAAGAGTTCCCCCAATTCCCCAAAGGGATTCTGGTGCGGAACAAGCGCGACTATTGGCCCGGCGGAGTCTGGGGTGACCCGTCCAAGGCGAGCCCGGAGAAGGGGGAGGCGATCGAGGAACTGGTGCTGCAGGGACTCGATGAGCTGATCGATCGACTTGAGGCCATGCCCTGAAAGATGGGCAATCTCTCCTGTCCTAATGTCTGGAGCTGTCAGGGCCTCCGGATGGGGCAGGCAGGAACAGGCTAATTCCCGGTGATCGCCCCGTTCAACTCGCTCATCAGCAGTTCGATGTCAACCTTGTGCACTGCAGCTCCACCGGCGATCGCTTCAAAGCTGGCGATCTGGCATTCGTTGCAGTCCAGTCCGAATCGTTTGAAAATGGCCACGGTTTGGGGATAGGTTTCGATAACGGATGCGATGGTCATGTCACGCGAAATCATCCTGCACCTCCTCTGATCAGATGGGGAATTTCTGACGCAAGGCTTTCTCAACCACGGGTGGAACAAATTCAGACATGTCGCCTCCCAGGGAAGCGACTTCTTTGACGATCGATGAGCTCAGGTAACCGTACGGGACAGAGGTCATCATGAAAAGGGTTTCGACTTCTTCACGAACGGCACGGTTCATCTGGGCGATCTGAAATTCGTATTCGAAATCGGAGACGGCGCGCAGTCCGCGCAGGATGACCCGTGCGCCCTGCGACAGGACGTAATCGACCAGCAAACCATCGAAGGTATCGACCTTGAGACGGTCGCAATTGTCCGCCATGGCATCGCGAATGATTCCGACCCGCTCTTCGGTCGAAAAAAGTGCCTTTTTCTCTGAATTCCGGGCCACGGCCACGACCACCTCATCAAAAACCTGCAATCCCCTATGGATGATATCGATGTGACCATTGGTGATCGGATCGAACGAGCCGGGATAAACGGCAATATGTTTCTTCATGCGGGTTTCTCCATGCTATTGCAATACAGGGTGATCCGGGTGCGTCCATAGACCTTGTCGTGCAAACGTTGAAAACCATCGGAGCTCTCCGGCATCGTTTCGCCGACATCTGTTTCGGCACAGAGCCACGAACCCTCTGCCATCATCTCGCTTTGCGTCAGAATCTTCAACGTTTTTTCGCCAAGCTCAAACTTGTACGGGGGATCGAGAAAAACCAGGTCAAAAGGTGCGAGGGGGAGCAGGGAGGGGAAGGAAGATGCGACGCTGCGAGAAACGATTGTTGCTTGCTCCTGAAAGTGGCACAAGGCGAGGTTGTCCCGTATCAGCTGAAGGGAGCGTCGGTCCTGATCGACGAAACAGGCATGCCCGGCCCCACGGCTGAGAGCTTCGATCCCCAAAGCACCGCTCCCGGCGAAAAGATCGAGTACGTTCAGGCCTTGAAATGAGCCGAGTCGGCTGGCAAGCATGCTGAAGAGCGCTTCACGAACCCGGTCAGAGGTCGGTCGAACATTTTGCCCGGTGAAATTCCTGAGTCGACGGCCACGGGCGCTCCCACTGATAATCCTCATTGTCATTCAAACCTTTAAGAGAAGCCAAGTGGCTGAAAAATCTAGCACAAATTCGAGACTCAGGTCAAGAATCATGCTTTGTTTCGCTTGACAATATTCGGGTTATACCGACTACAATGTCACCGTTAACTTTTACCAGGAGCCGACATGGAAAGACCTGACCTTGCCTCATTTGCCGCTCGCAGCCAGACCAGTCGCGGCCGTAGACACCCCGAGAATTTCAAGGATGACCGCCCTGTTTTCGAGCGGGACCGCGACCGGATCATCCACTGCGCTGCATTTCGTCGCCTGGAGTACAAGACACAGGTCTTCGTTAATCATGAAGGGGACTATTACCGAACCCGATTGACCCACTCACTCGAGGTTGCCCAGATCGCCCGGGGGACAGCCCGGCGCCTGAACCTGAACGAAGACCTGACCGAAGCGCTCGCTTTGGCGCATGACCTGGGTCATACACCGTTCGGGCATACAGGAGAGGACGTCCTGAACCGGCTGATGAAGGATTATGGAGGGTTTGAACATAACCGTCAGTCCTTACGTATCGTGGAACTGCTTGAAGAGCGTTATCCGGACTTTAACGGTCTCAACCTCGCCTGGGAGACCCGTGAGGGGATTATCAAACACTCGAGTGATTATGATCACGGGGACGCAACCGGCCTGGAGGAATATCTACCCGGGGCAAGACCGACTCTCGAGGCCCAGATTATCGACCTGGCGGATGAAATCGCCTATAACAACCATGACATCGATGACGGTCTTAAGGCAGGCTTTATTTCGCTTGACGAGTTGGCCGGGATCGATTTGTGGCATGAAACCTTCCTTCGGGTCACCGAACTGCATCCGGGGCTCAGTGAGGAACGCCACATCTACCAGACGATCAGTCACCTTATCGGCATGCTGATCAGCGACCTGGTTGATGAAACAGGGAACATCATTCAAGAACAAGGGATTGAAAATCTCTCTCAGGTTCATTCGCAGGAGGATCGAATCGTCCGTTTCAGTTCGGCGATGGCAGAGAAAAACCGAGAATTGAAGACGTTCCTCTACAGCAGGCTCTATCGCCATTACAAGGTCGAGAGAATGCGGGTCAAGGCGGAGAGGTTTCTGACCTTGTTGTTTGAAAATTATCTCGACAATCCGTCACTGCTCCCGACCAGCTACCAGGAGAAGTTTGAGGAACACGGCAGAGAGCGTGTCATTTGCGACTACCTCGCCGGCATGACGGATCGCTATGCACTGGATGAATACAAGAGATTGTTTGAACCGTACGAACGGGTTTGATCCGGGGAAGGGCAGGCGTTAAGGAAGTTTGATGACCGGGTCGTCAGGGTTCGCGCGAAACAGAAGGAAGGTTTTCCCCAGGACCTGGGCGACCTGCGAACCGGTTTTGGCAGCCAGGTCGCTGGCGGCGCTCTTCCGGTCGAGCAGGCACCCCTCCTGCAAACGGACTTTGATCAGTTCGTGGGCGGTCAATGCTTCGTCCGTAGCGGCAACCAGCGCGTCGGTGATACCATCCTTACCGAGCATCACCACCGGATTGAGATGGTGTCCGAGTCCGCGAAGGTGTCGAACCTGTTTTCCACTTAATGCTGCCATATCATGACCTGTCTTGATGTAAATGCTCTGTCCCCTTCGAATAAACTGCCACGGGACACTGTGCACGAGTTGAAAACCGTTTGTTTTCCCGGTTCGGAAGAGGGCAGATTATACGGGTTCCAATCGCCAGGCAACTATTTTTTGTCCTTGTTCGCGCTCTGCTGCGTCAAAAATTCATTTGTGGTAACTTGAAAGGATGAAAATCCGTTTTCTCATTATTTCCATTACCATGTCCGGCATGCTGTTGTTCCTCGCTGGCTGTGGTGACCTTGGCTACTACTGGAGCTGCCTGCAGGGGCAACTCGATGTTCTGAATCGAGCCCAGCCGGTTGACACGTTGCTTGTCGCTGCAGATACCAGCCCCGATTTGCGTTCCCGCCTGGAACAGGCTAAAGAGATCCGTGACTTTGCCAGCCGCGCCCTTTCGCTTCCCGACAACGACAGCTATCGACGTTATGCGAACCTGGAACGGGATTACGCTGTCTGGAATGTGGTGTCGAGCCCGGAGTTCTCCCTTGAGCCCCAAAACTGGTGTTTTCCGATAGCCGGCTGCGTCTCCTACCGAGGGTTTTTCTCCGAAGACGAGGCCGACAGGTTCGCCGCCGGCTTGCAGGATGGAGGGAATGATGTTTTCCGCTATGGCGTTGCAGCCTATTCGACCCTGAACTGGTTTGACGACCCGATCCTCAACACCTTCTGGCGCCGTTCGAACACGTCCCTCGCGAGCCTGATTTTCCACGAGCTTTCCCACCAGGTTGTTTATCTGCCCGGTGCCAGTGACTTCAACGAGGCCTTTGCAACCTCGGTTGAGATTGTCGGAACGCTGCGTTGGCTCGAGAACCATAACGATTCGAAAGGAAAAGAGCTATTTAAGCGCCACTACGAACTTAATAGCAAATTTCAACAGCTAGCCAGAACCTGTCGGGAAACGTTGGGGAAACTCTACCTCACGTCCTTGTCAGATAATGAGAAGAGGGGGGAAAAAGCGCGGATCCTGCGCGACTTTCAAAACCTGTTGCGTGATCTCGGCCGGGAATATGGAAACGAACAACTGTTTTCGTCCTGGCTCGGGGACGATTTGAATAATGCCCGTTTTGCCCTGCTGAGTACCTATCATGACCTTGTTCCGGCCTTTTTGAATTTGCTGGCGGTCAAGAATTACAACCTGGAGAAGTTTTTCATTGAGGTTGAACGCCTCAGCAAACTTCCCAAAGAGGAGCGGTTGGCGGTGCTGAATCACCTTCAGTCCCTGAAACTGTATGCCAGCCTCTGGGATATCCACCGGAGCTGATGGACCTGCATTAATCCGCAACGTTCTTTTCCAGGACATCACCCCCATAAAAGCGAACTTTCCCTTTGCAAATCCAACGACCTTTCTATATGTTTATGTGTTTGCTGCCCGGCCCGGTTCATACCGGACCAATGGGAGTGAAGTCACCTGTAAAAAACGGTGGAGAATGATGGAACAGTCCCGTATTCGAAATTTTTCAATCATAGCCCATATCGATCATGGCAAATCGACCCTGGCCGACAGGTTGCTCGACGAGACCGGCGCTCTCTCGGAACGTGAGAAGACAGCCCAGTTCCTTGATAAAATGGACCTGGAACGGGAACGTGGGATAACCATCAAGGCCCAGGCCGTCCGACTGAATTACCGTGCCGACGACGGTCAGGATTATGTCCTCAACCTGATCGACACCCCAGGTCATGTTGATTTCTCCTACGAAGTCAGCCGCTCCCTTTCGGCCTGCGAAGGCGCAACCCTTGTTGTCGACGCCTCGCAAGGGGTCGAGGCCCAGACTCTCGCCAATGTTTACCTGGCGATCGATGAAGACCTGGAAGTCTTCCCGGTTCTCAACAAAATAGATTTGCCGAGCGCCGAACCGGAGCGGATTGCCGAAGAGATCGAGGAGATTATTGGCCTCGACACCTCCGATATCGTTTATGCAAGCGCCAAGGAGGGGATCGGCATACGGGAGTTTCTCGAATCGATCGTACGGAAGATCCCACCGCCGAAAGGTGATCCGCAAGCCCCGCTGAAAGCGCTGGTCTTCGATTCCTGGTATGACTCGTATCAGGGGGTCATCACCCTGGTTCGTATTTTTGACGGCGCGGTCCGCAAAGGGGACCGAGTCAGGTTGATGGCGACCGGCAAATGTTACGAGGTGCTGAAGGTCGGGATTTTCTCCCCCCATCCGCTTGAAGTCAAGGAGTTAGGTGCGGGCGAGGTCGGATTTTTGATCGCCGGAATCAAGGCGGTCCATGAAGCCAAAGTCGGCGACACCATAACCCATGAGAAACATGGTGCAGATACCCCACTCCCAGGGTTCCAGGTAGTCAAGCCGATGGTCTTTTCCGGACTTTATCCGGTCGATAACAGCGACTATGATCTGCTGCGCGATGCCATGGAAAAACTGCGGTTGAACGATTCCTCGTTCAGCTTCGAACCGGAAAACTCGGTTGCCCTCGGCTTCGGTTTTCGCTGTGGATTCCTCGGCCTGCTCCACATGGAGATCATCCAGGAAAGGCTGGAGCGGGAGTTCGGTGTTGATTTGATCACCACCGCCCCGACGGTTGTTTACAAGGTTACTACCACCAAAGGGGAAAAATTCGACGTTCAGAGCGCCAACAAACTCCCGGAAGTGCAGTACATCGATAAAATTGAAGAGCCGTTTATCCTCGCGTCGATCCATGTCCCGAATGAATTTGTTGGTCCTGTCCTCGCCTTGTGCGAAGAAAAGCGCGGAACCCAGCGAGAGATCAAATACCTGACCGCTAACCGGGTCATGGTGATCTATGAATTACCACTGAACGAGATCGTGCTCGACTTTTTTGATCGACTCAAAACGTTGACACGCGGCTATGCCTCTCTCGATTACGAACACCTTGATTTTCGCGAGAGCGCCCTGGTCAGGCTGAACATTATGATCAACGGCGATCCGGTCGACGCACTCTCCCTGATCGTACATAAAGACAAGGCCCAGTTCCGCGGACGTGAACTGACCAGCAGAATGAAAGAGTTCATTCCACGCCAACAGTTCGAAGTCGCCATTCAGGCGGCTATCGGCAACAAGGTTATTGCCAGGGAGTCGGTCAAGGCTCTCCGCAAGGATGTTACAGCCAAGTGCTACGGTGGTGACATCACCCGGAAAAGAAAGCTGTTGGAGAAGCAGAAAGAGGGGAAGAAGCGAATGAAGCAGGTCGGCAGTGTTGAACTGCCGCAGGAAGCCTTCCTCGCCATCCTCAAAGTAAAGGAACAGAAATAGGCATGAAGCTATTCGGGAAGAAACCGCCGGAAGAAAACCAGGTCATCAAACCGAAAAAACCGTGGTACCGGGAATATGGTGAAGCTCTCATCATCGCCGGCATCCTTGCCATTATCCTCCGCACCTTTGTCATCCAGGCTTTTAAAATTCCTTCAGGGTCCATGGAGGAAACGCTCCTGATCGGTGATCACCTTCTGGTCAATAAATTTATCTACGGGTCGCAGGTACCCCTTTTCGATGATCGTATTCTGCGGATTCGCCACCCGGAGCGGGGGGATGTTATTGTGTTCGAATTCCCTGGTGACGCGGACAAGTCGTACTTCAATCGCCGGGATTTCATCAAGCGGGTCGTCGGGACCCCGGGTGACAAGGTGGAAGTCAGGAATAAAAAGGTTTTCGTCAACGGCGAACGGCTGGCTTTCGAGCAGGAAATCCACCGGGATCCGAATATCGTCGGCCCCGGGTACGGTCCACGTGACAACATGCCGATGGTGACCGTCCCACCGGAGAGCTATTTCGTCATGGGTGACAACCGCGACCAATCGTTTGACAGCAGATTTTGGGGGTTCGTGCCGGAAAACAACATCAAGGGGCTTGCATTCATCAAGTACTGGTCATGGAACAGCGAAGAGACCATGCCTCGGTTTAACCGGATCGGTCGTTTGATCGAATAGCTCCCATTTGAAAAACCTCCGGATTTCGTGTTGACTTCCGGGAGGACCGACTGATATAGTCCGCCAAACATCGTAGTTTGATGTCCCCTTTTAAGTTAATCCAGAGAGGTTAGCAAAGGTGACCGGAAAAGATTTTTACGCAATCAAAGTGTACCCGAATACCTTTTCGCCGGTGGCGAGGAGGTATTTTTTTGTGCCCGGGAGGGAACGATGAACAAGGATGTGACGGTGATTTTGAACAAGTCGGGGGTCCAGCGAGCCCTGACCCGGATCTCGCATGAGATTCTCGAACGAAACCACGGTAGCGACAACCTTGTCCTGGTCGGTATCCGTAGTGGCGGCGACTTTCTCGCTGCAGAACTGCAGCAACGGATTCAGCAGATCGAAGGTGTTGAGATCCCCCTCGGCGCCGTCGACATTACCATGTATCGCGACGATCTCGATTCACGTGGCAGCCTTCCTCTTGGTAAGACCGATATCCCGTTTCCGCTGGATGGGCAAAAGGTTGTATTGGTCGATGACGTCCTTTATACCGGACGAACGATCCGCGCCGCCATGGACGCCTTGATGGATTTCGGTCGGCCGCAGGCGATTCAACTCGCCGTGTTGATTGACCGCGGTCATCGTGAGCTGCCAATCAGGGCCGATTTTGTCGGCCGCAATGTTCCGACCGCCCGGGAGGAAAACGTGCAGGTTGAGTTCGAGCCCGAGAATGTGCCGTCAGCAGTGCGGCTTTTGAAGCCCTGAACCGAGGAGGAAGGTCATGTCGTTTGCACAGAAACACATCCTTGGAATCGACCACCTGAGCCGGGAAGAGATCATTCAGATCCTCGATACGGCAGATAGTTTCAAGGAGATCAACACCCGGGCCATCAAAAAAGTCCCGACGTTGCGTGGCAAAACCATCGTGAATCTCTTTTTCGAGGCGAGCACGCGAACCCGGACCTCGTTCGAAATCGCCGGCAAGAGACTCTCTGCCGACACCATCAATATCTCGGCCTCCTCCTCATCGGTCGTTAAAGGTGAGACTTTGGAGGATACGGCACGAAACATCGAGGCGATGCATCCCGACATTATCGTCATGCGCCACGGTGCTTCCGGCGCTCCGCACTACCTGGCCGATCGACTTGACTGTTCCATTATCAATGCCGGAGACGGTGCCCACGAGCATCCGAGCCAGGCTCTGCTCGACGCGTTCACTATCCGCGAAAAACTCGGGCGGATCGAGGGACTGAACGTCGCCATCATCGGAGACCTGACCCACAGCCGGGTTGTCCGTTCCAACCTCTACCTGCTCAATAAGCTCGGCGCCAAGGTACGGCTGGCCGGGCCTGGGACCATGATCCCGCCAGGTATCGAAAAACTCGGGGCCACGGTCTACCACGACATCAACCAGGCGATTGAGGGAGCCGATGTCGTCATGATGCTTCGGATTCAATTGGAACGGCAGGGTAAGACGCTGTTGCCGACCCTGCGGGAATACAGCCGCTTTTACGGCCTTAACCCGAACAACCTCAAACTTGCGCAAGAGAACGCGCTAGTGATGCATCCGGGGCCGATGAATCGCGGTGTTGAAATTTCGAGCAGCGTTGCCGATGGCCCGCAAAATGTCATCCTTGACCAGGTCGAGAATGGTGTGGCTGTCCGCATGGCGCTACTCTACCTGGTTAGCGGCGGCGAAGAGACCGAGGGCTGAATTAAAGAAAACGCCAACGTGAAGATGACGGAGTGAACGATGAGCATACTGATTAAGAACGGCCGCCTGATCGATCCGGCCAACGACATTGACGGAACTTTCGACCTGCTGATCCTCGATGGAAAAATCGCCAGGATAGACA
Organism: Desulfuromonas sp.; assembly: GCA_002868905.1. Classification (GTDB taxonomy): domain Bacteria; phylum Desulfobacterota; class Desulfuromonadia; order Desulfuromonadales; family Geothermobacteraceae; genus BM304. Next base: position 50,486 of record PKUA01000043.1, read on the forward strand.
AGAAGATTGATGACTCCGCCGAGGAGGTCATCGACGCTTCCGGCAAGCTGGTCACCCCCGGCCTGGTCGATATCCATGTCCACCTGCGGGATCCCGGCCTCGAGTACAAGGAGGATGTCATCTCCGGGACGGCTGCGGCCGCCGCCGGCGGCTTTACTTCGGTTGCCTGCATGCCGAACACCAAGCCGGTCAATGACAGCCTGCCGGTTACGCAGTACCTGATCCGCAAGGCCAAGGAGGAGGGGAGTGCCAACGTTTTCCCGGTGGCCGCGGTCACCAAGGGATCCAAAGGTGAGACCCTGACTGAGATGGGTGAACTGAAAGAGGCCGGCGCTGTCGGGTTTTCCGATGATGGATTGCCGGTTATTAATTCGGAATTGATGCGCCGGGCTCTGGAGTATTCGCGCCCGTTCAACATGCCGATCATTTCCCATGCGGAAGAGAAGTCGCTGGTCGGTGACGGGGTGATGAACGAGGGGTTCGTCAGCACCGAGCTCGGTTTGAAAGGGATCCCCTGGGTTGCCGAAGACGCCATGGTGGCACGGGATGTCATGCTGGCCGAATTGACCGGCGGGCACCTGCATGTCGCCCACATCTCGACCAAGGGTGCGGTCGATATCGTCCGCCAGGCAAAGGCTCGCGGCGTGCATGTGACCTGCGAAGCGACTCCCCATCATTTCACCCTGACCGAAGAGGCCGTGCGGGGTTACAACACCAACGCCAAGATGGCTCCGCCGCTACGTCACGCCGACGACGTGGAAGCGGTGCGGGCCGGACTCGCCGACGGCACCATCGACGCGATCGCCACCGACCATGCACCGCACCATGTCGATGAAAAGAATGTCGAATTCAACATCGCGCTCAACGGGATCACCGGACTGGAGACGGCTTTGCCGTTGACGCTCCGCCTGGTAAACGACGGTGTCATCCCGCTGCAGCAGGCCATTGCCCTGCTGACCTGCGGTCCGGCCACAGCGCTGGGAATCCCTCGCGGCGACCTGTCGATCGGAGCCGTGGCCGATGTAACCGTCATCGACCAAGAACGAAAGTGGACGTTTGATCCGGAAACCTCTCGCTCCAAAAGCCACAACACCCCCTTCGGCGGGTGGGAGTTACAGGGCGGTGCCGAAGTCACCATCCTGGCCGGACATGTCAGCTATCGGTTCGAATCATAACCAAAAAACCGACGGCGGGCCCAATGCCCGCCGTCAGCTTGTGTGTAAGGAGTAAATCGTAATGAAGGCAATTCTCGCCCTGGCCGATGGCCGCGTCTTCCATGGCCGAAGTTTCGGAGCGACCGGTGAAATCAGCGGGGAAGTCGTTTTCAATACCAGCATGACCGGTTACCAGGAGATCCTGACCGATCCCTCCTACTGCGGAGAGATCGTCACCATGACCTATCCGCTGATCGGCAATTACGGCATTAACCTCGAGGATGTCGAGTCGGGTCGTCCCCACTTGTCCGGTTTTATCGTCAAGGAGGCAAGCGATTTCCCCTCCAACTGGCGTTCCAAGATGAGCCTGGACGCCTATCTGAAGGAAAATAACATCATCGGCCTGCACGGCATCGACACACGTGCCCTGGTGCGGCACATCCGTGACAAGGGGGCCCAGACCGGCATTCTCTCCACGGTCGACCAAGATCCCGAAAGCCTGGTGAAAAAGGCGCAGGAAGCTCCTTCCATCGTCGGGCAGGATCTGGTGCGGAATGTCACCTGTGAACAACCGTATCACTGGAGCGAGGGGCCGTGGGAGCTCGAAAGCGGTTACCAGACCGCCAATGGCAAGGCCCGCTTCAAGGTCGTCGCCTACGACTTCGGCATCAAGCGCAACATCCTGCGCAACCTCGTGGCGATCGGTTGTGACGTCACCGTGGTGCCAGCGACGACCTCGGCCGAAGACGTTCTCGCCATGCAGCCTGACGGGGTTTTCCTGAGTAACGGCCCGGGAGATCCCGAGCCGATTATTTACGCCCAGGAGAATATCAGGAAGCTGATCGGCAAGGTGCCGCTGTTCGGCATCTGCCTCGGCCATCAGCTGCTCTGCATCGCGCTTGGCGGATCGACCTTCAAACTGAAATTCGGCCACCGTGGCGGCAACCAGCCGGTCAGAAGAGGCGAGGGGCCGAACGTTGAGATCACGTCGCAGAACCACGGTTTCGCCGTCGACCCTGCGAGCCTCGCAGAGGATGCCCTTGTATCGCACATCAACCTCAATGACAATACGGTCGAAGGGTTGAGGCATAAGACATATCCCTGCTTCTCAGTGCAGTATCACCCGGAAGCTTCACCGGGTCCGCATGATGCCCGTTATCTGTTCGACGATTTCGTTGAAATGATGGAAAAGTTTAAAAACCAATAAGTTGCAACCTAACTCCTATAATTGACTTGAAGAAAAGCGATGCCAAAAAGAACTGACATTAAAAAAATCCTGATCATCGGAGCAGGCCCGATCGTTATCGGCCAGGCCTGCGAATTCGATTACTCCGGCACCCAGGCATGCAAGGCCCTCAAAGAAGAAGGGTATACGGTCGTGCTGCTCAACTCCAACCCTGCGACCATCATGACCGACCCGGAGTTTGCCGATCGAACCTACGTCGAACCGGTGACCCCGGACTCCTTGCGAAAGATTATCGAAAAGGAGCGGCCCGACGCCGTGTTGCCGACCCTCGGTGGCCAGACCGCTCTGAACACTGCCGTGGCGGTGGCCAAGGACGGCACGCTCGACAAGTTCGGGGTTGAATTGATCGGGGCCAAGCTCCCGGCCATCGAAAAAGCCGAAGATCGCACCTTGTTCAAGCAGGCGATGGAGAATATCGGCATCGAGGTCCCCCGCTCCGGGCTGGCGCATAATTATCAGGAGGCGATGGAGGTCGTCGAGAATGTCGGTTTTCCCGCCATCATACGGCCCTCGTTCACCCTCGGTGGCACCGGCGGCGGTATTGCTTACAATCGTGAAGAATACGAAAGAATGGCGCTGGCAGGTATTGACGCATCACCGACCGACGAAATCCTGATCGAGGAATCGGTCATCGGCTGGAAAGAGTTCGAACTCGAGGTCATGCGTGACAGCGCTGACAACGTCGTCATCATCTGCTCCATCGAGAACTTCGACCCGATGGGGGTCCACACCGGCGATTCGATCACGGTCGCACCGGCCCAGACCCTGACCGACAAGGAGTACCAGATCCTGCGCGACGCCTCGATCAAGATCATCCGGGAGATCGGCGTCGAGACCGGCGGCTCCAATATCCAGTTCGGGGTCAACCCCG
>PKUA01000027.1 GCA_002868905.1 Desulfuromonas sp.
CCCCCGGTCGGAGTAAAATGACAATCGTAGCAACCGGGAACATCCTCATCTCCGCGAAGATCTCTATAGTGGCATGAGGAGCAAGACTTCGTTCCCGCCTCCATCACCAGGTCACCGTGGAACCCGAACTCCTCCGTCGCTTGAGGATTCATCCAGGATGCGCCATGGACAGCCGTCTCAGGTCCCCCGCCATTCTGGGCATCATCAGTCTGTGTACCGTCCGAGCTGCTGCGATTGGAGCATCCGGCCGTCGCCAGCAGAACCAGGAATAGAAGACAAATCCATGATTTCCGAACAAATCTTTCCATGTGAGTCTCCCCAAGGGGTTTTCCAGCTGTTTTCATCGAACCACCGTCTCTTTCTCCGGGCCTATCCAGTTTCCAATGACTTTTGTAATATCACCGCACCAAGTGTCAATTCTTGTCATGGAGTTTTTTTGTATATATGTGAAAAACCATGTTAATTATAACCATCCCTGTTGTCTTTTTAGATAGTTAGGTCCGACAACGACCAAAGCAACCCGACTGCAGCCCCATACAATTGCGAATAACGCGCCAATCCTGACTACAGGCCTGGTTCAAAATCACTGAACGGCTTGAAGCGAATTCTGTTTGTCAAACATTCAGCACGACTTAGATGGTGGGACCGGGGAATGTGGGGAGGGAAAAGTCAGTCAGGAGGGCAAGAAGGCTGGAACCTAAAGCAGGACCATAATCAGCGGGAGGGTCACCAGGCTGACGAGAGTCGAGACCAGAACCACTGACGTTACGAAACCGGGGACGATATCATTTTCCCGGGAGATGATCGCGACCAGGATGGCGGTCGGCATGCCTGCCTGCAAGACACCGGCGGCATAATCGAGATGTCCCAGGCCTAAAGGGATGGCGATCAGGCAGGCCAGGGTCGGGGCGAGTAACAGGCGAATGCCGCTGGCGACCCAGACGGTGGTATTCCATTCGACGCGCTTTTGTTCCAGCAATTGCAAGCCGAGAGCGAAAAGCATCACCGGGATCATTGCGTCGGCCAGCAGACCGATCATGCGCGACGCCATCAGTGGCACTGTGATCCCACCATTGGAGACGATCAACGCCGGAACCGTCGCCCAGAGGGCCGGCGTCCTCACCAGGCCGCTCAACGCCCCCTTGCTCCCTCCCCGCGCCCAGCCGGCCGCTCCGACGCAGACCACGAAAGCGGTGATGGTGATCGCGACGAAATAAATGGTCGACGGTGCCACCGAGGCATCGCCGAGTCGGAAGCGGATCACGGCGAGACCGTAATTGCCGACATTGCCGAAAACGGCGATCATCACGAAAGCGGCGACCGTCTCACGCGAGAGCCGCATCAACCGGGCAATTCCGCCCGCGATGAAGGCGGCGGCCAGGTGAGTCGCCGTTATGAAGCAGAGCATCCTGGCGGCGCTCTCCAGCGGGATATTCGATTTGCCGATCGCTTCGAAAATAAATGCCGGCACAAATACATAGTAGGCGACACGGGTCAGGGTCTGTGCCTGGAGCTGCAGTCGACCGCCGAGGAGAAAACCGAGCAGAACGATGCCGAACACCGGCAGGACGACATCTATAAATATCTCGAAAAATTCAATCATGTCCGTTTGAAATCCCGGGCACTGCAGCTTGACTCATGGGAAAGAGAAAATGATGATCCATCTCACTCATCGAAGCTGCCATCTTAATCGTTCCGCCCAGAGTTGAAAACCGAATAGTGTGCCGCGCACATGGTAAAATTAAGGCATAACCATACGGCAACAGGAGTTGATCATGCCTTGGGAGTACAGTGACAAGGTCGTACAGCTGTTCATGGACGCCGTCAAGGGGGCCGCCGGCACCCACATGGGAGAGATCGAAGACCCCGACGGCTACGGCGAACACGGCTCCATGGTCTGCGGCGACACCCTGCGCTTCACCTTCCGGGTGGAGAAGCATCCGACCGACCCGACAAGAGACATCATCACTCAAGCCCGCTACCTGACATTCGGCTGCACCTCGGCCATCGCCTCCTCCGAAGCGCTCTGCACCCTGCTCGAACAGGAACGAAAGACCCCGATCGAAGCGTTGCAGGTCAGCAACGAGGACCTGGTCGATTTTCTCGGCGGTCTGCCGGAACAAAAAATTCACTGTTCGGTCATGGGGGCCGAGGCGCTGCAGAGCGCCGTCGCCGACTGGGCTTCCAAGCGCGGGGTAGACCTGGCAGCGATCGTCCCGGACAAGGTCCACGCAGACGAAGACGAAGGGCGGGTTGTCTGCAAATGCTACTCGGTGACCGAACCGTACCTGCGTCGCAAGATTCGTGAACTTGGACTCCGCTCCATCGCCGAGATCACCCACGCCCTCAAGGCGGGTGGCGGCTGTACCGCCTGCCACCATGAGCCCGGGGGGCTGCAGGACCTGCTGGATGAAATCTGGGCGACATCCCATGAAACCGACGACGCAGGGCAGGCGACAGCCGCGGAAACTCACGACACTGCCGGGGAACTCTCCCCCTTCCAACTCGGACGTCGCATCGAAACGGTGATCGATGATTCGATCCGCCCCATGTTACGAGAAGACAATGGAGATATCGAGCTGATTGATATCAAAGACAATATCGTCTACTGCCGCCTGCTTGAGCCTCCCGGGGGTTGCCCGGGCGGTGCCGACAGGACCCGCTTGATCGTTGAACGGCAGCTTGGGGAGGAAGTCGATGACCGGATCCGTGTCATCGCGATTTAAACGGCGTTAAAAGGTCAGGATCATGAAAACCGTCTATGTCGACAACAATGCCACGACCGCCATCGCTCCCGAGGTGTTGGAGGTCATGCAGCCCTATTTCACCCGCGATTATTTCAATCCGAGCTCCATGTACGACGCCGCCCGCTCCCCCGCCGAGGCTATCCGGTCGGCCCGCGAAACCGTCGCACGCTGCCTCGGCGGTATCGACCCCGACCAATTGCTGTTTACCGGCTCGGCAACCGAGAGCAACAACGCCGCCATCTTCGGCGCCGTCCAGGCAAACCCGGCGCGGCGCCATGTCATCACCACCGCGGTCGAGCACCCATCAGTCCTTGAGATCGGCAAGGAACTTGAGCGGCGCGGTCTCGACGTCACCTTCCTGCCGGTCGACGGTCATGGTGAAATCTCTATCGACGCGTTCGTCAAGGCGCTGAGAAGCGACACTCTTCTGGTGAGTGTGATGATGGCCAACAACGAAACCGGGGTCTGCTATCCGGTGGCGGAACTGGCACGAATCGCCAAGCAGACCGACCAGGAGATCGTGGTGCATACCGACGCGACCCAGGCGATCGGTAAGCTTCCGGTCAACCTGTCGAGCGACCTGAAGGATGTGGACCTGCTCGCCTTCTCCGGTCACAAGATTCACGCCCCGAAAGGGGTCGGAGTGTTGTTCGTCCGGCGCGGCTGCCGCTGGCGCCCGTTCATCCTCGGCGGCCACCAGGAGAAAGGACGGCGCGCCGGCACCGAGAATGTCCCCTACATCGTCGGCATTGCCAAGGCGTGCGAACTGGCAGTGCAGAATCTCGCAGATGAGCAGACCCGGGTGAGAGGACTTCGGGATCGCTTGGAACATGAATTAACGGCGCGGATTCCTGCGGTCGAAGTTAATGGACGCGACGCCAAGATCCGCCTTCCCAACACGCTCAATCTGGCGATCCACGGCATCGAGGGGGAGGCGATCCTGTTTGAACTGAGCCGCCACGGTATCTGCGCCTCCAGCGGCTCGGCCTGCACCTCCGGGTCCCTCGACCCGTCGCACGTCCTCAAGGCGATGAACGTCCCTTTCTCGGCGATTCACGGCTCACTGCGAATCAGCCTCAGTCGTTACAATGACGACACCGACGCCGAACGTATCATCGAGGTCCTGCCGACGATCGTCGCCAACCTCCGTCGACTCTCTCCTTACTGGGACGATGCCAACAACTGCCTGCAAATATAGAACAGGTCCGAATGATGGTCGTTTGATGACGAGGAAGCGCGATCGGGGAGTCATCCCGGGACCGTCCCAGGCTTTGCTATTCCTCCGGTGATTAAACTCATTGAACTCTAGGGGCGGCAAACAGCGCCCCCACCAAATCCCGGATTTCGATATTTGTCCACTGGGAACAAAACATCCTCTTCAGTTGCCGAGGTCTGTCGCATCGACAAATGCCTGCTTGAGCTGTAAAAAGGCGGGCCAGTCATCAGCGGGACGGCCATTGAACAGCGCCACCAGAACCCGGCCGCGCATGTCGCGCAGTACCAGGGTAAAGACCCCGGGCATCGCGCCGTAATGGGTCAGCAATGGCCCGTCTTCGGGGAAAACCCGCCAACCGAGTCCGTAATAATCGGCATGTTCTTCACCGGTCGGAGTCTTGAGCACCCTGCTGTCGATGCTATCAGAGGCGAACGCAAAGAAGTCTCGTGCCCTCCCCTGCCAACCACCGGCCGGACCAACTATTTGCGGCACCAAAAGAGGAAATGTTTTGTTTAAATCCAAGATTTCATCAATCGACATATTCCCTGGGGAGAGCGACAGACCTGCCTGCCGGGTCCGCACCAGGTCATGCACTGCCCTCTCGTAGGGTTCTCCGGTGACCTGTTCGATGATCAGGCCGAGCCAGCAATAACCGAGATTGGAATAGGCGTAGCGCTCGCCCGGCGAGAACTGCAGTTCATGCTTCAACATGGCGATGGCGACGGGACGGCAATCCTGAAGGGCCGGGATCGGGCCGAGCCATTCTTCGGCCGTTGTCCTGTCGAGGAAGAATGGATCGAACGTTTGTTGGAAGTCCCATCCTCCGCGGTGTTGCAAAAGATTGCGGACCGTGATCTTCGGCAGACGCGGATCGGCCGCTTTTGCAACCATGGGAAACAGGTCGGACAACCGGGTTTCAAGCTTGAGATTGCCGGAGTCGATCAAGGCAAGGACGGCAGCTGCCGTCACGGGTTTGGAGAGGCTCGCCAGCCGGAAAATGTGATCGTGGCCCAACGGGGGCGGGTTGGAGCCGGCGGCAACACCGTAGGCTTTTTCAACTTCGGGGAGCCCCCTGGTGCCGTAAACGACCACGGCACCGGAAATTCGGTGGCGGGCCATGAAGTTCTCGATAACGGCATCGATCGCTTGTTCCCGAGAGGGAGGTTCGGTTCTCCCCGCCACGACGAGATAAAAAACGGTAGCGAGGAGACTCAAAGCAACTATGCACAGGGCACTCCTGACCAAACCGACATCACCCCACTCGCCACGGCCTCACATCCAGCCGGGCTGCGTCTGTCCCCGTTCCGTTAGCGATAATACCCGGTCACGTCCCGGGAGAGAGTCACCCCGCGACGCTCCAGCAGGCTCCCCTCGGCCAGGTAGAGCTGCACCAGGGCGACCCGGTAATCGACGACCGCCTCTATTTCAGCGATCTGGCTCTCGAGCAGATCGCGTTGGGCCTGCGCGACCAGGAGCGCCGTCCCGGTTCCGACATCGAACCGCTCCTTCTCGGCCTTGAGCGACTGCTCCTGAAAAGCGCGTGTCGCACGCGTGGCGTCGATCTGCTGCCGGGTCCGCTCAACCTCGTTGGCGGCGATTCGCACCTCGTATTCCACCAGCTGCCGCAGGTTGGCCACGGCCTCGCGTGCCTGCTGGCGTGAGGCACGGGCGGCCAGGTTTTTCGCATCCCCGGCCCGGTCACCGATTAAATGACTCAGCTGAATCCCGGCGGTCAGGTCGTAGGTCTTGCCGTCCATCTTATTGAAAGAGTCGGAAAACGTTGTCCCGTATCCGGTCTTGCCAAGGGAGAAAAACAGATCGAGTTTCGGCAGCACCCCGTTGCGCGTTACGACGGTTTCAAGACGTCTCTGCTGTAGTCGAAGCCGCGCTTCATTCAAATCGGGCCGGGACTGTTCCGCCAGCAACAGCCGATCTTCAAGATCGACAATCGGTCTCGCGTGAAGTCGCAATTCGCTTACGGCGGCCAACTGCTGGTTGAGTTGCCCGGCGGGAGACGGACTGATCATGCGCAACAGACGGAGCCTTCGATCTTCAAGCTGGCTGCGACCGTCAATCAAAGCCTGCATCCGCAGGGCTTCCTCGGCGCGGGCCGCGGCCACCTCGATTTCTGGGAGAATCCCGACCTCGATTCGGAGTTCGACCTCTTCCTTCTGTTTCCTGGCAACCGCCAGCGACTCCTCGTAGATGGCGATCTCTTCGCGGGCCAGCACAAAATTCCAGTAAGCGATCTCGGTCTCAGACAGCAGAGCCTCGGCAAAACCGCGCAATTGATAGCGACTGGCGAGGGTATCCAGTTCGGCCTGTCGTACACTGGCGAGGTTGGCGGCAGGACCAAAGCCACGCAAAAGGGACTGGGTCACCGATAAACCGGCACGGGCAGTCTGCTGTTCCGGCGCCCGGTTGGAGATGGAACGCTCCTGTTCGAGGCTCGCCTCAACGGTCGTCCCGGTCGGCAATGTCTGGCGCAACCCTACGATGCCGCTGGTTTCCTCGGCCGCCACGTCGAATTGTTCCCCCGTCGAACGTGAGGATTCACTCGATCGTTCCCGAAAATACTCGACTTCGGCGAACAGCTCGGGATCGAAATCCCCCCGTTCGATCAGTTCGAAGGTGCCGGTGATGACCGGGCCATGACGCTCGACCTGCAGATCGCGGTTGTTGGTCAGGGCCATCATGACAGCCTGCTCGACGGACAGCTTGATCGGTTGATCGGCCAGAACGGCAGACAGCGGAGACAAACCGTCTTCGATTTGCAATTCGACCGGTTCCACCTTCAAATCCGGCCCCACCGGCAACCGTTCGTATTCAACCTTGTCGGCATATACCGACCATCGGTCGACCGGTGTGCACCCTGCCGCCAGAATGAATGAAGCGACAACCATGACCCGGACCCAATGGTTGATCAGAAATCGTGTCACCGTTTCGCCCCTTTCGCTTCAGGGTGGAACAGAGAGTAGACCGCCGGGACGAGGACGAGGGTGATCAGGGTCGAACCGGACAACCCGCCGACCACCGCCCTGGCCAGCGGAGCCTGCGCGTCCGCCCCCTCACCGAGCCCGAGCGCCAACGGCAGCAGAGCGAGGATGGTCGTCAGTGAGGTCATCAGGATCGGCCGGAGACGGCGCCTTCCGGCTTCGGCCACCGCTTCTCGCGCCTCCATCCCACCCTTGACCAGCTTGCCCGCCTGATCGACCAGCAAAATAGCATTGTTGACGACAATCCCCCCGAGCATGATGCAGCCGATATACGACTGCAGGTTCAAAGTTGTCCCGGTCAGGAACAGCACCACCAGCACCCCCACGGCGGCAACGGGGACTGACGCCATAACGACGATCGGGTCACGCAACGATTCATACTGGCAGGCGAGCACCATGTAGACGAGCAACAAAGCGAGAATCAGAGAGACGACCAGCTCATGGAACGCTTTCTGCTGCTCCTCGAAGTTTCCGGCCACCAGCAGATCGTACCCGACCGGACGGGGAATCTGGTCGAGGATTGCCTGAACATCTTCGGCGACCGAGCCAAGATCGCGGTCGGCCACGTTGGCCTGGATCGAGACCAGTCGCTGCTGATCCTTCCGGTCGATCAGGATTGGCCCTCGGCTCGACGCGTTCATCACCAGGTTGCGCAGCATGACCTGCTCTCCCGAGGCCGTTCCGAGGGTCAGGTCGAGGATTTCGTCCATGGAACTTTTTTCGGCGTCCTTCAACTGCACGAAGATCCGGTAGGAGTTCCCACCCGACCTGAACTCACCGGCCTTCGTTCCGGCGACAGCCGTCTCCAGCACCCGGGTCACGTCCCGCACGCTCAGGCCGAGGTCGGCGACCTTGTCGCGATCGACCTGGATCTCCTGCTGGGGGATACCGGCCTTCTGGCTGACTTCGATATCGGTAATCCCCTCAACACCCTTGATCATCTCGGCCGCCCGGGCAGCCAGCGCATCAAGGGTTTCCAGGTCGAATCCCCGGACTTCCACCGTCACCCCTTCGACGCCACCGAGAATTCTTTCGAGCAGGAACTGCCCCTGTGGAGCTCGGGTACGGATTATCATGCCGGGAATCTGTCCGGAGAGGCGCTTACGCAGATCGTTGGCAATCTCGGTGTTGGACCGGGTCCTTTCGGCCGCGGGCACCAATGACAGGCGGATGCTTGTCTTCGCCGCGTCGCTCGGTCGCCAGCCGGAGGCGCCGACGCTGACAACCGAAGAGGTCGCCTCCGGCACTGCGGGGTAGACGATCTGCTCCATCCTCCGCGCCTGCATATCGAGCAGATCGAGCCGGGTGCCGATCTCCATCTCGCCGTAAACCCTGACCTCCCCTTCGTCGCTCGGGGGGAGGTATTCGGTCCCGATCAGCGGAAGTAGCAACAGGCTCGCCCCGAGAATGGCAAAGGCGCAAACCACAGTCAGGAGCCGATGCCGCAGAACTTTCTGCAGCAGACAGCAGTAACCGTTGTCGAGAGAGCGGAACAGGGCGTCGGACTGCCGCATCAGCCGGTCCATCCAGGGGGAGCGCCGACTCTGCAGTTGCTCCGGGGTCTTGAGCAGACGCGATGCAAGCATCGGCAGCAGGCTGAGAGAGACCAGCAGAGAACAGACCAGGGCGAAGATGATCACGAAGGCGAGTTCCTGGAAAAGAACACCGGCCACGCCCCGCACGAAAATCAGCGGCAGGAAGATCACCAGGGTGGTCAAGGTGCTGGCGACAATGGCGGTACCGACCTCGCTCGCCCCTTCCACCGCAGCCGTCTCCTGGTCCTCCCCATCTTCCATGCGACGACGGAAGATATTTTCCAGCACCACAACCGAGCTGTCGACCATCATCCCGACCCCGAGCGCAAGCCCCCCGAGTGTCATCAGGTTGAGGGTGAAGCCGCCGAAGAAGATCAGTGCGAAAGTGGCGATGACCGAGATCGGGATCGCCAGGGAGATGACAACCGTCGATCGGAAGTTTCGCAGGAAAAACAACAGGACCAGGACCGACAAGCCGCCGCCGTAGAGCACCGACCTGGCGACGTTCTTAATGGACAGTTCGATGAAGTTCCCCTGGTTGATCACCGGCACAATGTGCATCTGTGGAAAAGCGCGGTTGACCGCGTCGATCTCCTGCAGGACCGCCCGGGAGACCTCGACCGTGTTCGCCTCGGCCTGTTTACGGATCGCAACCCGCAGCCCCCGCTCGCCTTTGACCCTGACGATGCGGGTTTTCTTCTGGTAGGTATCCCGGATCTCGGCGACCTGGCCAAGAGTTACGGCCGCCCCTTCCCGCTGGTAAATCACGGTGTTGCGAATCTGTTCGAGGTTGTTGAATTCCGCCGGCGCGCGCAGGGTGACTTCGTAGCGTCCCTGCTCGATTTTCCCGGCCGGTAGGTCGAGGTTGGCGTTGCGGATCGCCTGCAGAACCTGGTCGAGGGGTAGTCCGAGGGCCTTGACCCGCTCCGAATCAAGCTCGACCCGCACCTCCCGCTTGTACTCCCCCCACATGTCGACTTGAGCAACGCCTGGGAGACGTCCAAAACGGTAGCGCACCTGGTCATCGACCAGTTCGGTCAATTCGACCGGATCGAGGGTACTGGAGATACCGAGGATGACAACCGGAAAACTGGCGACGTCGAACTTGCTGACACGCGGGCGAACGATATCATCGGGCAGCTCGTTGATTTCGTCCTCGAGCTGGGCCTGAACATCGAGAGCGGCGGTGTCGATGTCGGTCCCCCACGAGAAACTGACCCGAACCGTGCTGTTCCCCTCCGCCGATATCGAGGTCATGTCCTCGACTCCGGGTACGGTGGCGACGATCTCCTCGATGATTTGAGTGACCAACCGCTCCATGACCTCGGGGCTCGCCCCTTCGTACTGGGTCCTGATGGTCAGGGTCGGTAATTCAATGTTGGGGAGGAGATCGATCTGCAGCCGGGTAAGGGAAAACGAGCCGAGCAACACCACGATCAAGGTGACCATGGTGGTAAATACCGGTCGACGTACGCTGACCTTCGGCAGCTTCATCAGCGGCCCCCTGCGTCAGCGCCCGTACCGAGCCTGGTCTCGGTTGAAATAACAATCTGCGAACCGTCCTCCAGCATCTGCTGGCCGAGGGTGACAACCCGACCTTCAAGACCCTCGCCAAGTAACTGGACACGTTCACCGTCCCGAATGCCGACCTGAACCTCCTGCCAACGGACGTTGTTGCCATCTGCGCTCACCAGGAAGATCCCGACGCCGTCACCCCGCTTGGTCAGAGCCCGCTCCGGGACAACGACGGCGTCGGCGACGCTGGCGAGGACCACCGTGGCCCGGATGAACATACCCGGCTTCAGGCGCTGCTGCGGGTTGTCAATGACCAGTTCGACCCGCGCCTGGCGGGTCGCCTGTTTAAACACCGGCGCGATCCGTTCGATCTTCCCGACGAACGTCTCTCCAGCAAAGGCGTCGGTCGTCAAAGAGACCTCCTGGTCCCCCTGAAGCTTGGCATAATCTCTCTCGGTGACGTACACCACGCCGGTGATCGGGTTGAGTTCGACAATCCTGAGCAGCGGCGCATTAGCCCCGACCGTCTCCCCTTCATCGACAAACCGCTCGGCCACGATGCGTAGATCGTCGCCCCCGCTCCAGCCAGCGGTCACCCGGGTATAGCCGAGTCGGATTTTCGCCGATTCCAGGATCGACTCGGCCCGAACGACCTGGGCTTTGGCGACCTCGAGTTCCGCCTGCCTCGCAAGTTCCCCGGCCTTGACGGCATCCAGTTGCGACTCTGATGCGACTCCGCGTTCACGCAGGGTGGTAATACGGGCCAGCTCCCTGCGCGAAATTTCCAGGGCGTTGCGTGCTTCAACCAGGTTCGCCTGACTCACTGCCAGGTTGGCCCGCGCCTGAGCCACCTCCTGAACGTATTCGTCGCTGTCGAGTTCTGCAACCACCTCACCCCGCTTCACGGAATCGGAGATATTGGCCACCAGGCTCTCGACCCGCCCGGCAACCTTGGGCGCAACGACAAATTCCGCCCTGGCTTCCAGGGTGCCACTGAACGTGCGGCGCAATTCGAGCGGGCCATGCTCGATCGTCGCAACCTCCACCGGGACCGGCTTTTTCTTGTTCTCCCTGGATGGAACCTGAGATTGATCAGACGTTTCGCAACCACCAGCAAGAAGCGCGAGGAAGACAACACCCTGCACGAAAAAGAAAAGGGAACAAGATCTCAATATTTTATTCATCGTGGTCATTTCTCAATTGTGTATAAGGTCATGTCCATCAACCTGTTCATTATTTATAAATACCAGATTTCACTCGAGGGGTGGTTGCCCCCATGTCAATTAACGGTATGATGAACGACATTCTCGAATAGTCAATTCTATTTATTCATGACACGTTCTCAAAAAGAAAAAAGATTTCTCGGTCTCAGCGTAAAACGGTGGCTTTGGCTGCTGGTTCTTTTACCCGGCATCCCTTTCATTGCCGCCTCGCTCTTTATCGTAGTCTACTCCAATATACCCTGGCCGATTGGAGAGGACGTCCGGATGACCCGGATCAGTAATGACATCAACGAACTGATCATCCTGATTCACGGCAAAGGGGATAATCCTTCATCCTGGGCAGAGGGATTCGCCGCGGAGCTCGAAAAAAATATCCTCACCTCGCAGCAGCAGGCGGTTACCGTCGACTGGGGCCAATATTCCAACGACCTTTTCCGCAGCACCCTCAACGGTCGTCGCATCGGCCATGATATCGGCTCCAAGCTGGTGCGGAACAACAAGCTTCAACGCCTGCATCTCATCGGCCACAGCGCAGGCTCATTCGTTGTTTACGGTATCTGCGAAATAGTCAGGAAAAAGCGTGCGGAGGTCTTCATTCAAACAAGCTATCTGGACCCGGTCAGTATTTACGGTGGGATTGATTGGGGATACGGAACACGAAATTTCGGCAGTTGCGCCAACATCAGCGATGCCTACATCGACCGGGACGATGGCGTGCCCGGCAGCAATGCCCCCCTCGATTATCCACACACCTTTGATGTGACCGCCCTGAAAAACGGGGCAAGCTTCAACGGCTCACCCCACGTGTGGCCGATTGAATATTATCGCCGCGCCGTCTTGCAACAACGATTGCCTTATTGGAATCCTACCCGCAAAGTCTTATCCGATTTTCCACCGGCCAGCGCCACGGAGTTGAAGCATTTCAGCCTATGACCGCATGGCGATTCACCGAAAAGCGTCTCTCCCCGACGCTGAATACTCAATCCATCATTTACAATCATTTCATGCGGAACAAATTGCCGTGACTCCACGGAAAATAAAAGTTAAAGGCCGCTAAATAACCCACCCACTCTCGTACACAGAGAAAAACTTGAGTTGTTTCGGCCTGATAACCATATCGCGGGGACGGCATACGATATGCAATACCCTGCTGATCAACTGCCGTTTTGTTTCTATTCTGACCCTGGGGGGTTAAATGAAGTTGAGAGTCTTACTCTTCGAGCAGAATCCTTCACTGCAAAGATTGCTGAAATCGTTTATCGAGGGGCGGGGTCACCGGGTCCAGGTCATGTCCGGAGAATACTCCTGCTCTCTTCATGAACTGGATGCCTGCAGCTGCCCCTCGGAGAAGCCGTGTGCCGATGCCGTCATCATCAACACCAGGATGGCGACCATTGAGAACATGCAAATCCTCGTTGACCAGGCAAAAAAAGGGTGCAAACTCCCGCGGCAGAATAAAGCGATTATGAACACGGTCTTCACGGAAAGCCTGGAGCAATCGGTTCGCGATCTCGGTTTCTCGACAATAAAACAACCTTTAAAGATGGCGGAAATCGCCGGATGGCTCAACGAGTGTGGAGAAAGGGCTAAACTGGACGTTTGATACGGAAAAACGACCGGCCCGGAAACAAGGGCGATCGCTTTATTGATTCAACACAACAGCGGACCAGATGTCGGTCCCCGAAGAAAGGGGCCTGAATATTCAGCTCATTGCAGAACGAGAGAAATACACACAGGACCAAGATTCAATGAACGTCGTTCCTCTCACGATTCCTCGATCATTGCCTTTTCGCGCTCTTCAATCCACTCGTAAATTTCCTGAAACTCGAACGGCTTATGAAACACTTCACAACCGAGTTCGCGCGCTTCCTGCTCCTCCTCTTCAACCAGCCAGCCTGAGATTAGAACCGTATTGCGAAAAATCCCGAGGCAACCGCACTGCGACAACTCCCTGACGAACTGAAGTCCCGTCATGTCCGGCATCTGCTGGTCTATGATGAGAAAGTCGCCGCAGCTTTCACCGGAGCGGCAGGGGCATGTACCATCAGTATCAAGGGGGAAATCACTCGCCTTCTCGTAGACCTCTACTTCGTGCCCCATTCTTTCCAGGCGTAACTGCAACGCCATCGTAAACCCGACATTGTCATCGATGATCACCGATTTAAAGGGTTTCCGCGTCGATGGTTCCATGGGGGGCTCCTCCATCAGAATTGCACATGCTGCACTGCAACTAACATTATATGGTCTATTCCGTGGACATCAAACCGTTTGACCAGTTTCACTCTGAATAAAGCGTCAAAATGTCCATCAATGACTGCACAGGTAAACGCTTGAATGGTCTGTTGGTCAGTTACTCCCGGGAGAAGATCGAGCACCGACCCTTAAATTAACCTGTCCCACTTCTGGGATCATACATCCCTGCCGTCCGAGGAGTCAAACGCCACTCAGTTTCCGGACAAAATAGGGCAGTGGAAGAGAGCCCGCGTGCCTGTCGCGGCGCACTCAAAGTACCACCCAAATCAAGAGAAGGTCTGAGTCGTGACCGGAACCAGATTCCCATCCTGGCGGGAGCGCGACTCTTCCAGGCGCATTAATGCAGGGAGGTCGAGGATAAGCGCGAGGCTGCCGTCACCCAGCACCGTCGCACCGGAAAGCCCTGGGATATCCCGGTACATCCGTCCGAGGGACTTAATGACGGTCTGGTGTTCGCCGATCACCTCGTCGACGGCGAAACCGAGGCGAAAACCATCAAGGTTCGCAATGATGACCTGTTCGATATCGGGTATCCGGCCGTTGATCCCGAACTCACGGCGCAGGTGGAGATAGGGTACGATCTCATCACGGATGTGCAGAAGGTCGCGTCCATGCTGTCGCTCTACATCGGTCCGGTTCTGCTCGATGATCTCCTCGACCTGCGCCAGGGGCATGACAAATCGCTCTCTACCGATGCGGACCAGCAGGCCGTCAATAATGGCCAGGGTCAGAGGCAGCTTGACGCGAAAACAGGTGCCCTCCCCACTGCTTGATTCGACCTCGACCGTCCCGCGCAGGTCTTCGATGGCCTTGCGAACGACGTCGAGGCCGACGCCTCGCCCTGAAATACTGGTTATGGCCTCCGAAGTGGAAAATCCGGCCGAAGAGATCAACTCCCACACGCCAACCTGGTTGAAATCCTCTCCCGGCTGCAGCATCCCTTTTTCCTCGGCACGCTCCCGGATCCAATCGTAATTCAGCCCGCGCCCGTCATCCCGGACCTCGACCAAAACCGAGGCACCGCTCTGAAAAGCACTCAACCGAATGCTCCCCTTTACCGGCTTACCGGCTGCGCTGCGTTGTTCCGGGAGCTCCAGTCCATGATCGATGGCATTACGCAACAGGTGCAGGACAGGATCCGACAATCGCTCGATGACGGTCTTGTCGAGTTCCGTGTCGCCCCCGGAGGTGAGGAGTTGGACATCTTTGCCGAGTTCACGCGCCAGATCCCGCACCTGGCGGGCAAAGCGGTTAAAGGTCGAGCCGATCGGCACCATCCTGATGCTGAGAACTTCGTCCCGCAGTTCCCAGGTCAGCTGCTCGACCTCCTCGGATATTCGCTCCAGGTCAACATCGGAGATCGTGGTGGAGACCTGCTTGAGCCTGGCCTGCACCGTAACCAGTTCTCCGATCAGGTCAACCAGCTTGTCAAGCCGTTCCGAGCGGACCCGGACCGAGGCGGCGACCCGGGCTGCGTCATCCCCGCTGCCACTTTCCTGGCGTCGATCGGTTGCCGCCTGACGCCGGTCTGGCGTCATCGAACGTCTTTCCGGCCCGTTGTGTTCCGGCACCGGTTCGTCGTTTTGCGCAATAATGGAGTTGACATCCTCCGCTGTCGGCTTTTTCCCGGCCTCGAACAGGGGGAGCCAGGCCTGCCAGGCCTGTTCTAAATTCAACCTGCCGGAATCATCGAGCAGCTCAATGCCGAGTTCGCTCTCGTCTTCGACAAAGATAAACAGGTCCTGGATATCGATCGTGGACTGCGCGGTTGTCAGCAGAATGTTCCAGACGACGTGACAAGCGGTCGGTTCAAAATCCTCAAACGATGCAGGAGCGTCATATCCGGCCGAAACCCTGGCATCTCCCATACGCGTCAGCTCACGTACCAGATTGGCAGGGTCGAGGCCGCGCTCGAAGACATCGACCGGTGGGCGGAACCTTACCCAGAAAGTACTGTGACTCCCCACGGTTGCGGGCATATCGTCCCGGGCTGTTTCCTCTTCGCTGACGACTGCATCAATGATATCGACCTGCAACCCGCCCAGATGTTCGACCAAGGAAGCTATGTCCTGTTGACTGACCGAGTCTTCATCGGCTGCCAGCGCCTGAATCGTATCCTGGGCCTGCAGGGTCAGGTCGATCAAAACGGAGCTGACCTCGATGCTGCCACTGCGAACGTCCTCGAAGAGTGCCTCGACGTGATGAGTAAAGCCTGCGAGTCGATCGAAACCTGCCAGTGCCCCGGACCCCTTGATCGTATGCAAGGCACGAAACACGCGGTTAACCGATTCGCTGTCGGATGGCGACTCTTCAAGCTTAAGGAGCCCACCTTCCAGGTCGGCCAGCAGTTCCTGAAGTTCTTCCCTGAATGTCTCCTGCAGAATATCGCTCATGGCATGACCATACGGACGACACCGAGAACCTGCTCGGGCCGGAAAGGTTTGACAATCCAGCCGGAAGCACCGGCGAGTTTCCCCCTCTGCTTGATACCGTCATTCGTTTCGGTCGTCAGCATGATAATTGGCATAAACCGGTTGCCGGGGATTTTTCGCACCTGCTCGATCAACTCGATCCCATCGATCTGTGGCATATTGAGGTCGGTCACCAGCATATCGAACTGCTGTTCACGCACCATATTCAGAGCCTCACCACCGTCCTGAGCCTCGTAAACTTCGTAGCCGGCCTCACTCAGTGTCAGCCTGAGCAACTGCCTGACGGTCGGTGAATCATCGACCGCCAATATTTTTCTCGCCATCTCACATCCCCTGGTTCATATGAGCGCTGCTATCTGACTCAAACCGGCTGGGTCAAACTGTCATAACCGTCTCGCATCCTGGCAAACTGCTCCGAGAACCCGGCCTGCGAAATAAAATCCTCGATGTCCTTGGAAATCGTCCCGACCAGATGGAAAGCCAGCCCCTTTTGCACGGCAGCGTGACCTGTCGCCAACAGAAGCTGCATTCCACACGTATCGATCTTTTTAACATTAGTGAGATCGATTCTCAAATCATTATGATCGTCCATCAGCATTTGCATTTCATCCAGTGCCGCAGGTATAGAATGCAGAGTCAATTCCTGCCGGAACAGATGCGAGTCGGTTTGCATCTCTTCAGTCTCCATCATGTTGGCCTTTCCTGTCTGAGCGCAACGTCATCCCCCGGCTCATGTGTAAACCGGTTCTCTGTCATCACGCCCCGGGACGCTGACCGATGCATCTCCAATCATACGAACCCCGGTTACATAATCAAGCATGCCGGTCTTATTATTGCTTCGGTGATTAAACATTGAACTGTAGGGGCGGCGCTTGCTCCGCCCTGGGGCGCGGCAAGAAGCGCCCCTACCAATTCAGGATTTGGATATTTATCCACTGGAGCAATATAAAGGGAAAAGAGATCTTAATTTTCGAGAGTTGGCGGTACTTCTTCCTCTTCAGCAGCGGCGAAGTTGCCAACATCCTGCACCAACGCAAGCTCGTCACTGCTGAACACCCGGTCGATGTTCAAAAGAATAATGAACTGGTCGTTCACCCTCCCCATTCCGTGAATGAATTCAGTCTGGAGTCTGGAACCGAGGCGGGGTGCCGGCTCGATCTGATCGTCCCTGATTTCGAGGACTTCCCGAACAGCGTCCGCCATGGCACCGACCACAATGGGCTCGCCATCGACTTCGACTTCCAGAACGACAATACAGGTATCCCGGCTCTCCTTCCCGGCCTCCATGCCGAGCTTGAGGCGCATATCGATCACCGGCACGACCTGACCACGCAGGTTAATCACCCCGAGCATGTAGTCGGGGGTCTGCGGTACGGCGGTGACCGAGATCAGGGTCAAAACTTCCCGTGTCCGATACACCTCGACGCCAAACAACTCCTCAGCAAGTTGAAAAGTTACGAACTGTCTGCTTGCTACGTTACTCTCGCTCATACCTGGCCTCAGTAAGCTTCGAATTCATGATCGAGGGAAGAATCGTCCTTCAGGTTGATCTCGACCCCCTGAAAACCGCGACCCTTACCATTCTCGCCACGAACTGCATCGATCTGGGGAATTCTCGGTTGTGCCGGTTTCCCTGCAGGCGTTCTGCTGGAGGTCTGTTCGGTTTGACGTCTGACTCCGCCTTCGTTCATGACGAAAAAACTGATCATCTCTGCCAGCTGCTCAGATTGGCTTGAAAGCTCCTCGGCAGTGCTCGCCATCTCCTCGGAAGAGGACGCGTTCTGCTGAATGACGGTGTCGAGCTGCATGATCCCCTTGGAAATCTGCTCGGCCCCGGAATCCTGCTCTTTACTGGCAGCGGATATCTCCTGAACCAGCTCCGCCGTTTTCTGGATATTCGGCACCAGACCCTGCAGCACGGTGCCGGCCCTCTCGGCGACGTCGACACTGCTGGTTGAGAGATCATTGATCTCTCCGGCGGCGACCTGGCTCCGTTCGGCCAGCTTGCGCACCTCGGCGGCGACCACCGCGAACCCCTTGCCGTGCTCGCCGGCCCGGGCCGCCTCGATCGCCGCGTTCAGGGCGAGCAGGTTGGTCTGACGTGCGATCTCCTCGATGATCATGATCTTTTCAGCGATGTTCTTCATGGCGCCGACGGTCCGGTCGACCGCATCACCGCCCTCCTGGGCATCGCTGGCCGCCTGCTGGGCGATCTTCTCGGTCTGAATGGCATTATCGGCATTCTGGCGGATGTTGGCCGTCATCTCCTCGACACTGGAAGACGCTTCTTCCGCCGCAGCCGCCTGCTCGGACGCGCCCTGGGACATCTCCTCGCTGGAGGCGCTCATCGCCTGGGCGCCGGCAGAGACGTTTTCGATGGCAAACTTAACCCCGAGAATAACCTCTTTCAACTTTCCGACCATGTTGGAGAGAGACTGAATCAGGATATCCTTGTCGGAACGCACTTTCAATTTGACTTCAAGGTCGCCGGCTGCAATTTTGCCGGCAGCCTCGGCCACCTCCTTGTTCGATGCGACCATCTCCTTCATCGCGGCCAACAACTGTCCGGTTTCGTCCCGGCTGGTCTCCCTGATGTCGACGGTCATGTCACCGACCGCCATCGCCCGGGCGGTGGTCACGGCGAGGGCGAGCGGACGGGTAATGCTGGTGGTAATGAATATGGCGATCAGGCAGCCGAGGAGCAGGGCGATACCGCCGAGAATAGCCTGCGAGGTCTTGACCCGATCCGAGGCCGCAAGAATCGAAGCGGCCATCTCGTTGGCCTCTTCGACCTGGCTCTGCTGAAACAGAGTAACCGCCTTGGCAAGAGAGGACGTATCACCGTCAAACTCTTCCATCACCCGGTTGCCCCCTTCCAGCCCGTCATTGACATAAGCGGTGACCATCCTCTGCCCGGTCTCGAACGCCTCGTCCATGGCTGCCATCAGATCATCCATCTGCCGCAGGCCATCCGAGTCATTTTCGCTCCGGAACATGGCCCTGAACTTCTCGACTCCGGCTTTAAATTTTTGGTAGTGGGTTTTTGCCTCCCCGACCGCCTCTTGATTTTGCGTCAAAGCAGCGTCGGTCATCAGCTGGTTGACCTGCACGGTACTGACAACCATCTCGTCAGCCAGCAGAGTGAAAGGCAGACTCTCATCGATGACATGGTTGGTGCTCTGCTCCACTGTCTGCAACGCCATGAAGGTCGCGACAAAGGCAACCAGCATGAGTATTAGAACGGCACTGAAACCGACCCCCATCCGCGTTCCGATTTTCAGATTTTTCAGCATTATTTTCTCTCCTCGTTTATGGTGGAGCACTGATCGCAAGCTGCGTCGTTGCAGGCCTGCGTTGAACAACACCCGCTCTCCCCGGCATTATTAGGGACGTGTAAGTGCACTACTTATCTCCAGCAATTTATGCACCAATCCATAAAAACACCCCAACCAACTGTTTTTATTGACTTTTTCTTCGACAGTATTAGAATCTCATCAAAATGAACAGTGGCGATACTTTTAAGAAAGCTCTATAGGGAAGGGCTATAAGGCCTCAGGGTTAGGGAATCCCCGATATGTAACCATGGTTACCATGAAACCATGGTTGCCCCCTTTTAATGAACGATACTCGTTCAAACGCGGATACAAACCGAAGGATATTCAGGGAAGCTCTGAGAGAAAAAATTCAGCCGGGGAGCAGCTGGACAACTTGAAGCAGTCCAGACGGGAGGGTTGTCCGCCTCACTCTCGATGCAGGGGAACGAGGCCATTTCATCTATTGCATGTTGGAGGCTTTACAGGACCATTAACGCATTTGATTTATTTTCGCCTGGCTGGCCAAGCTTTTCTTGACATTGTAAAGCAGGCTGGCCCTGTGCACCGGCTTGACCAGGTAATCAATCGCACCACGGTTTCGTGCATTCACCAACCCTTGTACGCGAGGGTTCCCCGTGATGACGACAATGCCGCAGTGCGGTTGGCGATTTTTAAGCTCATCCATCGCCTCGATACTGTTTTCGGAACCGAGGCCAACATCGAGAATAATTAAATCGAAATTCTCTTGATCAACAATCGATCTGCAGTTTTTCAGGGAGTCAGCCGTTGCAACGGAATATCCCTCAGACTTTAACAACTCGGCAAAACTGAACCGGATCCCCTCTTCATCATCAACCACGAGTATCTTCTCTTTCATGAATCCCCCTAGAACGTGGAAAGCTGATTCCTGGACAGCTGTCGTCGAAGTTGCTAAACCGAAAGTCTGAAATTCGGCTTGGATTCATCCCGAATCACCATGACGAAATCGTCATCGACACCATAATGCGTCTTGACCGGTGACATACAGACACTCACAACCATCCGAGCACCATCGCCCTGATCGAATTCGAGCTTATAAAGTTCCCCTTCGAGTCGCAGCTCGAGAATCTGTTTGAGAGAATTCAGAATCGCGCTTTTTTTCTTGTCGGCAATTTCGGCAAAATTTATTTCGAGGTTCTCATCGTTGAGCCCGAGAATGTCTTTTGCGGCGTCGTTCACCTGGACAAGGACATTGTTGGAGTCAAAGACCAGGATACCGTCACTGACACCATGGAAAATGGCGCTCATCCGTTTTTGAACCTGATCTCTTTTGTCGAGGGCGTCCTTGTAGGCGACAGCCCGGCCCGCATGCAGCAGCAGCTCTTTTTTCAAAATCGGTTTTTTCAGGTAATCGAATGCGCCGAGTCTGACGGCATCTGCCGCCGTGTCGACATCGGGGGCTCCGGTCACCATGATCGCAGGGCAATTCGGGTTACGCTCCTTGATCTCCTTCAACAGGTCAATCCCGCTGTCACCGCCGATGAAAATGTCGAGGAAGACGGCATCATGCTCCACCGTCCTGATCAGCTCAATCGCCTCTTCGGCGGTCTCCACGGCATCGACGTTGAATCCGCCGCCCGACAGAAATTCGGCAAAGGAGAAACGGATATTCTCATGATCATCGACAACCAGAACTCTTGGTTTCATAACATTTTCCCTTTATGTCCACGATGGGGACTATCATGCTCGCCATGCTTTCAACTGTTGCGAAGCCCCTGATCCTGCAACCTGACATTTTGCAGATAATAGGTTCCGAATTTTTTATCGGTCTTCAAAATATGATGCTGCAGCCAATTGAAGATGAAGCTCATGACCCCGAGGTAGTCGATCCCCTCACCTTTTTTTTGATACAAGGCAAACACTTGACTTGTCAGGTGTTCATGTTCTTCCCTGTGCTTTTCGAAGTCATCGTAGTGGGAAGCCTTCATCAATTGTTCTTCCGTATCGAAATGCGTCTGAACATAATCGAACAACCCCTGGAGCGCTTGATCCAGCGAAGCCCTGAAATCACCTTCTTCGTTAAGCTGAGCCAAAAGCTGGTTGTACATCTCCATCAGTGCACGGTGCTGGTGATCAACGATTTCAATGCCGGTTTTATATTCGTCATTCCAAAAAAGTTCTTGCATGTTGGTTCCCGCCTTTCTCTAAATGCACTTCACTGAAGTTACGGTAGCCCCTGGAATTTCTTCTGTTCTTCGAGCAGCGCTTTTCTCTCTCGATAGGACTGATGCCGTTTCAAGTAAACCCTGCCGGTGTCCGTTGCAAAATAGATTTTCCGCCCCGTGTCCTGACCTGTATCCTGCCCGACGATCGGAATCACCATGTCTGTCAACATCTCACCAGCGAGATCGACATTCCGCTCCCCGACAGAGACAATCGTTTCATGCCCCCCCCCAGAGCTTGGCCCCACCAAAAACCTTGGCCACCAGGTCGCGTCGCCTCGATCCGAAATTTTCGAGTTTTTTGACCAATTGAGGGATCGCGATATCCCCGTAACGCGGCAGGGCAAGCCCTTCACCGTTCCAATACGGCAGCATGTAATGGTTGATTCCACCCAGTTTCAATCTCTCGTCCCACAAGCAGACCGACACGCATGACCCCAAAACCGTGCAGACCAGGGTCGGCGTTTTCGATGTGTAAATCATCCCCGGGAAAAGATAATGGGATTTCTGGTGAGCTTCAGGCTTCAAAAGAACCTCTTTAAAATCAATTGTTGTCTAAAACAGTTGCACGTTTCCTGAAAGATAGGTCCCATCATCACCGTCATCATCGTGGCCTGTCGTCACAGATGATGGCAGGACAACTCTCACGGTACACCCCTGCCCGGAAAGACTGCTGACTTCGATCTCCCCACCGAGTATTTCGACCATAGCCTTGGTCATGCTCAAGCCGAGGCCCTGCCCCGGATAAGCTTTGGTCGACCCTTCATCCAGCTGCCTGAATCGGTCGAAAATCTTGCCCAGGCTCTCCTGCGGAATCCCCGGACCATCATCATGGACGCTGATCAGGAATCCCCACTCATCGGCATTCAGTTTGACCTGGATGCACCCGCCCTTCGGGCTGAATTCGGCGGCATTGGCCAGGATATTCATCAGTGCCAGGTTCAGCTTCGGACCATCGGTAAAGATAAAGCAGTCATCCACGGCCTGGATATCGAAGGTCAGGTTCTTACCAAGAACCAGGTTTTCCAATTCATCGACCATCTCGACGACCATGGCCGAGGCATTCACCCTGGCCGGCGCGAACTCGACCTCCCCCGCTTCCAGCTCGGCGGCGGCAAAGATATTCTGCAGGTGGTAATTCAACCTGTAGGCCTCGCTGAAAATCCGCCCCCCGACCTGGCCGCAGTCACCACCCTGGTCTTTCCCCATGCATTGTTGGGCCAGACCGAGGATAGCGGACAACGGATTGACAATTTCATTCCGGATGTTCGACAGAAAATTGCTTTTGACGGCCTCGGACTCACGTAATTTTTCATTGGCCCTGGCAAGCTCGTCGTTGAGCCTTTGCAAGGTATCGATATCGCCTTTTTGCTTATCGAGGCGACTTGCCAGTGCTGTCATCAGTTCCTGATCGCTGAAATCATTCATGGAATCCTCTATGAAGCTTGATTGTTCTCTGACGGTTTGAATTCGCCCGACTGAAAGTGACGCATGAGGGCCTGGGGGAGCCGTTCAAGGGGCAGGATGCTCTTCTTTTCCACGGCACCCAGGCGGATCGCCTCATTCGGCATGCCAAACACGACACACGACTCTTCGTCCTGGGCAAACGTCATTCCACCCGCCTCTTTGATTTCCAACAGCCCCTGGGCGCCATCGTCACCCATACCGGTCATAATGATCCCGGTAGCGTTTGGTCCCGCATGGCGGGCTGCCGAGCGGAACAGAACATCCACCGACGGCCGATGACGCCGGACCAAAGGGCCCTCTTTAACATCGACGAAATACTGCGCCCCGTTTCTTTTCAGCAGCAGATGATAATTCCCCGGAGCGATCAGAACACGCCCCTGGATCACCCGATCCCCCGTTGCCGCCTCTTTAACATCGACCTGACAAATCTCGTTCAACCGCTGGGCGAATGCGGCGGTAAAATGTTCCGGCATATGTTGAACAATGGCGATTCCGGGGGCGTCGGGAGGCAATTGCCGCAGGAAAGAGCGGAGCGCTTCCGTCCCCCCGGTCGAAGCACCCATGACGACCACCTTGTCGGTCGTGTTGTAGATCGGGTTGCGCCGACCCCTGCCCAGGATGACATCGGCCGTCAACTTCGGTTCGATGGCCCGCTCGGCAATCGCCTTGACGGCTTGTAGCTTTTTCAGCCGCGCGGACGCGGCAGCCTTGATCGAATCGCAGATGCGAACCCGCGCATCCCTGAGGTAATCCGCCGCACCGCTGCGAGGCTTGGCAATGATATCGACCGCTCCGGCCCTGATGGCTTCAAAAGTCACATCCGCACCCTTTTCGGTCAGGCTGGAGCAAATGACCACCGGAATCGGATTCTGACTCATGATTTTGCGCAGGAACGTCAAGCCGTCCATACGCGGCATTTCGATATCGAGAGAGATGACATCCGGGACCTGTTTTTTGATCTTGGTCGCCGCCAGGTAGGGATCGGCGGCGGTCCCGATAACCTCGATGTCCGGATCATCGGCAAGGATGTCTGTCAGGACTTTCCTGACGAGAGCGGAGTCATCGACGATCAAAACCCTGATCGGTTGTCGTGAATTGCTGGTTGCCATTAATTCATATCCCGCAATTGGTAGACCGACGGAGCAAGCTGCCTGATGGGGAGCCCCAGCCCGTGCAGGGTTTCGGAGTGCCCCATGAACAAGTAGCCATTCGGCTTCAGATGGTCGAGCAAGCGACTCAGGAGTCTGCGTTGCGTCCCCTGGTCAAAATAAATGATAACATTGCGACAGAAGATCAGGTGGAAGGTGTCATCCAGACCGAAATCTTCGTCCATGAAGTTCAAACGACTGAAGGTTACATTCTGCCTCACTATCGGCGCCATCCTGATCAATCCGGAGTCGCGGTCCTTGCTGCGAAGCAGGTACTTTTTCTTTATTTCAGGCGGGATGATCGTTGTCTTGCTCTCAGGGTAAATCGCCTGGACCGCCTTCTGCAAAACAATCGTCGACAGATCGGTTCCCAGGATCTTGAACTTGTAGTCCGGTATCTCCAGGGAAGACTCCAACAAGGTCATTGCAAGAGTATACGGTTCTTCACCGGTTGAGCAACCGGCGCTCCATGCCTTGAGCGGCCGGGTCACTCCAACGCCATGTTGCTCCAGCAATGCCGGAAATGCCTGGTTCTTGAGGAAATCGAAATGGGCCGACTCCCGAAAAAAGTCGGTTTTGTTGGTCGAGACGACATCCAGCAAGTGGACCAGTTCATGATCCAGGCCCTCTTTTTCGAACAAAAATTCGACATAACCGGTGAAAGAATCGAGGTCCAGAGAGCGGATACGCTTTCGCAGCCTCGCTTCCAGCATGCTTTTTTTCTGAACCGGCATCTTGATACCGGCACGGCCATGGACCAGCGAGGCGACCTTGTTAAACTCGTCCTGCGTCAGGCTGTCTTGCCACAAGGTCCGTTTCATACCTGCGACCCCATGATCCAGCTTGCGTGCCGTATTTTCGTCGGGCATGGTCGATCGCCTTTCATCTGCATGGTCATGCCGGATTAACCAGTCTTCGGTTGCATTGAAAATTTAATGCGCCATCTGGGATGCCTTGTCCTCGAAAGCCCTTGTCCTGGCCTCCTCAAGGCGCATCAAGGCCGGCAGGTCCAATATCAGGGCCAGGCTCCCATCGCCCAACACCGTCGCCCCGGATAGACCCGGAACATCCCGATACATTCTTCCCAACGACTTGATGACGGTTTGATGCTCACCGATGACGGTATCGACGGCAAAACCGATGCGAAATCCTTCCAGGTTGGCGATAATGACCTGCTCGATCTCCGGCAACCGGCCGTTGATGGAAAACTCCTTGCGCAGGTGCATATACGGTACGGTCTCGCCCCTTACGTGCAACAGGTCACGCCCATGTTGCTGCTGAATGTCGGATCGAGTCTGTTCGATAATCTCTTCAATTTGCGACAGGGGCATCACGAACCGCTGTTGTCCGATCCTCACCAGCAAGCCGTCGATAATCGCCAAAGTCAAAGGTAATTTCAGGCGAAAACAGCTCCCCTCACCTTCAACCGTCTGCAGATCGACCGTCCCGCGCAAGTCATCGATCGATTTGCGCACGACATCGAGTCCGACCCCCCGCCCGGAGATATTGGTAATGGTATGCGAAGTGGAAAACCCGGGAGACGAGACCAAATCCCAGAGGTTTGCCTGCTCAATATCGTCTTCTGGTTGCAAAAGGCCGGATTTCACCGCCTTCTGCCGAATTTTTTCCAGGTTGAGCCCGGACCCATCATCGTAGATTTCAATCACAACCGAAGCGCCGCTTTGTCCGGCGCTTAAGTGCAGTGTCCCTTTCTCCGGCTTGCCGACGGAACCACGCTGCTCGGGGCTCTCGATGCCATGATCGATGGCGTTTCGCAGCAGATGCATGATCGGGTCGGAGAGGCGCTCGATCACCGTCTTGTCAAGTTCGGTCTCTCCCCCTTCGGTGATCAGCTGGACATCCTTGCCGAGATCACGGGCAAGGTCACGCACCTGTCGGGAGAAGCGGTTGAAGGTCGAGCCGATTGGGACCATGCGGATACTGAGGACTTCGTCCCGCAGCTCCCAGGTCAGTTGCTCCACTTCCTCGGAAATCAGTTCAAGGTCAACATCCTCAATAGTCGCAGAGATTTGTTTCAGCCTGGCCTGAACGGTCACCATTTCACCAATCAGATCGACCAGCTTGTCAAGCCTCTCGGAACGCACGCGAACCGATGAGGAGACAGCGCTCTTTCCGTGATCGCCAATCCCAGAAGAACGACGGTCTTCACCAGCCTGCCGTCGATCGCTTTGGGAGACCCGTTTCTCCGGTCCATCGTACCAGATTTCATCATGGCGCGAAGAGACGTCCCGGTAGATGTCTTTCAACCTTTCGAAAAGATCGTCTGGATTGGCCTGGAAAAGCGCCCGGCAAGGCTCCCACACCGCTTGCAGGTCGACCTTCCCTTCAGAATCCAGCAGCTCGATACGCAGCTCGCTGTCGTCTTCCACGAAAACAAAGACATCTCTCATGTTCTCGATGGTCTGCCCGGTGGTCAGAAGTACATCCCAGACCACCCGGCAGGTCATCGGGTCGAAATTGTCAAGCGCAGGCAGATCGCTCTGCGCTAAAACTTTGGCATCACCTTGACGCCCTAGCTCACGAATAAGGTTGGCGGGATCAAGCCCCCGTTCAAAGACCTTCGCAGGAGGCACAAACCTGACCCAAAAACTCTTCGTCCCTTCAACGGTCAGCCCTTCATCAGAACCCGAATCAGCCTCCCGGGAACCGCTATCATGATCCTTGCTGACTTTGAAATGATCCATCTGGGCAATTAAGGCGTCGATATCCTGTTGCAGGATCTCCTCCTGTTCCAGGACCATGGCCTGCACCATATCCCGGGCCTGCAGGGTCAAGTCAATCAGAGTGGAATCGACAAGGATCAATCCGGCCCTGACATCCTCGAACACGGCCTCGACGTGATGAACAAAACCTGCCAACCGATCAAAACCGGCGAGCGACCCTGAACCCTTGACCGTGTGCAGGGTGCGGAACACCCGGTTGACCGCCTCACCATCGTCCGGTACCGTCTCCAACTGGAGCAAGCCGTGCTCAAGATCGGCCAGGAGTTCAACCAGTTCCTCCCGAAACGTATCCTGGAGGATATTGCTCATGGCATGACCATCCGAACGACACCGAGGACCTGCTCGGGCCTGAACGGCTTGACGATCCAGCCCGAAGCGCCGGCTATCTTCCCCTTTTTACGGACTCCTTCATGCGACTCGGTCGTCAGCATGATAATCGGCATGAAGCGGTTTCCCGGAATCTTGCGAACTTCCTCGATCAGCTTGATGCCGTCGATTTCCGGCATATTGAGATCGGTCACCAGCATGTCGAACTGGTTTTCAGCTACCAGCGACAACGCCTGTTTCCCGTCAGCAGCCTCCGTAACGTCGTATCCGGCGTCGGTCAAGGTCATGTTAAGCAACTGTCTCACTGTTGCCGAATCATCAACCGTCAGTATTTTCCGCGCCATAATTTCCCTCTTTCCTTTTCGATATCTAGATGAATCGTTGTCATTGTTAAATCACAGCCCTGGAGCAATCCGCGTCGATCATGTCGTCAAACTGATCGTCAAACCCCGACTCTTTGACAAAGGATTGAATGTTCTGGCTGATGTCCCCCGTCAATTGAAATTTGCGCCCTTCCTCACGAACGACCTGACAGGCGACGAGCAGAAGCTGCAGACCGCAGGTGTCAATCTGTTCGACATCCGTCAGGTCGATTGCCACGTCATTCTTGCTGCGAACGAGTTCCTGAATTTCACTCAGCGCGCTGGCGACCGAATGGGCCGTCAATTCGTGTGACAAACGGTGTGACGTTTTATCCCGGGCATCCATACTCATGGCAAATCCTCTTTCTTTCCATAAATCGATTAAACCAAACCCCGGCTGACCTGATTGCTGGCGTTCTCCTCTGGGTTCGACATTTTTTTCAACCTGTTTTTCAAGACATGCAAGTGGGCTGTAAACTCCACCAGTTCATCCGGACCACAGATAAAAAGAGGAAAATCGGGAGAGAGTGTCCGGCAGTAATCATCGCGGCGCAAGTTGAATTTTTCGCGGTCGACAATCAAGACCGGAACACGTAACGACTTCTCCTCAAGTGTCTCAAGAAAACGCCTGAGATTCTGATTCAGGTCTCCGTGGTTGATAACCAGGCAAAACGGAGCCATCTCGCTGTCCCAAACCTGTTCAAGTCGATTCAGGGCCATCTCGCCAACCTCGAAGTCCTCAATCAGGTAATCTTTCAGCTTGAAAAGAAAAACCGTGTTGCTGCGCGTCACATGCTCGCTGTCGACAAGAAAAACAACGCTTTTTCCTGCCGGCCCGCGTTGCTCCCTGATGGGACTCTTTTCGTGTCCTTTCATGGAAACCACCTTGAACATTCTGAACTACTCCAATTCACCCGAATATGCCATCAAGACATGGCGACGGTTTCGGCATCCCCGGCTTCATCAGCATTGATCTCCCCGGCGTCCATGACAACAACAAGCTCCTCGCTGCTGAACACCCTGTCGATATCGAGCAGGATAATGAACTGGTCATCAACCCGGCCCATACCATTAATAAACTCGGTCTTGAGCCGGGAACCGAGCCGCGGGGCCGGTTCGATCTGATCTTCACGGATCTCGAGGACTTCGCGTACCGCATCCGCCTGGGCGCCGACCACAACCGGCTCATCTTCGACCATGACTTCAAGTACGACGATGCAGGTGTCGCGGGATGCTTCCACGGTCGACATACCGAGCTTGCAGCGCATGTCGATCACCGGCACCACCTGCCCGCGCAGGTTGATAACCCCGAGCATATAGTCAGGGGTCTGCGGGACGCTGGTAATCGAAATCAGGTTCAGAACTTCCCGGGTCCGATGGACCTTGACCCCGAACAGTTCATCTCCCAGTTGAAATGTTACGAATTGGCTCGCTTCAACGTTGCTATCGGTCATCACGTCCTCCCTCAGTACGCTTCGAATTCTTCATCCAGGGAATCAGCCTTCGACCGAATATCAACCCCCGGGTTGTCCGTTTTCTTGCCGTTGTCGGTTTTCGCGTCGGTGAGATGTGGTATGTTGGGTTGCTTTTGTACCACAGGCCGCCTTGCCTCGATTTGCCGCCGTTGACCCGATGGCCCTTCGGCCAGGACGAAGAAATTTCGAGGTCCCGGGCTTACGCCATGTCGACCAGCTTGACGCTCTCCGTCTTGAATTTGACCCGGCCGGCTGTTGCCGCGTAATCGGTATTGCGGTCGCCGTGATCGCCATGCCTTTCGGCTAATGAGTTCATGGCTACACCCGACCCCGGCTTGGAGGCATGACCCGGTTCGACCAGCATCCCGAAAAGAAGCGCCAGGACCAGCAAAACCAACCAAGCGATCTTTCCGACCGCTACTTTGCTTAAGGCTACACAACGACTCTCGGACTCACGCTTCTTAAAGTTTCGCATCAATCTCTCCTCGCCCTTGAGTGAAATCCAATGCACTTGTCAGCCGAAAACAGCATGAAAAAAACAACCGTAACTTCACAATTTCGAGACAACGCTCAGGGCATGACCATGCGCACAACTCCGAGCACCTGCTCCGGCTTGAACGGTTTGGTCAGCCAGCCGCTCGCCCCGACCCGCTTCCCTTCATCCTTGAGGGATTGTTTGGATTCGGTCGTCAGCATGATGATCGGCAGGAACCGCCACCCCGGCAGCTTGCGAACCTTTTCGATCAATCCCAGGCCGTTGAGGTTCGGCATGTTGAGGTCGGTCACGAGCATATCGATCGCCTCATGCGCTTCGAACAACCTCAACGCCTCTTCCCCGTCCTCGGCCTCCAAAACCTCGTACCCTGCATCCCGCAGTGTCATTCCCAGTGCCTGCCGTACGGTCGAAGAATCATCTACGGTCAAAATTCGCCTTGCCATGCTTGCCCCCTAATCTATTGAGTGACACCGTTTTGGATTGCTTTGTTGAACGCAATTTCAGTGATCGTGAAAGACAAACAGGAGCAAGCAAAATGCCAAAAGGAAAACTGAATCTAAGAACCTGATTTATAAAAGGATTCTTCATTATCACGCCAAAACACGTTTGGAAACATTTCGAAGTCATCGCTTTGAAGAAATGTGAATTAGTCTTCTAACCTTTCAATAAAACAGCAGTTTCTTTAAAATTAACAAAAGTTTCACATGTGAAATAAGTTGCCCCCCTTTAACAGTGATCCCAATAGGCAAGCCGACTCAGATAGCCATTCCTTTTCGTTCCTTGTCAAACAGGCATCAGAGATTCCCTCTGCAACTAGTCAATGTAGGAGACATAAAAAAGCCCCCCTTTCAAAGTGAGGAAGGGAGGCTCGATCAACTTCTATCAGTAATGAGTTTCGAAAATTACCCGATCACCGGTTTCACGGCGGGAGGCTCCAGAACCTCCCGCACCCTGGCAGCAATCCCTTTTGCATCGAGACCGTAACGCGCCCGAAGCTCCGCCTGGCTCCCCTGCTCGACAAATCGGTCAGGAAGACCGATTCTCACCACTTTGGCATCCAGGCCGGCGTCGGCCAGGAGCTCGAGAACCGCGGAACCGAATCCACCCTGGAGGACATTCTCCTCAACGGTAAATATCAATCCCGTTCGTTTTGCCTCACTGCAGATCAACTCTTCATCGAGAGGTTTAAGGAAAACAGGGTCGATGACCGCCAACTCGATTCCTTCCGCAGAGAGGATTTCCGCGCACTCCAATGCGGCAGAGACGGTACTCCCGGTGGCCAGAATCGTTCCGGCATCACCGTTGCGAAGAACTTCCCCTTTGCCAACCGGTAAGGGTTGTGGCTCCTGGTCAATCGGAATCCCCTCCCCCGCTCCCCGCGGGTAACGATAGGCCGTCGGTCCGTCGTATTCCAGAGACGTCGCCATAACGCGCCGCAGCATACTTTCGTCACGCGGCACCATGAAAACCAGGTTCGGGATGTGGCGAAGATAGGAATAGTCGAAGACCCCGTGGTGGGTGGGGCCATCGGCCCCGACCAGCCCTCCCCGGTCCATGGCAAAACAGACCGGAAGATTCTGCAGACAGACGTCATGCAGCACCTGATCGTAAGCCCGCTGCAAGAAGGTTGAATAAATTGTAACCACGGGCCGCAATCCGTGGCAGGCGAGACCAGCCGCGAAGGTGACCGCATGCTGCTCGGCAATACCGACGTCAAAGAATCTGCCCGGGAATTTTTCAGCGAACGGTTTCAGGCCGGTCCCTTCCAACATGGCGGCCGTGATAGCGACAACCCGGTCATCCCGGTCGGCCATCTCGCACAGGGTTGTCCCGAAGACTGAGGTGTAACTTGCAGGTCCGCCCTTCCCCCCCTTGACGACCCCGGTCTCCTTGTCAAACGGCCCGACACCATGAAACAGGGAGGGCTTCTCCTCGGCCGGAAGATAACCTTTCCCCTTTTTCGTTGTGACATGCACCAGAACCGGGCCATCGATCTTGACCACTTTCTGCAAGGTCTCGCACAAGGCATCGAGATCGTGACCGTCGAGCGGGCCGAAATAATCGAAACCGAAAGCTTCGAACAGCATTCCCGGTGTCAGGAAGCCCTTCAACGAATGTTCCGCCCTCTGGGCAAGGCTGAGCAGTTCCTTGCCGAACATCGGCATGCTCGACAGGATATGACCGGTCTCCTTTTTGGCGCGCAAGAAAAAATCCGAGGCGAACTTGCTGGAGAGAAATGCCGACAGCGCGCCGACATTCGGCGAAATTGACATTTCATTGTCGTTGAGAATCACGACCAGCTTCTTTTTCAGATGCCCGGCCTGGTTCAACCCCTCAAAGGCGATTCCTCCGGTCAGGGAGCCATCACCAATGACGGCAACAACCTTTTCATCCCTCCCCCGACAATCCCTTGCCGCGGCCAGGCCAAGGGCCGCCGAGATCGAGGTGCTGGAGTGACCGACATCGAAACAATCGTATTCGCTCTCGGCCCGCTTCGGGAACCCGCTGATCCCATCGAGTTGCCGCAGGGTTTTGAATCCCTGTTGCCGACCGGTCAGCAGTTTATGGGCATAAGCCTGATGCCCGACATCCCAGACGATTTTGTCCGCCGGAGTGTTCAGCACCCGATGCAGCGCAATCGTCAACTCAACCACGCCTAACGAACTGGCAAGATGGCCGCCGTTGCTGCTGACCGTATCAATGATGCTCTCCCGGAGTTCAGCTGCGAGTTGTCGCAGTTCATCATTGGATAACTGTTTTAGATTTGTTGGATCAGTCATATTTTCAAGTATTGCTGACATACCGATTTACCTTTGAAACTGAGAAAAAAAACGAAGCCGTTCTGACCAGGGAATTGTCCCCGGCGAGCGGACTCGAAACTAGTGAGTACGAGATACGACGTATTCGGCGATTTGTCGCAACGGTTCCGCCTCCCTGCCAAAACCAGCGAGGGCCGTGATGGCAAGCTCGCACAGCTCTTCTGCCCGCTCCCGCGCTTCGGCGAGGCCGAGCAGAGCAGGATAGGTTGCCTTGCCACGGGCCTGATCGCTGCCGACATCCTTGCCGAGTTCCGCCTGGTCGCCGACAATATCGAGGATATCATCTGCTACCTGAAAAGCGAGTCCGGTCGCCTCACCGTACCGGGTCAAGGCGTCGAACTGTGCTTCATCGGCACCACCGAGAAGCGCCCCGCTCTGAATCGAGGCGAGAAGAAGAGCCCCGGTTTTCCGGGTATGAATGTACTGCAGGGTCGCCATATCGATGGCCTTCCCCTCGGACTCCATGTCGACGACCTGTCCTCCGACCATCCCCTGGGACCCGGCCGCCCGTGCAATGATCGAGATCACCCGGCGCACGGTCGAGGCATCCAGACCCTTGGCTTGCGAGCTACTCAACAGGATGAACGCTTCTGTCAACAGGGCATCCCCGGCCAGAATTGCGGTCGCCTCTCCGAAAACTTTATGATTCGTCGACCTGCCGCGACGGAAATCGTCATCGTCCATCGCGGGGAGATCGTCATGAATGAGGGAGTAGGTATGGATCATTTCCAGGGCACAGGCGGCTGGCATGGCGCCCGCAGCGTCACCCCCAACAGCCTCGGCTGCCGCCAGCACCAGAATCGGCCTGATCCGTTTACCGCCCGCGAACATCGAATAACGCATGGCCCGGTGCAGGCTGAAAGGAAGAGTCTCCTCGCTCGGCAGGACTTTCTGCAACTCGGCATCGACCAGGCTGGTCTTTTGCTTCAGGTATTCCTGCAGGTCAAACATCCTCACCACTTTCTTCCGTATCGCACTGATTGAGCTGCTCGGTCCGGAAAATCCCCTCCTTCTCCTTGAGCAGCAATTCAACCTTGTTTGCAGCCGAATTGAGCAGCTGCTGACAACGACCGGCGCTGGCTACACCCTGCTCGAAGACTTCGAGAGATTCTTCCAGACTCAGGTCGCCACTTTCCAGCTTTTCCACGGTCCGCTCCAGACTCTTCAGGGCATCCTCGAACGAGGCTATTTTACTCGTCATTTTCGACTCCAGAATTTGAAATTATCCCCCGTGTCGCTTCGGGGCGTCAAGGCTTTTCCCCGGATAACAGATTCACCACCTGCAGTGGATCAACCCTGGCACCGTGCAATCGCACTCCCCAGTGCAGGTGGGGGCCGGTTGCCCGTCCGCTGCTTCCAACCGCTCCGAGCCGCGCTCCCCGCTTGACCGTCTCCCCGACTTGACAATCAATTCTGGAGAGATGAGCATAAACGGAGTAGAGGCCTGCACCATGATCGATCAACACGGTTCGCCCCGTGAAAAACAGGTCGTCGGCAAGGACAACTTCACCGCTGCCCGGAGCAAGGATCGACGTACCGGCGCCGCTACGAAAATCGACTCCGCCGTGAGGGGACCGAGGCTTGCCATTGAGAATCCGTCGCCGTCCGAATCGGCTGCCAATTTCGTCGTCAACCGGCAATATCCAAGGCAGCACCTCCAGGCTCCCGCCGTAATCCTCATAAAGTTTATCCAACCGCCGCCTTTCCCTCGAGATCCGGGAGATGACCTCTTCGGAGCGTGGCGATACCATCTTTTCCGGCAGGGTCAACCTCTCTTCGGGAAACTGTACGGCAGTGACCCGGACCGCCAGCGATTCGGTCAAAATTTCCCCGTCCGGAAAGACCACCGAGAGGGGGAGAGGATAACTGCCGGGAGCAAGCCCTACGTCGGCTCCGATCATGGCGCGCCAGGCTTGCCCGACCGGATGCAGGTAGATCACCTTATCCTGCCAACGCGCCATGACGTAGGCCGGTCGTTCCCCGCGCCACTCCACCCAGGTGACGCCGCCGACCGGCAGACTTGATGGGGTGAGCCTGACTTCGGCGATTGCCGAAGTCCCATAAAGCAAGGCGGTAAACAGGACCGCCAAAACTGTCAGTTTTTTCATGGATCCACCTCAGTAACTCTTGCCTTGATAACGCCACGGCCAAGCCGGAGAGTCAGCTGATCGCCCGGGTTGGTTTGCGCCGACTCTCGCACGAGACAACCATCGTCTTCCCGATAAACCAGGGCATAGCCGCGTTGCAGGACTCCAAGCGGCGACAGAGCGTCCAGGTGCGCGGACAAATTCGCGGCTCGTTTCCTGTTGTCAGCAAGACCGTGGTGCCACGCCTGCAGCAACCGACGTTTGAGTTCGGCATGTCTGTGAGCGGCCATATCCAAACGCTGCCGTGGCGGAATAAGGCGACGCTGCAGGCTGGTAACACGTTCGCTTAACAGTCGCAGGCGGCTATCCATCTGCCGGGCCAGACGCTGGCTGAGATGGTCGAGGTGTCCTTCGAGTTCCTGGCGATTCCGCACCACTAACTCGGCGCCGGCACTCGGGGTCGGCGCACGCAGGTCTGCTACGAAATCGGCGATGGTCGTATCGGTCTCATGGCCGACAGCGGAAACAACCGGAATAGCGGAACAGGCAATGGCACGGGCCACGACCTCTTCGTTGAACGCCCAGAGATCTTCCAGGGATCCTCCGCCGCGCCCGACCAGGAGTACGTCGACTTCCCCGTGGCGGTTCATCTCCTCGATGGCAGTTGCGATTTCCCCTGCGGCGGCCTCTCCCTGAACCGCCACCGGGCGCAGCAGAATCCTGAGTCCTGTGGCTCGCCGGCTCAGAACATTCAGGATATCGCGGATGGCGGCACCGGTCGCCGAGGTTACGATGCCTATATTTCTCGGGTAGGCGGGCAGAGGCCGTTTCCGGTCCGGATCGAACAAACCTTCCTGTTTCAGGCGCTCCTTCAACTGCTCGAAAGCGACCTGCATACTGCCGATTCCGCGTGGTTCCATCCGATCGACAATGAGCTGCAGCTCACCCCTTTGCCGATAAATGGAAGCACGGCCACGACAGACAACGGACATGCCGTTCTCAGGTTGAAAGCGTAACAACCGTGCCTGCGGCCGGAACATGGCCACCCGGACCTGGGCTCCTTCGTCCTTCAGGGTCAGGTAGAGGTGACCCGATGCGGGAGCGGAAAAGTTGGAGATTTCCCCCTCCACGACAACCTGCATGAAGTTGCTCTCCACCACCTCCTGCAACAGGCCCACCAGAACGGAAACTGTCAGGCATTCTCCATCAAACATGGACCCCGTTCCGTTTCTGCCATTGACTTGGCACGTCAAATCCCCTATACAAGAATCCTCTGATCATGACATCCATCAAGCAACCATACATCATTACCATTGCCAGCGAAAAGGGGGGGGTCGGCAAGACCACCCTCGCGACCAACCTGGCGATCTATCTGCGTGCGCTCCAAGAAGATCTGCCGATCACACTGTTCAGCTTTGACAACCACTTCTCGGTCGATCGGATGCTCCGAATCGGCAACCGCGCTCCCAACGGTTCCGTCGGCAGAATGCTGGCCGGAGAGCCTGTGGCCACCCTGGTTGAGACCGGAGAATTCGGCATCCAGTTTATCCCGTCCAGTAGCGACCTTAACCTTGTCCGTGACAGCTTCGCCCAGCCATCCCTGCTCGGATCATTGCTCGCCAATGGCCAACTGGAGGGAGTCGTGATTATCGATACCCGCCCCGACCTGGATGAGCTGACCCGCAACGCCCTTTTCCTGGCCGACAGAATCATCATTCCGGTCAAGGACGCTCCAAGCCTCGAAAACAGTCGAAAAATCTACGATTTCCTGCAGCAGCACGACATCCCGAAGCAGACTGCCTCCATCCTGCCGTGCCTGATCGATTCACGCATCCATTTTCAAAAAGGGCCATTCGAGTCGACGCTCGACCTGCTGCGCGCCTATGCCATGCACCGTGGTTGCCATTGCTTTCCGACCTTCATCAGCAAGAGCCCCAAGGTCGAATCCTTGAATACCAATCCCGATGGCAGGATCTATCCTGTGATCACACATGGCCGTCTTACGGAAGTTCACGGACAGTTGACCGAGTTGGCGACGATCCTCATGGAAGAGATGGCGCAAACCGGCAAAAGGCGACTCGACCTCTGGACGAGCCGAGGCGACTCAACGGTGCAGCAGGGCTGATAACGGCACAACCTCGATCTGTTCCTGATCCAGGAATGGACCGATGCCCTCCAGGGCCTGCAACGTCTCAGGGTACGGGTGACAGATCGCGATCGCCTCTCCTCTACGACGGGCCAGACGCACGGCCTTTTCAATCTGTTCCCTGATCAGACCCACATCCTGTTCGTTGTCCAGAAAAACATCCCGCGCCAGGAACGGTATTCCCACCAGTTTTGCCACTTTTTCAGCGACCGTTGCCCCCGATGTGCGGCTGTCGAGGAAGAACATCCCTTCGCGCGACATCCCGGACAGCAGCGCTTCCATGCCGGCTTCATCAGCGGTAAAGCGTGAACCCATGTGGTTGTTCCCGCCGACAGCGTACGGGACCTGTTCGAGGTAACCAAGGAGACGACGTTGAATTTGCTCGCGATCATTGCGGACCAGCAGAGCGTTGCTGCCAGGGTTGACATCCGGATAGCCGATCGGTTCGCTGGGCAGGTGAATAATGACTTCCCGCCCCTTTCGATGTGCCATTGTGGCGACGCGAGCGGCGTTCTCGGTCCCCGGCATTATGGCCAAAGTCACCGGCAGGTCGATGGCAAGCAGACGGCGTGCCGTAGACAGGCTTCGGCCAAGATCATCCATGACGATTGCCATACGACCGGTTGCAACAGCAGGCCCAGGTGGAGGCAGCTCTTTCTCGGGGCGAAGCAACAGGCCGAACCATGCCTGCTGCCCACGAAAAACAACATATTCCCCAGATCGGGACTGCTGGAGATTGAAATCCGGGTCGAGGTATTGCAATCGTCGACGCAAATGCTCTATCTGAGCCTGGGGAAGAACTGCGGCATCGATAATGAACCACTCGATCCCGCCCTTGATTTCGAAAACCAACTGCTCGCTGGAGATGCCGCTGCGGAGCATGGCCCCTTCGAGTTCGACTCTGACATCGCTTCGCAAATCGTCGAGATCGACCTGTTGAACAGTCACCGGTGGCGGAGTCTCTTTTCGAGTCTCGACCTCTCCCAGGAACACCAGGCTCACGACAAGGAAAGCAGCCAGAAAGAGGCCGGCCAGGGCAAGCCGCAGTCCACGGTCCAGATGACGAGCTTTTTTACGGATCGGGCCGGTTCTTTTTTTTGTCGGGCGACGAGGCATTTACAGGTTGATAACCACGATCGGATTATTGATTCGGGTTCGACATCCGCTGACGAAAAACTTGCCATCCGGTTAAAAGGTCGACAGCGCGCTGCAGCTGGAAATCGGTCTTTTCCGCGGCCGAAAACTGCATCGCCCCCCCACCGTCTTTGCCAGACGGGGTGGCGGCGAAATGGTTGGAAAGATCCTTTTCCCTGAACGGGTGAACGTCTTCGTTGGAAATAACAGATGGCGGCACCTCGATATCGGGCCGGATACCTCGTGCCTGGATCGAAGTCCCGCTCGGCGTAAAGTAACGGGCGGTGGTCAACCTGACCGCAGAGCCGTCACTCAGGGGAATAATCGATTGAACGGAACCCTTGCCGAAGCTACCCATACCAACAACGACAGCCCGTCTATGGTCCTGCAATGCCCCGGCGACAATCTCTGAGGCACTGGCACTACCACTGTCGATCAAGACAACAAGCGGGTATCCTGGTTCGGTCCCCTGCTGATGTGCGGTGAATTTGAGCCTGCTCCCCTCTTCTCGACCTTCGGTATAGACAATCAGCCCCTGCTCGAGGAAAAGATCTGAAACCTTAACAGCCTGGTCAAGCAATCCACCCGGGTTGTTGCGCAGATCGAGAACAAGTCCCTTCAACTCAAAGTCATCCGAGGAACTCAATTCGAGGAGAGCCTCCTGCAAATCCTCGGCAGTACGTTCCTGAAACTGCCTGATTCGGGCATAGCCGATTCCCTCACCAAAGCTTTTCACCTTGACGCTTTCAATCTGGATGATTTCACGCGTCATGGTAAATTCCTTAGGTTTCTCAAAGCCGTCCCGATCGATGGTGATGGTGAGTTCCGAACCCGCAGGTCCGCGCATGAGGTCAACCGCTTTAAGAATATCGATCTCGTCCGTCCACTGATCTTCAATCCTCACAATTTTGTCCCCCGCCTTCAAACCGGCACGGTCTGCAGGGGTTTCTTCGATGGGAGCCACTATCATGAGATCATCATCGCGGATGCTTATCTCAATGCCGATACCACCGAATTCACCGCGGGTATCAATCTGCATCTCATTGTAAAGTTCCGGCGGCAGGAAGGTCGAGTGAGGATCGAGTCCGTCCAACATCCCGGCAACCGCCCCGTCGATCAAGTCCTGAAGAGAGACCTCTTCGACATAACTGTGACGGACAATCGCCAGCACGTCAGCCAGAACTTGCAAATGCTCATAATCGTTTTTCTCCGAAGCTTGTTCTTCAGCAAAAAGAGCAGCTGGGTAGATGAGTAAAAAAAGGACAAGCGCTGTTCGTATTACAAATTTACGTTGCATGAATGCCTCAGGTCAGTTTGATGACAACCAGGTCATCGGATCGACTGCTTGACTACCCTGCCGAATTTCGAAATAGACGATATCATTCCCCTCGAAGCCTGAATATCCGACGACGTCCCCCTTCGCAACCACATCCCCTTTTTTATAACTGAGATGGGATGCCTGTGCATAGAGGGTGTAATACCCTGCACCATGATCAAGTATCAACAGGTGGCCAAAACCACGAAATGCCTGCGCAAAAGCGACTCGTCCCCCCCACACGGCTCGAATCGGGACATCACCGGTGACGGCAATTTCGACTCCGCGGCTGTCGTAACGCGTTCCGAGGTCGGGATGGTAACCACGACCGAACGGAACCCTGACTTCTCCCGGCACCGGCCATGGGAGATGACCCTGAGCAGCTGCGAAATCGGAAGTTCCAGTATAGTTGTCAGGCTTTGTCGTTTCAAGCTGGCCAAGAAGATCGTTCAAGCGACCGGCTTTCTCTTCAAGTTCCCGCAGAATCGATGCTAGCATCGCCTCGTCCCCGCGCAGCTTTGCGAGTTGTTGCTTCTGCTTTTGCTGAAGTCGGTTCAGCTCTTTTTGTCGCAGTCGCTGCTTCTCAAGGGCGGCTTGCTGCTCGGCCTGGATCATTTTATATCGTTCCAGTTCCAATTCGGTTCGTTGTTGTTGGTCACGAAAACTGGCAAGCAATTTCTTGTCATAATGCATCAAGCGCTGCATAAAATCGTAATCCTGCAGTAACTGATTGGGAGACTGGGCGGAAAACAGCATGCGAACCGAACCGATTTCACCACTTTTGTAAAGCGCAACAAGCCGAGTCTGTAATTGCTTCTGCAAAACAGCGCTCCGCTTCTTTTCATCTTCCAGCTGAGTCTTCTGTGCCTTGACTTCTTTTTTGAGCCGCACTGATTCACGCTTTTGTTTCTTCAACAGCCTTACGGCCTGGCGCAATTTCCGTCCGGTTTCCTGTAATTTTTGAAACAGGGATTCGGCATTCTTTTGTACCGAGGCGAGCTGCTGGTGAGTTTCGTCTATCTGACGCTCCACCTGTTCAAGGT
This sequence comes from Desulfuromonas sp., assembly GCA_002868905.1. Taxonomy (GTDB): domain Bacteria; phylum Desulfobacterota; class Desulfuromonadia; order Desulfuromonadales; family Geothermobacteraceae; genus BM304. The sequence continues at coordinate 39,996 of PKUA01000027.1, forward strand.
TGTCTTTGGCCTGACGAACTTTCTGTTCATGCTCTTGCTGCGCCGCCTGAACAGATGAAACGAGGCCGGTTAACAGCAGGACAAGCAAGACACACCTGATCATGGAGAAATGCGAACGAACCGGCGCAAGGAGACCAGACTGCCGAATAAGCCTAAAAAGGTCCCGGTCAATAGAAGGTAAACCTGGTAAGCCGCGGGAAGAAAATGTATCTGGCCGACTCCGCTCGCCATAAACAGGGTTGCGAGTTGGCTGCGCAAGGCAAGGTGATAGAGCCCGAACGTGACCAGCAGGGCAAAAAGTCCCCCCACGAAACCCTGCAGCCCTCCCTCGAGAAGAAAGGGCGCCCTGACGAACCAGGGAGTCGCTCCGACCAGGGTCATGACCTCCAGCTCCTCGCGGCGTGCATAAAGAGTCAGACGAATGGTGTTGGCTACGATGAACAACGCGGCAAACAACAGGAAACCACCCATGATGAAACCACCGACACGGAGTAGCGAAATGATCGCTCCATAGCGTTCGAGCCACTCCTGACCGTAACGCAAGTCCCTATAACGCGGTTGTTGCCTGAGCCGCTCAACCAACTGCTTCACCCCTGTTTCGGAGCGCATCTCCTCAGAGAGGTGAAGTTCGTAAGATGCCGGCAGGAAGTCAGAAGGCATTCCCTTGATCAGGTCCTCGTCCGCACCCAACCTCTGACGAAACGAGTTGCGCGCCTGTTCTGGCGAGATGTAGGCAACACTGACCACCGCCGGGTCGGCACGGAGCTTTTGAATATCCGCATTTCGTTCGGCAGCATCCGGCTTCGATGCAAGGTAGACAACAACCTGGACCTCTTCACTCCAGTGCCGGGTCACATCGGAGATGTTTTGCACCAGAACGGCAAAAAACGCCAACACGGCCAATGCGACAGTAACAGTCACGATGGAAGCCGACGTCAACATGGGACTCTGCCACATGTTACGAACGGCCCGAAGCAGGAAATAGAAGGTTTTTCGCAGCATGAATCGCTTTCCGGATCAACTCTCGGTGTCAGCAGACAGTCGACCTGCCTCCAGGCTGACAATGCGACGAGGGAAACGTTGAATCATCTGCCGGTCATGGGTTGCAAGCAACACGGTCGTTCCCCGGGCATTGGCCGATTTGAACAGTTCCATGATCTCGAGCGTCACTTCAGGATCGAGGTTTCCGGTCGGCTCGTCGGCAATCAGTAGTTGCGGTTCAATGACCAGAGCCCGTGCGATAGCGATGCGCTGCTGTTCTCCACCGGAGAGCTCCTTCGGAAACCGTTTAAGTTTATGTTCGAGTCCGACATGCTTGAGGACCTGGTAGACTTTGTTGCTCACCTCGTAGCGTTTCTTCCCCTGGACTTCAAGTGGGAACGCCACGTTTTCATAGATCGTACGGCTGTTGATCAGCTTGAAATCCTGGAAGACGACCCCGATTTTTCTCCTCATCAGGGCGATCTGACGATTGCCGAGTCGGCCAAGGTTTTGCCCTCCGATCAGGATCTGGCCGCGGGTCGGGACTTCAGCGGCAAACAACAGGCGCAGCAAGGTACTCTTTCCGGCGCCGGATGGGCCGGTGATATAGACGAAATCACCCTTCGGAACCGACAATGTCAGATCCCTCAAGGCATGGAGGTCTCGCCCGTAACTCTTGCTGAGATTGAACAGTTTGACCACGGGATCTCGTCACCAATCCTGGTAGGGGATGCCGTTCAAGCCGACGAGATCTGACCCGCTCCGAACATCGAAAATACCACCCTCGGCGAGTTCACCGTCGAGTGTTGGCTCCGGAGGTATCTCCTCCCATGTTTCCTTCGATTTGGTAAAGGGGTCGACCGGAATAGAACGGATGTAGTGTTTATCGACCAGGTCTTCCAGGGAATCGGGATACTTGGCGTTGTCGGCAAAGTGGGCATCAATAGCACTGCGCATCTGGTATAGGTCCTCCAGGAGAACCGTTTCCCTCGCCTTGATAGAATGCCGCTTAAAGCTCGGTACGGCAATCGCGGCAAGAATGCCAACGATACTCATGACGATCAGGACTTCAATCAGAGTGAATCCATGATTTTTACGCATATTTGAAATCAAAAGCATTCGTCAAACCCTACCAGTCACGATAGTTTGTGCCATCAATGGCAACCCCGTCACTCTGAGTGTAGACATCATAAATATCGTCCCCCCCCCAGACGGTCGAGTCGGCGTCATCCTTATACGAGCGCAGCCCCCACCCTTCGTCATATTGGTCAAAAGGATCGCGGGGAATACGCCGCAGGTATTTCCGTTTATAAGGGTAGAGCCCCTTCCAGTCATCCCCTTCGATCAATTCCTCAAGGCTCTCGGGATAGCCTGTCTCGTTGATGGCTGCCTGGATTTTCTTCTCCTCGACTGCCCGATCAAAGTCGTCCTTGTAAGCATCGATCGCTGTGCGGATCTGACGCAACGACCTGCGCAACTCAATTTCCTTGTTACGCCTGACGGTCATCTCACTCAGCGGCATCACCACAGAGGCCAGCACAGCAAGGATCGCCAGGGCGATCACCATTTCGAGCAGAGAGAGACCCGAATTATTGCGGTAGAGCCATCTCGGCACCTTACCTGACCTCCACCACCATTCCTTCAACTTCGATATTCAACCTCTTTCCAGAGGGGGCGCGGAAATTCAATCGCTCAAGATCAACGGACGCCTCACCTTTCTGCTTGGACCGGAACACCAGGGTGTAGAGCACCCCGGAGCCACTGATTCCAGAACCGCCGGCCGCCTGCTTGTAACCGATGATCAGATTGCCCCTGGCAGGATTCGGGCTGGTGGTGAAGACCGCCGGGGTTCCATCCTGGCGAAGGAATCCACCCTCATCGGCACGTACGAACTCCAGTTTATCCTTGTCATACTTGACGAACATAGGCGCGCTGAACAAGTTGGCGACCTCGGTCACCTCGACGCTCAAAACCACCTCTTCGCCGAGGCTGAGCAGACGACTGCCGCTGATAAAAACTCGTGATTCGTCAAGTGCCGCAACCACCGGAGTCACCTCGAGCTGCTCCTCCGGAACCTCGGCCACCTCTTGTGGCGGCGGTTCCGGCGGGAGAAGGCGTCCCGGTTCGGGTTGGGACGGTTGTTGTGATTCATCCGGCTGAGAACTCACAACCATCCCGGTCTCTGGTTGCTCAGGCATTGTCGCAGGGGCCATATCGGGTGGAGGAATCTCGTCCGGCTGCTCAACCGTCGCAACTTGCCCAGGAGGCTCGATCGCAACAACCGCCGGTTCCGTCACTTTTGGTTTGGTCGTTTCAGAAGTCATTTGCACCGATTGGACCGGCGGGGTCGGGACCGGCTGAACGGCAGGCTCGGTCGCGACGATAGCAGGCACAGGTCTTTCAGCGACCGTCACAACCGCCGGGGACAAGGTCGGATCAGCTGCGGCTCCCGGCTGGACCCGGGTCTTCAACAGGTTCTGCTCTGCGTCGAATCCACGGGCAAAGGCATCAAAGCTCGGTCCGGCCTTAAGGTTTTCTTCGCTGCCGGACCAAAGGCTCGCCTCGTCCTCGCGCGGCAGGTTGACCTGCTTAACGATATGCGGTGTGATTGAGAGGAGAATTTCGCGTTTATTTTTTGTCGAAGAATTATGAGAAAAGAATTTTCCGATAAGTGGCAAGTCCCCGAGAATAGGGATAGTAATATTCGTCGTTGTCTCATTATCCTGCAACAGGCCACCGAGAACGGTTCGCTCACCGTCCTTAAGTGTCAGTGCGGTCTGTGCATTGGTCGTTTGTATTTGCAGGGCAACCGAGCCATTAGCGGTTCTAACCTCACTCAATTTATCACTGACTTCGAGAGTAATCTTTGTCACAACACTGTCGTCAAGTTGGACTTCAGGTTCAACATCTAACTTCACTCCAATATCAACATACTGGATATTATCAGTCGATGTATCGCCGGTCGTGGTCACGGTAATAACCGGCTCCCGGGTTCCAACATGGATTTTAGCCTTTTCCTTGCTTTTTACCCGGATTTTTGGATTCGCCAGGACCTCGGCACTGGTCAAGGTTTTTGCGAATTCAAATGTGGCTGCCGGAAGAGTATAAAAGACGTCGAGATTACTTATCCCGCTTACAAGGTTTTCAACCGGGCCTCCGGATTGGAGTCCAGAGGCAACAATTGCCTGGTTTTGCGTCGTAGTGGTCGTTGTATCGTCATCATTTTCAATCGTCACCACCTGTCCGTTTGAGAGACCAATCCCGATGGAGTAAGCACTAAGCCTTGTGCCAAGAGCTTGTACGTCAGTACCGCTTACGGAAACCAGTTCAATATCGAAAACTACTTCTGCCTGATCCCGGTCGGATGCTTCCAGAATCTGCTGCGCCAGCTTGATCACCTGGGGCGTATCGCGAATCACCAGAGCATTCAGCTCTTCGTGCACATAGATTTTACGCAACTGCAGCATGGTGCGAAGCAGGTTGACAGCCTTTTTCGCGTCGATATTCGAGAGGTAGAAGGTCTGGATCACCAGGTCTTCGTACTGCTTCTTTTTATCGCGCGAATCGGGGTAGACAATCACGGTCTGCGGGTTCAACACGCGCAAGGCCAGGGTATGCATATTGAGCAAAAGTTCGAGAGCCTGGGCGAAGGTCGCCCTCTCCAAAGAGAGCCGGACGGTCTCGTCCTCAACATCGGTATCAATGATAAAAGTAATCCCCGAAAGCTTGGAGAGGGTCTTGAACACCTCGCGCATCTGCGCGTCTTTGAACTGAATGGAGATCGGCTCGTTCGAGGCGACTTCCAGTTCGATTCCGTCGATGATCGCCGACTTCCTGTCTTTCAAGTCAGCCAACAATTTCTGGGCACGGGCCTGGTCCGGATCGAGCAGCAGAGCCTGGTCGAGGTTTGCGCGAGCCTGGGCGTAACGGCGTTCCCGGATATAGTCCTTCGCCTCGACAACCAGTTTTTCGGCATCCAGTTTGTATTCAACCCTCTTTCGCTCCTGCAACGCCGTTTCGAGACTCGGATCGAGAGCAATGACCTGGGAATATTCGGTCACCGCTTCTTTCAATCGCCCATTCTCCTTGGCCCGACGGGCAGTTTTCAGATGATCGAGAGCTGCCCGGCTTTTGGCGTCGAACAGCTTCATCCGAAGCTCCTGGCTGTCGGGTAATTCCTCCAATGCTTCCGTATACTGGTAGACCGCTTCGTCGTACCGGCCCTGACGCACCAGCTCTTCACCGGATTCAAACGCCGGGTGAACAATGCATCCGGTCAGAAGCAGGAGCGTCAACCCAAAAACCAGTTTAAAATTCGTCGTAATTCTCATATTCAAAACCCTTGTCAGCAACACATCATCGGTGGCAATTCATCAAAACAGGCCATTTCCCGATTATCACTCGGTAGGCTTGGGTTGGCCGAGTCTCACACTGATCGGCGTATCGAATCCTTGTTCCTGAACCAACAGGAGACCATCCCTGATCTCGTGCGCTCGGAATTTATCCTCCGGGCCGAAACTTTCACCGACCCGCACCACATAAAGTTCACTCCCCAAACCAAGAAATACGACAACCCGTTCCTCTTTCACCAATTGCCCGATGAGACGGAAGTTGGCACGTTGCGGCACGACCGGCTGAATTGCGGATGGCGGCGCAGGAACTTTCGGCTGTTCGACAATTGGCAGCGAAACAATGTCGGGCTCTGGCGTTATTGGCCTTTTTACGACCTGTCTGGGGGGCGAATAGAAATTAAATATATCCCTCTTGAAAGTTACAGGCTCCTCATCTGAAACCGCGGGCAAATTAAAATTCAACCGACGAAAGGTCTTTACGGCAGTGGTTTGTCCCTGTCGTTCCTTGACTCCGGAACCGTTATTGCCAGATGTCACGCGTTGTTGCACCGGCGAATCAAGCCATGCGTAGATAACCGCGGTAACAAGCAGTACCACCAAAATAAGGAGTATGCGTTTTTGCCGCATCACGCCTTCCCCATTCGGAAAAATGTCGTCAAAGTTAACTTCAAACTGACGACATCCTTCTCACCCCGACCGGACAGAGAAATACTGTCAACGACGATCAGGCGCTCAGAGCTCTCTATCAGGGACAGGAATTGTTTCAATTGGCGGTAACCTCCAGAAACATCAAAGCTGAGCTTGTAGCTCTGGAGGTTCAATCCATCAACATTCCCCTGCCCGTAGGAGATACTGCTGATATCCAAACCGACCTTGTCAGCCAGGGAAAATATCTCACCGATCAACTGCTCAAAATTTTCCCGAAGCGGAACCATTTGACGAAACGTTTTCAGATCATCGCGACCCTGGCTGACGATGGATATCTGGCTCCCTTCAGTTGCGGCCATTCGACGAGCCTGCCGTACCTGCTCCTGAAGTTCCATGAAACGTTGCTCAAGATGACCGACCTTCGGCAGGACCCGTTGGTTGGACCAGACAAATGAAACCACGACAGTGACAAGCAAGCCCAGGCAAAGGCAGGGGAACCAGCGATTCACCCGCCATACGGCTTTGAAACGCTCGACAACGCTCATTTCAAAGCCTCCTTGACGGTGATTGAGAAGTTGATTATATCATCGCTACCTCTGCCTTGGCCTCTTCCCTGCTTTTGACTCTTCAGGAAATGATCCCGAAACGTTTCTGATTCACTCAAATCTTTCAAAAGTTCTCGAAGAGCAGCAACATCCCGTGCCTGGCCTGACAAACCGATTGTCTTCGCCTTGAAGTCGGGCTGAATTGAAATCAGGCGTATCCTGGGGCTGATGACCTCTTCAAGTTGGGAGAGAAGTTCGGTCCAGCGGTAGCGATCCTTTTCCAGGAGAAGTTTCGCCTGTTCGATACCGTCTGCCAGTTTTTCAATATCTACCAAGGATGTATTGGCACCGGCACGCTTACCTAGCTGGACCTCAAATTTTTCAATTTCATTCTCGAGATAGGTTTTCTGTCTGTTCCATTGCAGCAAATCGTAACCCTGCAAAACGAGCAAGCAGGTCAAGATCGCCGCAAGCAGACTATACCCGAGTAGTAATGCCGGTCGATGTACGTATATCCGTCTGGAAAGATTGATTGCGACGCGCATGAATTATAATCTCACATCATCTGCTCAGCGGCACCTATTGCGCCGGTTAATCCACGTACCCTCCATGAGGGTAGGTTGAGCTTTCTAATCGCCATCTGTTCCACGCGCGGGTCCAGCACGATCACGCTTTTACTGAATAAACCCTGAACGGCTTCTGCAAGACCTTCCTGTTGTTCCCAGTCGCTGTGCAACAGGATACCGGCACGGGAAAGGTTTGGGAATTCCTCCTGCATGGCGGACAAAGACCGATTTATCTCCTGGAAAACTGCTTCCGGCTGCTGCTGTACTCGACGTTGCCGGAAAAACCGAAGCAGTTTTTCCTGGTAACACTGTAATGACAATTCTCCACCTTCCAGCGCCACCAGCAATGTTGGCTCGGCAGTATCAAGCCGCCGGTGATAAAACTGACCTATGTGAAGAGGCTGAAAGGCAATATTCAAGCCATGGAGACCTGCACCTTCCAAGGCCGCCTCATACTGCTCCAGTACCGCTCCGGCCATGGCGGCAACAAGATAACGTTGACGACCATTTTCCAGTGTGTTCAGTCGCTGGAAATCGACCACCGCATCCTGGGATGGTCCTGGGAGACTGTTCTTCATCTGCCAACGAATCAGCTGCGCCCCTTCCTCCTTGTTTTTGAAGACGGTTTCGAATTCAGCAACGACAACTCTGGCACAACTGGCCGGGAGCGAAAGTGCGATTCGTTTTTCATGTCCCGCCAGGGGGGTAATGACTTCCCGCAGACGGGCAATAAATCGAGCGACGTCCTTGATATTTGGTTGATAGGGTGACGGGTCCCATATGCCGTCAGAAAGGGTCAAGAGCCTCCCTCCCGCCAATTTCGACTGTCGACCATGGCGCAGCAGGGAAACAGCTCGTAATTCCCCGCCCGAGATGGCCAACCCGATATATTTTCGGCGGAACAAACTCATATCACCCCGCAAAAGTTACCCGGTTAATTTCAGGGAGGCTGGATATGCCGGCCACAACCTTTTCCATGGCTGATTCACGTAAAAACATGGTGCCTGCCCGGGCCGCGACCTCTTTCAGGTGAGAAACCGAGGCTTTCGTCACAATCAATTCCCTGATTTCGTCGTCCAATTCAAGAAGCTCGATAATGGCACTTCGCCCCATGTAGCCGGTTCCATGGCATTCACGACAACCCTCGCCTTCGTAGAACACAACGTCCTGATAATCAGGCCCGATAAAACCGGACTCCTCCAAAACGTTTTCATCGTATTCAACCGGCTTGCGACAATGAACGCAGAGTTTTCGCACCAATCTTTGAGCCGCGACACAGTTAAGACAGGAGACGAAATTGTAAGGGTCGATCCCCATATGCAGGAAACGACCAAGCACATCGAAAACGTTGTTGGCATGAACAGTTGTGAAAACCAGGTGACCCGTCAACGCTGACTGAACTGCTATCTGGGCGGTCTCCGGGTCGCGAATCTCCCCGACCATGATCTTGTCCGGATCGTGGCGTAAAATCGAACGGAGCCCTTTGGCAAAAGTCAGCCCCTTCTTCTCATTGACCGGTATCTGCACCACACCTTTCAGTTGGTACTCAACCGGATCTTCAATGGTGATGATTTTCTCTTCTTCGTTATGAATCTCGGTCAATGCTGCATAAAGCGTTGTGGTTTTACCACTACCGGTCGGACCTGTCACAAGCACCATGCCGTAAGGTTCGCGAATTTTCCGCCGGAATCGAACCCGTTCACGTTCGGAAATACCAAGGACATCCAGGGTCAGTCCCTTCAGGTCTGCCGCGATACTTTCTTTGTCGAGAATCCGGATAACAGCATCTTCCCCGAAAACACTCGGCATAATGGAAACACGAAAATCGATCGATTTATTGCCACGTCGCACCTTGAAGCGACCGTCCTGAGGGATGCGCCGCTCAGAGATGTCGAGCTCGCTCATGACCTTGATACGTGAAATGATCGGGCTTTGAAACCGGTTATCGAGCGGCTCGGTAGCACGAAACAACACTCCATCGACCCTGTACTTGATAACGACACCATCAAGGTTCGTTTCGATATGGATGTCGCTTGCCCGTTTGTTCAGAGCATCGAAAAGAGTCGAATCAATGAGCCGAATAATCGGGCTGCTGTCGTCCGTCAGTTTTTCTATCGAAAGGACTTCTTCTCCCTTATCCGTCTCCTTGACAAGCTGCAGCTTGAAATCTTCTGAAACTTCCTGCAGAACCTGCTTGGACCCTTCCCCCTTTTCCAGAAGAAGTTTAATTTTTCCGGGGGCTCCTACCTGCAGGAGTAATGGAGTCCCAAGTTGCATCTCGAGATCGTCGAGGGTCGCGATATCCGACGGGTCAGCAACGGCAGCCACCAACCCCTCTTCGTCACGCCGCAGTGGCACCAGAAGATGCCGTAGCGGCAAACCACTTGGCAGTTGTTCGAGTAGATCGGTATCAAGTGAAACGTCATTCAGGTCACAGTATGGGAGACCGAATTGAACGGCGAGGCCCTGTGCCAGATCATCCGCACTGTACAACCCTTCGGAAATACCTGTTTCACCGAACCTCTTTCCCGATATGGGCATGGCCTCGAGAATCAAGGTGACCTGGGCGGGTGCAATGGCTCCGAGTTCAACCAGAATCTCGCCAATTTTTTTTCTTTCAAATGCCATTCAAAATGCTCCGCCCCTTATCCGGCGACGACGCCACCCAGTTGGAATATCGGGATATACATGGCAACAACGACCCCACCGATCAATAAACCCATAGATGCCATCATGATCGGTTCAACAAGGGTTGTCATGCGATCAAGACGACGCTCAACTTCGCTCTCGTAAAATGCCGCCACATCTTCCAGCATCTGTGCAAGGGCACCACCTTTTTCTCCGACAGCGATCATACGAAGAGCAAGCCCCGGAAATATTCCACTCCCTTCAAACGCCTGACCGATATTCTCCCCTTCTTCAACCCTTTGAATCGCTTGGACCATCGCTAACTCAAGAATACGGTTGTTTAAAGTTCCACGCGACATTTTCAGGGCTTCAACGACCGGGATTCCACTCAACAGTGTTGTCCCAAGGGTCCTGCAGAAACTGAGCAGAGCGTATTCCCTCGCTAGATTTCCGAGAAAAGGGACTCGTAAAATCAGGCGATCCGCAATCAAACCGCCCTTTTCACTTTGCAGGAACCACCGCAACAACGGAACAACTGCAATTAGAAGCGGCACAAAAAAGGGCAAAGCGGCAATGACCCAATCAGCCAATGACATGACAAACACGGTAATTAATGGCAGGTCGACATTGGCATCCGAGTAAATACTGGTAAAACTTGGCACAACATAAACCAGTAAAAAAACCAGAACCGCAATAACTGCAAAACTCAACATCGCCGGATAAAAAGATGCATTCTTGACCTTGGCCTTGATCGCCTCGACACGTTTCTGATATTCGATGTACCGGGAAAGAGTTACCGGTAGATCCCCGGTCCGTTCGCCTGCCTTGATTGACGCCACATAGAGCAACGGGAAAAAGTGCGGGAACTTGGCAAACGATTCGGATACGCTGTTGCCACCACGGATATCTTCCCGAACTTCCTGCAACACTTGCCTCGCAGCCCCCCCCTCATGACGTTCCAGCAAGGCATCGAGGGTTTGCAGAATTGGAAGGCCCGCCTTGAGCAGGACCAGAAACTCCTGGTTGAAACTTAGAAAGCGGCGCCCCCCCCAGCCGGCCCCTTTGCTTTTCAGAAATTGAAACGGCCTTTTCTGAATCTGAAAAACATGAAACCCCTGTTCTTCGAGACTCGCCTGCAATAGCTCCCGGCTCGATGCTTCGAACTCACGGTCGATGACCCGCCCATCAGCGGATCCAAGTTTGCATTGAAACGTCGGCATAAGGTTGGAAAGATAGCATATTTTATTAAGAAAATCGAACCTCTGAACAAAAAAAGCCGACTACAATCAGCCGGCTTTTTCCTGTTGAACTCATACGTTGATCAATAACTCTTCGGGTTATGCTCAACGCCGTGACAATTCAACAAACAACTACCGGTTCGTGACGAGGCCCCCTGGCTCTCAAAGGCGAGTTTCCCGTCGGCATTCGGCAGCACCACGTCCTCGTTAAAACGGATCAGATATTGATAATTGCTGCTGCCGTGCGCATCGTGGCAGGTGATGCAGGATGTCCCGTCAACCCCTGCTGCGCTGTTCCCTTGAATATGCTGGGCATGATAGGGGAAACTCTCGTTCCCCAGGATGCTGGCCCGCTCATGACATTTATAACAGAGCGCATAAGCAAATTCGCTTTCGGGCAAGGCATCGTCCATCTGGAAATTTTCAACCAACAAGCCGCGATAAATTGAGCCATGCGGTCCCTTGGCACCGTCCGGATCATCATTGCCATGACAGTCTTTGCAGCTTATACGGGAAACCTCGTTCGGTTTCTCAGCTTTTTCAACATACGGATCTTTAAGGCTGATGACGTAAAGGTTCCGGCCTTCCGCCTCAACCGGATGATAGGAGCGATTTTCAATTCTGAACTCGGAGTGCTTGTTCGTCGAATTGAACGGGAGGTTTGCGCTGTCAGAATGGCACAGATAACAGAGTTCATACTCTTGTTCGATATCAGCAATCAGGTTTCCGACTCGTTTCCCACGCAGACCGGCGAAAGGACGCTCCTTCTCGCTCAGGTGGGGGCTGTGACAATCGACACACTCACTATGACGCGCCACATCAACCTGGTCTTCAGGGAGAATTTCACGTCTTTGATGGACCCCGTTGATGGATAAAACCGGGTGATTGTAGGTTTTTTGCAACGAGTTTTCGATATCGGCCAGCTTGGGTTTGCCTTTCAACAATCCAGCATCTCTCATTGCCTGTCTGGCGTCATCGCCGCCATGGCAGGTCAGGCATCCGCTCTCTTCACCGGTAATCGCAATATTCATTTTCCGGTGACAGGCACGGCAGGATCGTGGCAAAAAGCCGCGATTGGCATGAGTCCCCTGGAGAACTTCGCGGCGGCCATCAACAACCGAAGGTGCAGCGTTGGCCGAGGGTGGAAGAGCCGAAAAAACGATCAGCAGCAACCAGCATGAGATACAGAGAAAAGCCCTTTCAATCATAAATTATGCCCATCATTCGGTGGCCCGGTTTTGGCACCGGCACCGGTATGGCACTGAACGCAGGTCGCATTGTAATCGGCATCTTCATTGGAGGCACCGGTAAACTTGGCCCAGAACGGCAGATTGTACCCGCTCGCTCCCCGACTGTTGTGATGTGGGTTGTGGCAGGTGGTACACTGCATGCGGCTCTGACTATCGAGGCGGACATCTCTTTCGATATCAGGGTCAGGAACGACATAGCCGTTGTTGATTCCGTTGGTGTTGATGTAGGCCGCGACCGTATCGTTGTAGACGAAGGAAACGGGGTGTGTCTGGGCAAAATCAAGGGTTGTCCCATCAAGCGGATCAAAAATCTTGGCAACATCGGTAATATAATTCGCCGTCATGGCAATATTTTTACCCGAAGCAAGCTCTCCGAGGGCCGTGGCGCCATCATGGCAGGAAAGACAAAGTTTCGTCGAACCGTTCGGGTATTCAAC